>NZ_JBVPGS010000030.1:0-219315 GCF_055816855.1 Ochrobactrum sp. PL_is483
TATCAATGAAGTTGATGGCTACATTCGGTGGTACAACGAGAAACGGATCAAGATATCGCTTGGCGCTCGAAGCCCAATCGAATATCGAAACAGTCTTGGCTTTGTGACGTAAAACCAGTCCAAGTTTTTATCCGCACCCCCGCCGGGTCAATTCTCAGTGGCTATCAACAAAGGAATCATAGGTAGAAAATTCCAATTCTGAATGGCCTAATTTATTGGGGGCACCTCAATTATCGTAGCGTTAACTCCAACAGAGCATCCTCGTACAAAGACTCGGCGATCGAATGTTTAGATAAAATAATATCGCTGGCCAATTCGCTGAAACTTGACGACAGGCTGGGAAATGGCAGCTTGGTAACGCAATTCGCATTCCACAATGACCAGCCCGTCCCGTTACTTATTAATGACGAGTGCTTCACATCATAATAGTCGCCATTGCCCACTAAAGCTACCCCTTCGCAACCATTCATAGATGCAACTAAGTGATGATGAAAACGAGTAGTGTACCACCGTTGGGTACGCTTTAAAGGCAGACCATGATTAATAGTATCCATAGCATTAAAAAAGAACTTGTCCGGGATGTAATCGGCAAGCATCATATATGCTGCTCGATCTTCCCCCGGAATAGCCTCAACATACCCAACAGAAACATGCTTGGTACGATAACGCTTGATGCGTTCCTCAACCGCTTTCACTGCACGGTAAAAAAAAACATCATCTACTTGGTCGCGCTGAATGCATACCATTATAGATGGAATCTCCCGACCTGCGAAACCCGTGTGAGGTGTGTTTAAACTCAGGTATGCGTCGTCATAGCCCAAATTTACATTAAGTCCGTTTGCCGACTTTTCATCTCTCACCTCGACGTAATCGAAGTTGCCTACGATACTGTTTATAAAGTCTACCGGCGCTACTGGTGGATACAACCCTGCTCCTGTCATGTATATACGGCAGTTTATGAGTTCTTTTAACGCTCCCGCAGCACAAAGAATGCCAATATTTCTTCGCCATATTCCATTAATGTACCCGCCACCTACAATGTGGATTACGTTGACATCGCGTAGTTTAATTAGCGCTTCGTCAAATCTAGGCGATCCAAGATGCTTTATCTTCTGACAGACGTTAGAGACGTATCCTTCAATGTCATCAAAATTACTCTCTGTTACTAATCTCCACAATACGTTTGTCACTCTAATATTTCCTAACGGAAAATAAAATGCAACATTAGTCGGGAACGGAACGTCAATCCAGATTTCTGCATCCCGAAACTTTTCGAGAAGATAATTCACCCAATTCTTAAGAATGAGCTCATCTCCATAATTTGGATAGCCGGCGGCGGAAACCAAGTATATAATCAAACTATTGATTCCTCTTTAACGCGACAGCGTTATTCTCTGCAATATTAATGAGACCAATCTCGACTACTCGCTCAACATCGTTCAAGCGCGTATGAAGATTGTGAATATTCCTGTCAGATTCTTGGATAAGTTGAATTATAGCATTTAATTGCTCATCCCGATGGGATTTTTTTTCGAGCAATGACCTGCGCAGCAAACTGAATATATACTTCAGACTTGCTTTACAAAAACCGCAAAAACCAAGACGAATACTGTTGAAATATGCTCTTCGAAGAAATGACCTGTCATATTTTCCGTTCAGAGCCTCCTCAAATAGATCGGGCCGACTACCGAGCATCCATACGAGTAATTCTACCGTCTGTCGGTCACATTCCTGCCCTGAACAAAACAGTCTTATGTTGGATTTTTTATGCCTTAACAACTCTGCCCTTGCGGAATTATAAAACTCTCTTGCATACTGCCTAGACAACGTCTGACTCACCCACGAGACGTGCCCTACAAGCCAGCGAGCCGCTTCCTTGCTGTATAGATTTCCATCGTCGCGATCTGCTATAAAAGCCATTATTAACTCGTGCTGATAGAAGACACCAAGGAGTTTCTCTCCTCCAGATAGCATAGTCTGACCAACACGATTTCTTCTATGGAAGCATAAAACTTCATCGATAATACTAACTCTTCTTGCAGCTATGGTGACAAGCCAATGAAAATAATTATCTTCAAAAAAATGCGCACATTCATGAAACGCTATACTATTGTCCTCAATTAGACGCCTACGGTATATTTTCCGCCAAGGTACAGGAAGCAATCGCAAGATATCAACCTTGTCATGTGCAGACTCCAATTCTATCGATCGAGAAGCACAAACAGTTTGCCATGAATAGTCATGAGCCGACGTTCTGGCTCTCGTATCTGTGTCAAACTCCATGAAACTGCAAATGGCTATGTCAGAATCATATCGCTTTGCAGATAAGTATAGTTTCTCAAACATAGTAGGATCATAAACGTCGTCGCCATCTGCGAACCCGATATACTCACCTTTGGCCATCTTGAGGCCGATGTTCGCTGGCGTGGCAACCCCACCAGGAGAGTTGTTATCCAATAAGACCGGCCTAATTCTGCTGTCCGCAGCAGCATACCTTCTAATAATATCGGTTGTGCCATCATTGGATCCGTCGTCGACTATTATGATCTCTATATCACTTAGAGTTTGATTGATAATACCATCCAGGCATTCACCTATGTAATCTTTTATGTTATATGATGTAACAATAACGGAAAGCAGTGGATTCATTCTAGTTAACCTCATTTCTTACGATTAATGAGTATACTTTGCTATACAGGTGACGATCTCGATGAAATATTACCTGAAGATAACGAAGATCATATTGTATCAATAACTCCCTCGCCTTTCGTTTGAACTCATCTTTGTGCTCAGCCACAATATTGGAGTAGGCCCAAGATATGAGATTCAATGAAAACTCTATATATGTAGGAATCGCGAAATGATAGTTGGGATTTGAACAAATATAAATGTAAAGCCCCCTCAGTGCGTCGATTGACTGGAAACGTAAGGTAGTTTTATTATTTGTAGCGCTACTTCCATCCGGATTAGAATAATAATCACAGATAGGAATCTTATTTATCAGAACGTTATCTGCATTCAATAATATTTTCCAATGAGCAATTATATCCTCGTGAAGGCGAAGGTTACCGAAGGAAAGACTTATTTGTTCTAGAAAAGACTTACGAGTTATTTTGTTCCAAGGATAGTTAGTGAGGCTTAGAAGCTTTGGAAAGTCGACCGGGCGCACTTCACCCTTAGGTGCCAAAACTAGCGCGTCAAATATTGCTTTATCTGAATCCCACATTCCAATTCCGGTTTTCTGAGATCCATAGATTATATTGTATGGTAAAATTGCCACATCGACGTTTCTATCAATGAGCAATCTAATTGTTGTATCAACAGCATTTGGTCTCAGTATGTCATCGCCGTCAAAAAAAAGAATGAAGCTCCCACGCGCCTGCGAGAGACCTCTATCCCGACTTACCCCCGGGCCGCTATTATTTTCATTTACAAGTATTCGAATATTATTCTTGGATTTTTGTTTTATGAATTTCTCGATTTTCTGTACTGTGCCGTCTTCAGACTGATCGTCAACTATGATTACTTCGAATGAAGAGTTTATGTTCCTATATAGCGAGTTAAGCGTTTCGATGATCGTCTTGCTGACGTTAAATGCAGGTATTATCACAGACAACGAAGGTATTTGCATCTACGGTCAAGCCCCATTTTCGATACAGATGCGGTGATTAATCGAGCGTGTTATACTCGTCATTGCCAGACAGAAAGGGATGATATTTGATGACCATTCGATTGTGATTGTTTTTTAATAATTGAGGATTTCGTTACATTTATTGAGGGCTTATCGGAGCACGGGCTGTGAGCACGTGCCGCAGCCAGATCAGAGGGTCGACGTCACAGGCATAGCCTGTCAGTATCAAACTATAGATCACTGCGCTGGCCCTGGCTCCGTCAGCAGTGTCGCTGAACAGCCATGATTTCTTCTGGTCGCAAAAACTCTGATGCCACGTTCCAGAATATTGTTATCGATCGGCATCTGCCGTCGCTTGTGTAACGCGTCAGGTAATCCCATTGGTTCAGGGTGTTGGACACAGCATCGCCGAGCTTGGTATCCGGTACGACCTTCGGCCTGATGCCATCGAGCCAAGTCTTTAGAGCCTGAATCATAATGAACGCAACGATATCAGGCTTTTGCGATCCTTCGCGTGAGGAAGCGGATATTTGCGATGTAGATCCACGCTTCAGAGGAAGCGATGGTTTTCTCAAAGTCTTTGGCCAGTCTGCGACACCGTCCCAGCCATGCAAATGTGCGCTCGACAACCCATCGGCGCGGGAGTAGTTCGAAACCTTCAGCGCGATCGGACCGCTTAACGATTTCCAGCGTAAACTTCCCGACCTTTTCCAGCTTGCCTTTGAGCTTTGGTCCTGCGTATCCGCCGTCAGCAAAGATATGTCGTTGCCACGGCTATCGTTTGAGAATGGTTTTCAAGACATCCGGCGCGCCGTCTCTGTCCTGAATGCCCGCAGAATGGATCACGAGACCAACCATCAGGCCGAAAGTATCAACTACAACATGACGCTTACGACCGTTGATCTTCTTCCCCGCATCAAAACCTCGTATTCCGCCGCTTTCCGTGGTCGAAGCATGCCAGCCGCATGGGCAATCAAGTGGCACAAACTGTGTATAACCCGTGCCTTTCCCTTTTTCAAAAAATATTGATCGTTATAATCAATTCTGACTGGAATGACACGTATGCGTGAAGCTCGCTAATAGAGTTGAAGTGTGGGGCTACATGTCTTGGTTGCAGACACTGCCTAGCTGGGGCGAAGTACATGAAGTCGAAGATGGCGGGATTATGCGTGCTTTGACAGGCGCGAACCAAATCAAATTCACAACACCCGAACCATTCGCACTTATTCTCACAACACCACAGCCACGACGCGAGGTAGCCGTAGGCACTAACCGCACGACCGTTTTCGATGCACCTGCCGGTGGGATCGAACTCATTCCAGCTAGTACCGACATGTTTGCGCGCTGGCACGCACAAAAAGAGTGCATTCTAACTACGATAACTCCATGCAGACTCAAGCAATTGGCAGGTTTGGAGTTTGGCTGCGACGATATTGACTTGATTCCAACACAGCCAGGAACTACAGATCCCGTTTCGTC
The DNA here is from genome assembly GCF_055816855.1 of Ochrobactrum sp. PL_is483. Lineage (NCBI taxonomy): Bacteria > Pseudomonadati > Pseudomonadota > Alphaproteobacteria > Hyphomicrobiales > Brucellaceae > Ochrobactrum > Ochrobactrum sp. PL_is483. The sequence continues at coordinate 5,111 of NZ_JBVPGS010000030.1, forward strand.
AGCAATCGCTAAGCTTATGCATCAGGAGTTTATCCGTCCTGAAGGACCGAGTGCGAATGCGATGGAGCCCCTGAACGTCTTATTCTGGCTGCAGATGTTGCGCGCCCGCTCCTCCATTACTGTGCAGCAAAGATCGATGCGCCACCAGGGTGGTCTCCCCCCGCTAGTTGTGCGCAGAATTGAGGAGTTCATCGACACCAATATCAGTAGCTCTCTGGCCATAGACACGCTCGCAGTTATTGCCGGTTGCTCGCCGAGCCACCTCGTGCGAACGTTTCGGAAAACAAAAGGTATACCCCCGCATCAATTTATATTGCAGCGGCGTTTGGCGCACGCGAGACAAATGATCAAAGACAATCAACTTGAACTACGCACTATCGCGGCACTTTGTGGTTTCGCCAGCCAGAGCCATATGACATCTCTTATGAGAAAATATTGGGGAGTAACTCCTAAGCAGCTCCGTCCATAGCTTTTTACGCTTAGTCTCCTTTGATTCGCGAGCATCAGACTGTTTTCGAGCCAGTGAAGAACACGGTCCCAGCGGACATGATACTGATCGCTTATGCCAGTAAATCTGTTCTTACTGTCACTCAACCACGGCAACTGTGCTGGCAAAACATGCCGAGATAGCCTTGTTGGCACCGAGACTTCTAGCCCATCTTGCTATTTGAGGCGCTTCTCCCTTCTCGGCGATACCGCCCCAGACATCCTTGAATACGTTATCACCAGTTGATGAGTCGAAGAAGAAATAGCCGGGATCAGAGACAGGAGTAAAAGCATGGACAATAGTCCAAGTGCCTGAACGCATAATGGAATCGATATCGATTCTTGAAGACTTCACGTTACCTTCGACGCTTTTCGCAATGAGTGGAGCAAATTGTATTTTTAGGTCAAGCGTAAGACGCTGATCGACCGTCGCACAAGGATCAGCTGCGTAAGACGTCAACGGAAGCGCTGTTACTAGCAGTGTGGCCAAGGCTGCGTGAAGGGGTCGGAACATTGGTAGGGCTTTCTTTATTTGTACTCGCTCGAATAAATCGGTCACTTTAAGTTTGATCAGCAAACGACGAAGTTTGGAGTGAAGTTCATACTGAAACTAGTGGCTGTGCATTGGCAGGATTTTCGCCGGCCAACTGCGAGTTGGAAAGGCTTAGTTTTCGTAAAACCCCCAGTGGTTTCCCGCCCATTCGAAATAATATGAACGCCCGGGATACACTTCATAGTCATACTTTACACCGCGCGATGAAGTGTAATAGATAACGAATTTATCGCATCCGCTCACCACCGTTGAACTCCCTGTCCAAACAGAGTAATTTACCGGATTGCTTTCGTTTCCATCTGCATACTCGCAAGTGACCGAAAACGGAAGCAAAACACTTCGCCCTCCATCGTTTATCGCACTAATTCGCGCACTACCTGCAAGTGCGATCGAATGCATTGCGCCCAATGCCACCGTTGTCAGCGATGCGACAGCGATCAACTTAACGCGACGAGAAGCTGTCATTTCTAATCCTCACTATAATACGAGTTACAATCGACTAAACCCGACAAGGTAAATCGCAGTGACTTATCTGACTAACGATAGTTTGCGCAATATTTTGGCGCATCCACACCGCTCGCAGCACATCCTTGCCGGATCTCCTCAATCATCATGTTGCAACTATTTTCAACATTGCATGGGGGATGACTGGAACCCGACATGTCGAGACAGCGATCTACGATTTCTTTGGCCTTCTGGAGGCCAATTGCCTGACTGCATGCCCCTTGATCCATACTTCCGTGCGACGACGTCTGTTTCTGCGCGGATCTGAGCGGAACTGTGCTTTTTGCCCCATTCGTACGGGGAACGCAGGAAAGATCGCCTTCCTCGCAGTCCATCTGCTGGCGCAAGTCAACAACACGTTGTGCAGTAAGAGCCGCTACGCAACTTGCCGTCAGCGAAGGCGCGACCGATCCATCAGCATAAGGCGCCACACGAAATGTGCATTCCTTGTCTCGAAAGCTGATCCACGCTCTCTGGGCATCGCGAAGGCGTTGCTTGTCAGCATCGGATAGCTCGTGTATGAGCGATTGGTAAAGCTTGTTTAATGTGGAATCCGCTGCTTTTTCGTCATCACCAAAACAGGCGGTGATTTCACTTTGTGTCTGAAGTGTATCGCAGTTGTCGGCACGCGCTTCCGTCACGGCACCGACGCTGAACATATAGGCAGTCATTATTATCCCGGACAGGAAAAGACCACGCCAAACCATTGGCTTCATGCTTAAATACCCTAACCTATATCGGAGTCTCCTCCAAATACCGCCATTCGCACACATGCATGTCGCTTCTTGATGCGTCTTCGCAGAGACGCCATCCATGCAGATAAAAGTACTGGCAATCTTTAACGGGGCAATATCAGGATCTTGATCTTTATAATAAAATCACCCTATTCCCAACGTAGCTCACAGTATTCAATTAGCTATCCCGGCGCTTTTTTATATAGGGCTGATTAGTAAACTCTGAATAGAGCCATCATGGCGATCACGACTTGCAACACGATAACGGTTCGATGGAGACTATAGGGATGCGGAGCTGGAGAATTCAATTTGCTGGTTTGCTGTTCGCAGTCATGGGTCTGAATACCGCCGCCATGGCAGCTGGACCCGACATGGGATTCGATGTCACCATCGCGCTGTCCGATAAAGCGGCAGCAAAGTTGGCCGCTGACCATGAAACGATCATTGCCTTTGCCAGCTACTATGGTGATCCGAAGAAGAGTGCCGCAAATCATGTCAATGAAATCGGGCTGATCAGTCTTTCTCCAAGTGATGAAACAGTCGAGATTGTCGGCACGGGACAAAAGGTGCACATTTCGGGCGATAAAGTGGAAGTAAAGCGTATCGATTGGGTGAATGGACCAGTTAAAGTCAATCTGAACGTCGCGTCAGGTCGCAAGTCTGGACCGGACAATATTCTGAGTTGCGACTTCATTGACGGCGCTCTTTCGCAAGTGCGAAAGAGGCCCATTACGCTGCACTGCTCGCTTATCTCTGAAAACGTCGAGACGAAGCTTTTTCCCTGAACTCTTCCGACCAATGCCCTTCGCGAGCAAGGAGATTTCGCGTTTTTTACGACTAGCTGCCTTTGTTTGCGGCGCGGTTGCCGCGACCGCCGTATCCGGCTGCCAGACACTAGAGAAAATGGAACGGGAAAGCTATCAGCGAGCCTGCGACAAACTCGGCATCAAGAGTGGAACACCGACGTATGACGTGTGCAGACTAAAGCAGCAACGCATGGACAACGATGACATTGAGCGGCTCCTAGACCGTTCGACTGAAGAGCGTATCCTGCAGAAGCCGTATACTAATTTTGTCTTCGCTCGCTGTGCCGAGGTGATATCATGATCAGGCTCGTTTTCCTATTACTAGGCGCACAAGCCCTCAAGCCAATGTGGTGGATCCTGGCAACTGCCGGTGGCATCTGGATACTGTTTGGTTTTGGTATTCTCTATGATCTCGGCGATGGTAGACTTTCAGTTGTGCTCGACACGCTGGCGATATTCCTGATCATCGAAGGCGTGGTTGAAATTACGGCCGCCTGCGCACGTGGCGCTGGGGTCCACTGGATTGACATCCTCCGCGGCATGGCATTCTTGTTTGCCGCATTTGTTGTGTTCGATGTGCCCTGGGACAATAACATCGCCGCATCAATTCTGTTTGGTCTGGCATTTCTTACCGATGGCCTGTTCCGGATGGCATCGGCCTTTGTCGTCCATAGCAAGCGGTGGCGTGTAGGTATCACAGCAGGTCTGATCGAGGTCGGCCTTGCCGTTATGATCCTCGCATCAAAACCCCTTCCTCATCGTCTCACCGTTCCTTTTTGTTTTGCTCTCCTCCTCCTTACATCCGGTTATGCATTGCTGCGCATGGCGGTTCAGTTACGTGCACTTCCCGACGGAGCCTCCGTCACAGCCCTGCCGCTTTACATGGCTCGTAACTGGCAGGGTGGAAATTCTCGGTCCACATTGATAGAACGGGGCCAGAATAATTTCGATAACAATGGCATTCTCAATGTCTATGTCTGGACAGCAATCGGCTCGGTAACCGATCCCGAAAGACGAATATTGATTGATCGGTACGTTGCCGCCGTCGACAAAAAGGGCGTGATCTCGACTGGCCATAGTGCACTGGAGATGCCTCCTGATCTTTATATAAGTCACTACCCTCTTGACGACATTGACCACAGGCCGGACGATTTTCGCGCCCTTCTCAATGCTGGCCATCAAAATGATGTGGCGGGACGATTCAATGAATCCCTGGCAGCGGAAGCTGCTGCATGGTGCATGCCGGATCAGAAAATTACCTTTACACGCTTCAATCCTGAAGCGCTTGGCGTGTTCTGGAATGCCTATTCTCAGGACAGAACCTATAATCTGACCGCGCGCAACTGCTCGACGACGGTTATCCAGGCACTGGATGCAGCACTCGAAGGTTCATCCTTTACCGGAAGGCCCTTGCGTGATTTTCTTCGCATTGTAAGTGATCCACATTTCTGGATGATGCGTATCATACGCGGACGGGCAGAAGCCATGACCTGGACACCAGGAATGGTCCTTGACTACACGCGTCTACTCTTTCAGGTGGTTGAACGCAGCAACCGCCGCTGGCGCAGGAAGCTGAAGGAAGCATTCCGCGACCGAAGCCGAGTGGCAGGACAACACGTTCTGCCACAAGGCGAACGGAGCGAAATGTGACCAGACCAGATATGACCACATTCGTTGTTATTCTGACCGCCGCCATCTTTGGCCTTACCTATGGTCTGAGCGCACCATTGATCGCACTTGAACTGGTGGACGCAGGATATTCGGAAACCATCGTCGGAGCAAACAGCGCCATGCATGCTATCGGCGTTTTGCTGATAGCTCCCTTTTTGCCTGGACTGTCGTTACGACTTGGTTTTCGTAAATTGGCCAAAGGGGCGATTCTTCTCGCTGGCGTTCTTTTTACTCTTTTCCCTGTCGTGCCGGTATTTTTGCTGTGGTTTCCATTACGCGTGGCTCTAGGTGCCGCTTCGGAAACCCTGCTGGTGGTTTCTGAAACTTGGCTCAACCAGATCGCAAGCGAGGCCAAACGGGGTCGCACAATTGCGATTTATGTCGCTGCACTATCAACGGGCATGGCACTGGGCCCGGCAATACTAGCACTCGTTGGCCGTCAACAATCCCTTGCCTTTCTCATCGGAGCGGGCCTTGCCCTGATAGCCTGCCTCGCTCTAGTTCTGGGCCACCCTCGCGACGTCATGCCCGAACCAGATGACAGTGGTAATCCCTTCCGTTATCTGAAAGTAGTCCCAGTTGCAGTTGCAGCAGCGGCATTGAATGCCGGTCTGGAAACGGCAGGACTGAGCCTCCTGCCCGTTTATGCCGTCAATCTTGGCTGGCCCGAAAAATCAGCAACGATTCTCCTCACTATTCTTCTGACCGGTTCCATTGTTTTGCAACTACCCATTGGCTGGCTTGGGGATCGCATGAGCCGTCCCATGCTCATCATATTCCTCGCTTCGTTTTCTGCATGTAGCGCAATGATCTGGCCGATCGCGCTCGCGCACTCCTGGTTTGCCTATCCGCTCCTTTTTGTCTGGGGCGGGGCATTTGCGGGCATCTACACAATGGTGATCGCAGCGCTGGGTGATCGTTACAACGGTGGAGAACTCGTCAGCATCTATGCGTTGCTTTCCGTAGCATGGGGTACAGGAGCACTCTTTGGTCCGTTGCTTGGTGGCCTCGCGATGGAATATTCCTTGCATGGACTGGCAATCCTTGCTGCCATTTCCTGCGCGTCATTCGCAATTTTTGCTACAATTCATGGAGAGAAAAGGCAACCATCTGGCAGATTGGGATCGTCTGAACTGGAATCATGAACAAAATCGACCTGTCTATATTCTAGCGATTATTATATATGACGAGTATTAATCAATCTTATCAGAGCATTTATCTGATGTCAGATAACGATCAAAATATTAGATTCTGACCAGATTATATCTGATTGCAGAAAACATGATTGCGATTGCCGGATAATTTCGCGAGATGACATTAACGCGGAAATTGGGGATACTTCGTGCAATCGGTTGTCAGCAATAGCAGAGCTTTACAAGCTTATATACTTACGGTCGACGCCGACGATGGAGCGCGGCGCAAGAGTTCGATGCAGACATGGGCGGCGACTGGAATTTCCCATCAGTTTATTCAAGGCTACACTACGGAAGAAGTTTCGTCGTCCGACTATAATGGGCTGACCAATTTCTTCCGTTATAAGCGTCCTCTGACAACCGGTGAAATTGCCGTTTATAAAGGACACCGTAAAGTCTGGCAGCGAATTGTCGAGGATGGGGTTTACGTTGGCTTAGTTCTTGAAGACGACGCCATGATCATCGACAATGAGCACTTGAAGACATTCCTAACCGATGTGCTATTGCAGCTAGATTATAGAAGCTGGGATATCATCAAACTTTTCAACTTCACGGCCAAGAATGTCATCTCAACCAGACACGCTGGAAATTCCAAACTTGTATGCCATAAACGACCGGCCAATGGTGCCGTAGGCTATCTTATTAATCCGCAAGCAGCAAAACGGCTGCTCTGTAGGAAGCGAGTATTCCGGCCCATAGATGAAGACCTATCTCACCCCTGGGAACTAGGTCTCCGGGTCTGGTCCGCCTCTAAGAACCTTCTGTCCGAGGTAAGTCACGAACTAGGTGGTTCGTTGCTTGAAGACGAACGCCATCTGTTAGATGCAGCCAGTCGACGACGAACCATCAGATTTGCGGCGAAGCGAAACATTCTTGAGCTCGAAAAGCAACTTCGCTCAACTCTATATGCGCGTAAGATCCTGGCCGACGAACGGAGCTTGGTGGATGGCTGGTCTTGAACGCATTCAGCAACGGGAATTGCGCCGTTCATTTTTCCTGCGATTTAGTAGTATATCGAAGGTTTGTATTCTTGTTATGCTGGTCGCATCTGGAATCCGTGCTGTACACGTGATTGCGAACGGCAATTTTGATGAAGTTATTCCAGGTATCATTTATCGCTCGGCGCAGCCTGATGCCGCTGAAATCAAGTATATAGTGGAAAATTTTGGCGTAAAAAGCATTCTAAATCTTCGCGATGAAGCTAAGGGGGATTGGTACCGTGAAGAGGCAGCTGCAGCACAGCGCGCAAATGTCCAACTGATAGATTTTCCTATCAGCTCTGGTCACACACTATCAAAAACGGATCTGGAAAAATTGATTGCCATATTAAATGGCGCGCCCAAACCGATGCTTGTGCATTGTGAGCACGGTGCAAATCGCACTGGCCTAGTGTCAGCAATTTTTGTGAAGTTGACTGGCTTTGGAAGCTGGTTAGCAGAGCTTCAATTATCTCCTTACTATGGACACGTCCCAATACCTGGCATTGGTCGCTTTGCGATGCAAGAATCCTGGGAGTTGTTCAAGAGAACCCAAAACTAAATGATGTCAAAGCAAGGTAAGGTCAAGATTATAGCAAAAGTCAAATTGGCCTAGATAAAATAATGACACATTCTTCAAACCGGAATTATAGGGCCGACATCGACAGTGCTCTTCGTCTGAAGCGCACATCAGAACGTGTTTCCGCCTTTATTTCCGGAAATTCAATAACGAGAGAAGAGAGTCCTGCTCTCATTTCGTCGACTTATGAGGCACTCCTCAGCCTCTACTCCCACAACAAGGCGTACTTATAGAAAATGGCGAAAACTGTCCTTATGTACCATCAAATCGCCAGCGTTCCGGAAATTGGCGCACCCTTTCGCGGGCTCAACGTCGCACCTGAAAATTTCAAATCCCAGATGATGTGGTTAGCCCGGCTTGGTTACCAGGGATTGTCGCTTAGGGAACTCGCCCCGTATATAAATGGCGAAAAGCAAGGTCGTGTCGTCGGTATAACGTTCGATGATGGCTTCGAAAATGTCCACAAACACGCGCTTCCTATTCTCAGTGAACTCGGCTTTACCGCCACCTGCTTTTTCGTAAGTGGCGAGATTGGGGGCTATAACCGATGGGATGAGGCTATAGGAATCCCGCACACACCTTGCATGTCGACAACGCAGGTTCTGGAATGGGCGCGAGCGGGAAATGAAGTTGGGGCACATACTGTTGACCATGTTTCTCTCACCGACGTCGACCCGTCAGAATCTTTCAGGCAAATAAAGCGTTCAAAGCTACAACTGGAGGATTTGACGGGCCAGCAGGTGCGATCCTTTTGCTATCCTTATGGTAATGTCTCGCGCAACATCCGAGATATGGTCGCCAAAGCGGATTTTCGGCTCGCGACAACAACACGCAAGGCAAGAGCGTCTGCTTCAGACGATCCTCTCCTTCTTCCTCGACGTAACATTCGGCATTGTAATGGATGGATAACAACGCTCCGGAAAGCGGCGTTCGGATGAAGTCTATGGAGCACGCGGATTGTCATACTTCACAAAAACGAAGGATCGCCGTGGGTACGGTGACACGCAACCGACCGCAAATGCTCGAAAGGCTTTTGTTGAGCTATAGCAATTTGAAGCTGCCAGAAAACGCCTGCATCGATTTTGTCATCGTTGAAAACAATTCGGTTACAACTTTGACCGAGATAATTCGGAAGTTTGCCGATCAAGTAACAAACCATAACGTTACGTATCTTATTGAGCCCGTGCTGGGGATCGCAAGCGCCAGAGATCACGTTCTCCGTTTTGCTACCGAGAACAGCTTTGATATTCTGACATTTGCGGATGACGACGAGGAAGTGGACGAGCATTGGCTGGTCGAATTGCTAAAAGAACGTGATTTGCATGATCTCGACATTGTAGGCTCGCCGGTCCGATTGGCGCCGCTGAAGCCGTCCTACTCCTGGTGGCAGCGAATGGTCTGGGCCGCTGTCAATGACAACAATCAGCGCGTGGAAAAACGCTGTATCAAGCGGCGTAATGAAGGGCGAGCCGATGCTCTGAAAATTGCGACAGGCAGTTGGATGGGAAACCTTCATTTCTTCCGCAAGACCGGGCTAAGATTCAACACCGCCCTTGGGTTGGCAGGAGGAGAAGATTGGCGTCTTTATGAGGATGCGAAAAAATTGGGGGCCAGAACCGGTTGGACTCCTCATGCTATTGCATATGAGACTCTGCCTGCCGCGCGCTTGTCGCTGGCATATTATTACCGCAGGGACCGAGATCACGCCTGTATGGTCTTTATTGAACGGTATCGAAAGGATCCTTTTATGTCCTTACTTCGGCTGTTTGGATCAATATTCGTCAGAATTTATAAGACCATTATAGCGCTCTTTATGCTTCCGTTCCGCCCCAAGCGGGCGCTTTTGAGATGCGTTTATCATATCGGAAGTTCCATAGGATTAATTCGCGCATGTCTGGGAATAGAATCACATCATTACCTGAAAACTGATGGAAGTTGACTGATGATGTTCGACCGCACCGAAATGATTTACCAAGATGTTAACACACGAAGAACCAAGGGATTTGTTGCGTAATTTCAGCCGAACAAAGCGTGGTGAAATGCTGGACGCAACTATCAGCTCTCTACCGGGGAGTGTGATGCTGACAGCGACTTCAGCATTGATGTCGAGCATGGATCGTATCCGTCGTTGGACACGGCGAAAATCTCCTCGATGGTGTTGTTCGTGTATTTCCTTGACGGATGATGATGAGCTTGCCACCTTATCGCAATCAGTTCTCAGCAGCACATTGCATGATTGCAATCCAATTGGTCTGGCTGCCGTCCATTGTGATTTTCTTTGGGCCGCAATGCCTGGCCTGCCCCTTCCGGATAAGCCAGCTTTCAATAACCTCTACTTGAAAAACTGAAAGGATGTTGCATATGTTTCGCTTGATACTACCTTCGGCTTTTGTTGTAGCGAGTGTTCTGTCGGGTTGCCAGACGCTCGATGATTTGGACCGGGAAGCTTATCAACGCGCTTGTGATAATCTCGAAATTCCACGCGGCACATCCGAATATTCCCAATGCATGTTGCAGCAACAGCAGATGGACAATGAGAATATTCAGCGCTCCCTAGATCGCCAGACAGAAGAGCGTCTTATCAAGAGGTTGTAGCAGACCGGCGTGTACATCGTGCACGCCGATCTCACTGAAATGAATAAACTCCCCATGAGACAATGAGATTATTTAAACCGAAAACCCTGTTTGCTGCGTTTTTGATTTTGCCATTTTTTTTTAGCGCGGTGAGCAATAGCCGGGCACAGCAACAGGCCACCCCATCCGGACCGTTGATCGCCGGGGTATATGTCAGCGCGCCTTTTGTAACCAAGGACGGCCAGAGTTATTCCGGCATGGCTATCGAGCTATGGGAAAAATCGGCCAAGGCCCTTGGCCGTCAATATGAGTATCGCGAATATCCCTCTTTTGAAGCCCTGATTGCAGCAGTCGAAAGCGGCGAGGTGCAAGTCGCGATATCGAACCTTACAATCACGAAAGAACGGGCGGCTCGAATCTTGTTCTCGCAGCCCTGGTACGATGCTGGCCTGAGAATAATGGTCACCAAAGAGAACGGCGGTGGTTTTTGGCAAGTGATCAGCGGTCTTGAACAGGCAGGCCATTTGCGCGCCATGCTGTGGCTTGTGTCATTCATCGTCATCGCGACAGTTTTTCTCGCATTTTTCTATCGCAGGTTCGACGAAACCTTTCCCCGTCAGTGGCATGTCGGATTGGCTGAGAGCTTCTATGAAGTCATGTCAGTTGCGACTTCTGGAAAGATTACCCGGCCTAATGTTCTTGGCTGGCTGGGCCGCATTTCTGGGGGGCTTTGGATGGTGTGCGGTGTGGCGGTCATTGCCTATGTCACATCGTCCGTTTCAAGTGTGATGACCGCGCTTTCGCTCACGCACCAGATCAACTCGGTTGCGAACCTGCCCGGACGAACAGTTGGTGTTCTTGGTGGCAGCGTGGCAGAGATCTATGGTCGTGAGTTACGCCTTGATATTCGAAGCTATGAAAATACCCAAGACGCTGTTGACGCTCTTCGGAATGGAGACATTGAGGCGATAGTCGGGGATGCGCCAGTGCTTGAATATTACGTGCACTCAAATCCGCACAGTGCACTGTCGGTCGTCGGCCCGATTTTCCATCCTGACAAATATGGTTTCGGCTTTCGGCACAATGATCCCATCGCTCATGAGGTGACACTGCAGATCCTGGCGGAACAGGAGACAGGAGAACTTGGCGTTCTCCGTCGCAAATATTTCGGAAACCAATAGTAATAATCGGAGAAGGGTAATGATCAGAACCATCGTGGCGGCAAGTGTCGCACTTTCTGGAACAATGTTTGTGCCGCAATTTGTGGGGGACGCACGGGCCCAGACCACAGTTGAATGCCGCTCCCGCAATTATCAGTATGATGAGTGTTACGCAGGCCCGCTTTCCAAGCCGCAACTCATTCACCAGATCTCTGGGTCGCCCTGCATTCTTAACAAGACTTGGGGCTATAACCCGAACAGCAGATATGTGTGGGTCGCACAGGGTTGCTCCGGGGTCTTTGCAGACGTAAGTGGTTATCACCATGGTCGAGGGGATGGTTTCGATCCGGGTGCCCGGATGTATGACCATCGGGGACATGATGTTGGCGCCGTTGCCGCGGGAGCCGTGCTTGGCGCAATTATCGCCGGCGTGGCGGAAGATGACAAACACAAGCGTCATCACACGGCCAGCAACTATCGCGATGATGGCGGCTATAATGATTGCCACGGTATTGGATGCACAGTGGATAATCCCGATGACGAAATAGATGATCGTCCGCAGTACGACAAAAACGGCGAACCGAACTTCGATACAGAGGGTAACTATATCGGTTGTCACGGAATCGGGTGCCTGGTCGATGATCCGGACAATCCGGACTAAACAGCGGCAAATACGTGAAACACGGTCAGCTCAGATCAGTTAATCACAGTATTGCTGACTCCTTGGCGAGAGGGGGCAGCCCAGGGCTGTCCGTAAACGACCTTTGCGGATAGGGTTGTACTGGACGGCCAGTGCTTCCGCGCCTATGTCGAGCAGCAGTTGGTGACGGTGCTCAAGCCAGGCGACATCGTCGTCCTGGACAATCTCGGCAGCCACAAGTCCGCAACCATCCGTCAATTGATCAACGCCGCCGGTGCGCGGCTCTGGTTCCTGCCGCCCTATTCGCCGGACCAATCCGATCGAACAGGCTTTCTCCAAGATCAAACATTGGATGAGAAATGCACAAAAGCGCACCGTCCACGACACACGGCGGCATATTGGTAGGCTTGTCGAAACCATCCAACCCGCCGAATGCCAAAACTATCTCGAAAATGCCGGATATGGTTCTGTAAAAAGATGAAACGCTCTAACGTAGAATTTCGCCCTCTCCCGCAAACGACCCCACGTTCACCCACCAGTGAGTGAAGAAAAACAGAGTATCGTTATTCGCGGAAGATTTTTTTTGAAGGTGTCCGGCCAAACTGTTGTCGGTATGCTCTCCCAAAAGCAGGTACACTATCATATCCAGCTTCTACAGCCGCTTGTGCAACTGATGCTCCTTGACGTAATTTTTCCTCGGCCCACTGTAGTCGAATACTGCGTGAATATTCAGCTGGCGTAACGCCAAATGCCTCCCGAAATCCAGCTGTGAGCTTATTTCTATTTAGCCCTGTACGATGTGCAAGCTCTTCAACGGAGGGAGGACTCGCCACTTCCTTACGATAGATAAGAGCGGCTACGTCGATCAGCCTTTTGTCCCTCTCGTCTGGAACGAGAGAGAAGCGTCCTTTCGAACGATCATATTTATTCAGCTCCACAACTGTTAGCAGCAAAAGTTCCATGGCTTTTATACGTAGGTAGGCGGTTCGAATGGGTTCGCCCAGATCGCAGTCAATCAGCGAATCCAGTATCCCCCACATCTCGGGGGTCAACTGCACGCTCATAGAGAGCGTCGTATCCCGACCGTTAAAAAAAGCTGTTTGATAATCTTTCCGCCATAATTCCGGTCGCAACCCGAAAGACTCTACCAAGTGGTCTCTTGCTATATGTATGCTTACGGCTCGCGAAGATTGCAAAGCCGCGTCGGTACGAAGACTTCTGATTTCGGTCACGGAAGTTTCCGCAACCGTCATGGTTGCTGAACCAGAAGTAATCTTGTGCGCACGACCGTTCATGTGATGAAAGTAGGTGCCACTCCTTTGACGATACTCAAGAGTGATGAAATCGCGTCTCACGATTGTACTCACAAAAGGTTGGAACAGACGCACACTCAGATTGCAAAGAGCGAAAGCGTCGTCAACCAGCAGATAGGAATCGCCAACAAGTGTAGACTGCTTTTGATCCCATACCCCGCGCCCTTCTATGTAGGGGGTTGTTCTCAGTGCAGTCATTAGGTCACGGATATCGAGTTCTAAACTAGTTGCCATGAGTTAATATCACCGGCTTTTCTATCACGGCACGAAGATTGCCTTGACACTTGAGTTATTGAACCGGATACGGCACGGCTCGCTATTGTGTCAACGGAGAAGCCCAATAATCGATGAACAAGCACAATCGAAATTGGTAGCGCTTAATTCTACCGAATTTGATGGCTACTTCTCTTCGAAACTCGTACAATATCTCCCTTGTGCTGTCAGCACCTGTGTCTGATTGGAGCTTGTTGCGGCGAAATCCAGCGCAATTATGATGGGTGCGACCGGAAAAGCATGATGGCTGACCGATGTCTTTTTGAAACCGCGCTTCCGGCGTGCATGCGTTGCGTTCTCCCACATCAGGTGGGCAATTCGCCGACGCCCACATTCATCCCTTGACCGGCAGACACCGGATCAGGCCTACTTCAACGAGCTGGCACCAATGGTGGTGGCGGCATAATCGAGGCGGAAATCCACTTAGCGAAACGCCCGAAACTGTTCAGACAAACCAAGCCACCTCTATACGAAGATCAACAGAAAGGGCCTTTGAAATATCTGCCGACCTCCATCGGCAGACAGTTTGAATCAGAAACGAGCTGATTTGCAAGGCCTCCGATTCGTTCAGATAGGGAAGCACTCTAGTATCTCGCGTTCCTGTCGCAATATCTCATTCTCGCGACGAATGCGTTTAAGCTCAGCCGCCATATCTTCGTTCGCAGCAACCAATTCAGGGTCATCAAAGCTGCATCCCGATTGCGGGAAATCCACCATGTTAGCGCCGGCAGTCCCACGCCAAGGTCCTCAGCAACTTCACGCTGGGCCCGACCACTCGTCTCGGCCAGACGAACAGCCTCACGTTCAATTTCTTTCGTGAAGGGCACTCGCTTCGTCATAAAGGTTTCCTTTCAGCTCATGAAAACCTCTCCATTCTTCTGAGGTAAGTCCATGAGTCACAATGCCGCTCACAAGGGACAAAATGATATTACTCAACGAGGCAAGTTCACCATCGGTTCGGGATCCGGAGCAGCATTAAACGCGTCGAGCGTTGAAGTGATAAAATGATAAAATCTCATGCAAAAAGGGTTCATCGTGATTGAAGCAGGATCGTGAAAAAAAAAATTCTTTCTGATACACGAGCTAAGATCAACTTGGACAAGAACAACATCGTCTGACATTAAAACGCGCCTGAACAATGATGAATGGTGCAAGAAGTTTTTTCGGCGATAACTGTTCTTTGACGACGACGTTTTCTTGGGGATGCTTGAGATTGTGTATGTTAATCAGAAGTTCTCTATCGCGATTGCAGGAACAAGAGCTTTTGCGTGATATTCCAGACGCTTGGGGCCCAAAATACGAGGCATCGGGCGTGGGTATTGCCTATACGCTTACCGGCCCGAATGAAATTAAGTATACTCCCGCTTTTCATTCAGCCCTTGTTCTCATTACACCACAAGCTCAACGTGAAGTACTCATTGGAAGCGATCGTCGCCGGAATGGCATAGCTCCAGCGGGTTCACTCGAAATATTTCCGAAAAATGCTGAGGTTTTTGCGCGATGGCGGCAATGGCAACAGAGTGTTTTCGTTACTATGGACACAGAACGTCTCGCCCGTTTGGCTGGAAAGGAATTCGATCGTGGAGTTATCGAATTGTTGCCACCACTATTAGGGAAAATAGATCGTTTCACACTGTTTCTCGCCGATGCGATGCGACATGAACTCGTTAAGTCACCGTTCGTGTTTAAGGAGTCCTTAGATGCCCTTGCCACCGTTTTCTTCACACACGTGCTTCGAAGCTATTCACCTTTGGCTCGATGTCCTTCACTGGCACTAAACGGGGGATTGCCTCCTTTGCTGTGGAAGAGGGTGAACGATTATATTCAGGCGAATATCGCCGATACGTTAACTCTCGAAAAATTAGCGGATGTCTGTAAACTGTCTCCTAGTCATTTTGCGCGTGCATTCAAAAAAACAACCGGTCAAACATCTCACCAATACGTTCTATCTTCCAGAATTATTAGAGCGGGAGAGTTGATCAAGAAAACCGACACCCCTCTCCATATCATTGCTATGAATACTGGATTTTCGAGTCAGTCTCATATGACATCTGTGATGAGAAAACAGTGGGGAACAACGCCCGCAGAGCACCGACGAAAGAACACCTAAAATGAAGGAATTGGCTTCGTTGCCTTCATTTGCGTTGTGGCCTAATTGAGGGGTGTATTCGTTATGCTGGGCGGTGCGTAACATAACAAAATAAGCAAGAAGATGAACAGGGTCGCCACGCTAACAGCTGCCGGGCCAATTGTTCCAAAACGATCCAGCGCGGGAACCAGGACGAACGGTGCTAGTGCAGCGCCAACGCCGCGCACAGCCCATGTCCAAGCAGTCAAACGCCCCCTCAACAATGTAGGAACCGATTCCGCTGCGTAAATGGTTAAGATCGGCAGCGTCATTGCGACTACAATTGTATAAAAAATAGCGAGTGTTAGAAGCCAAGTATGGCTCGAAGCCACTGCGAAGGAAACGATGATAAAAATTAGACACCCAGCACCCAACAAAAGCCCGGTTCTACGCTCAAAATTATCGATTATTGCGCCTGCAAGGAATACACCTGTTATTGTTCCGAGGCCACTTGTGCCCAGATAAAATAAAGCAGACTGTAGTGTAAGTCCTTTTTCAATTAGGACGGATCCTATAATCACAGGAAAGCCAATCGTCGAGAATGATACTATAAAGGCTGCCGATAGAAAGAAGGGAAAGACTATTCTTGATTCGGAATACTTAACTTCGGAATTCGGCGTAGTCGCGATAAGTATTGGACTCAAACCGAAATCAGTTTCAATCTTCTCTGCTTCTTTAGATCGCCCGACGACCCTCAGCCATTTGGGAGATTCTGGCACTTTGAGGTGCAGAAGCCAGCAACCGAGCGCCAATACGCTACATACAAGAAAACTCCATTTCCATGCAGGAATGCTCGTCGCATCCCATTGTGAAAGATATCTGAGCACATACAAGATAATGATAGGGCCGGTTGCTCCGAGAGCTATTATATTCATCATCGTTCTCCCGCGCCGTTCAGGAGGTATTACTTCGGCTAGATAGGCTAACATCACAGGTGGATAGGCACCCAAAAAAATCCCTGATGTGAACCGCATCGCCGCCAAGGTCTGGGGAGTATCTGACGCAAACGCTCCAACGGATGTCAGCATGATCATAATCATGCAGATATTGATGACCGACCGACGCCCCATTTTGTCGGCGAGAAACCCGGAGATGCCTGCACCTGCAACGGCACCTAAATAGACGCTCGCCAGGAGCCACGGCAAGATTCCCCTATCATTCGGATCATCACTTGCATAGAAATATGTAGCGAGTGCGTTTCCCAACGCGTATTCTGCGAGGTCAATTGCCAGCCCAAATGCACAGACTATATATATAAATGTCACGCGGTTTGATCTCAGAAACGGTTTCAACTTTGGCATTTATTATTTCCAAATTTCAGTGATGATCTGGCGTTAAGGCCCGAGGCGACCGGGCTGGGCACGCACGCCGTGACAAAGATGATTTAGCTCCAATTGGCTCATCTTCAAAAGACTTTTGAGCGTACGCGGGAAGTAACCAAACAATGGGCGACGTTACACGTCAATTAGAGCGTCTTTCGACCGTTCTGAATCGAATGGGCTTCCCGTGAAGCGCAATTTCTGTTTCAGAATCCGTGCTGGTGATGGAGGGCCAACCTCGTTCGATGGATTTACGTTCGCGACTTCTGGCGGCGGTTGATGATGGAATGAGCTGCCGTGCGGCAGCTGCTCGCTTTGGCGTTGCGCCATCGACGGCAATCCGCTGGCAGGGGCAGCGCCGGGAAACTGGCGACTTTTCTCCCAAGCCACAGGGTGGCGATATGCGTTCACGTCGGATCGAGGAGCGTGGGGCGGATATCCTCGCAATTTGGGAAGCGCGGAAGGACATCTCGCTTGAGGAACTGCGCCTGGCGCTGATCGAAATCGGCTTGCACGTCTCTATTGCCGAGCTACACCGCTTCTTCGCGCGGCGGGGGGCATGACGCGCAAAAAACTTATGGCCCGCCCCTTTGCAAGAGGATTTTACGGTGTTCTGATCAGTCTGCGTCAACGTATACGGTCTCACGAGCAAGCTCATGGCTAAGATGGACATCCGCACGCTTAGAGCCCAAAGCTGCTTGGAAGCACCCTGTTGAGGTCACGGGCCGCCCCAAGCACCTATGTCGGAAAATCTCCCGAAACGGTCACTGATCAAGATCACAAGCGCCCCGCCCGAAGGGTTTTGGAATGGTCTGCCCAAAACATGCGATATCTGTTCTGCTAAATTAGAACATATTCTATCCGGCGGTGGTCGCGTGGGCGATAGCCGCATCCTGCTCTGGCGTACCGCCCGATACTCCAAGAGCGCCGATCAGGACCCCGCCGGTGTCGAACAGCGGCACGCCACCACCGACAAGGAGCAGTCCGCCATGGTGGACATGATCGAAATGCAGGACCGGTTTGCCAAGCTCCAACGGCGCGTTCAGCGCGTCGGTCGGGGCCTGGAACATCACCGACGTGCGTGCTTTGGCAATCGCCAGTTCATTCGAGGCCAGCCAGGCCCCATCCATACGGGAGAACGTCACCATGTTTGCGCCTTTGTCTAGAACCGCAAACACCGCCTTCATGCCGGCTTCCTCGGCGGCTACCCACCCCTTTGCAACAAGCCTTTGCGCGTATTCGAGCGTAATGTCAGGCATTTTGTGTCCACTCCGTTTCCTGCCACTGCTTTGCGGCGTCGATAGTTCCGAGCGGGCGCATCGTGCGGTAGAGATGATCTTCTGCCGGGATGATCTCGACCATTGCGTCGATCATATCCTTCGGGTCGGCTTGATCAGCGAGCGCACTGCCGAAATCCGGCATCGGGACGACAGCGGTTTTTTCATCGTACCACTGCACGTGGCTCTCCGCGCCGGTATCGTTGAAGCCGGTACCGAACACGCCAGGGTTCACGGTGGCGACCTTGACGCCATATGGCGCCAGCTCAGCCCTCATCGAACCGGCAATGGCCTCTATGGCATGTTTGGTGGCGCAATAGATGCCCACGAACGGAATGACGAGGATGCCGCCCATCGACGAGGTCCACACTACCTTGCCGGACTTGCACGCCACCATCTTGGGAACGATGCCCTGCGCCAGCTTGAGATGGCCGAAAACATTGATCTCGAAGGATTCGCGCACCCGTTCCATCGGGATGTCGACGACGGAGCCGCTTTCCATGACACCGGCATTGAGCACGAGCACGTCGGGATCGTAGGTTGCCGCATGGGCGATGTCGATGTCGTCCAGCAGATTCAGTTTGATGACTTCAAGCTTGACGCCCGCTTCCGCCGCATCGGAACGCAGGCTCCGCACCAGAGGCCAGGCTTCGGCGGTTGCAACAACCTGGTGTCCACGGCGGGCAAGCTCGATCGCCGCGCCACGGCCAAAACCGGAACTGGCGCCGGTAATCAGGATTTTCTTTGTCATTGTCATCCTTCTTTCTCTCTATGTCTGATGTTCGTTCGGACTTCGCGGCGCAGGTTGGATCCCGGTATTGGGCGAAGATCCCGACGTAGAGCTTTTCGGCCGCAAATGCTCCTCGACCGAGATTGAAAGCTATGCAATCTTGACTGCAACGACAATGTCATCAATTCTTGATGCTGAGATGAAAGATATTCACCAATCGACAAGCGGCGATCTGTTTGCCCTGAACGTATTCCTGGCAGTCGCCAATCATCGGAGTTTTCGGGCCACTGCGACTGAATTCGATGTGACGCCCTCCGCCATCAGCCACTCCATCAGGAGCCTTGAGCAACACCTTGGAGTTCGCCTGTTCAATCGAACGACACGCAGCGTTTCCCCGACCGAGGCGGGTGAACGACTTGCCGCAAAACTGCGACCGGCCATGTCGTCAGTCACGGAGGCATTGCGGGAAGTAAATGACTTTCGCGGCGTTCCGACCGGCACGGTGCGGATCAATGCCAGCGACGCGGCTATCCGCTTGATCCTGCGGCCAATATTGACCCGTTTCCGGCACGACTATCCGCGTGTCCATCTCGACATTGTTGCGGACGGCAAGCTTGGCGATATCGTTGCCGAAGGCTTTGATGCTGGGATTCGTCTGGAGGAGGCGGTACCGCAGGACATGATCGCGGTACGCCTCACCGAAACCGCACGGTTTGCCGCCGTTGCATCGCCAGATTATCTCGCCGCTCGCGGCAGACCAGTCGCACCGCAAGACCTCTACCAACACGATTGCATCCGTTTTCGCTTCGAAAGCGGAGCGATTTACCGCTGGGAATTCGAACGGCACGGCATTGCCGAAACCATCAATGTGAATGGCCCGTTGACACTGAACGATCAGGCACTCATGGTGGAGGCGGCGATCGATGGTATCGGAATTGCCTTTGTGCCCGACTTCCTAGTAGCCGACTCCCTTCGCACAGGGCGCCTCGAACGATTGCTGGACAATTGGTGTTCGCCTTTCCCCGGCCTGTGCCTTTATTATCCGGGCCATCGACATGTTTCGTCAGCCTTGCGAGCCTTGATCGACACCATCCAAAACGAGCGGCGAGCGCAGAAGCTCAATCCATGACCGATTGTGATTGTCATGCACGCGGTGACCGACAGCGCTGATGGACAGTGCCACTTCGCAATGACAATCTCAGGCACCGAGCCTAAATCTGCCGTTGCTAGGCCTCCTGACTATTGCGCGCTTGGCGAAAGGGTATTGATGGCCTGCGCGAGGCATGGCGTTGTCACGTTCATACCAATTGGAGGGTTTGTTGGTTGTGTCGCGAAATATTCACTTCTGTTGCCCTATTGTCCCTTCAGCGCGCATAATTAGTGAGGTGAACGGGATGGCGATCGATTTCAAAGGGTAAGCGCGAATTTCTGTGCACCTTCTGAAGTGCGGTGCTCAGAGGTGGCTTGGTTTGTCTGAACAGTTTCGGGCGTTTCGCTAAGTGGATTTCCGCCTCGATTATGCCGCCACCCATCATTGGTGCCAGCGCGTTGAAGTAGGCCTGATCCGGTGTTTGCCGGTCAAGGGATGAATGTGGGCGTCGGCTATTGTAAAAGGTCAGATAGCGGCCGATGCCAGCGCGGGCCTCGGACACTGTTTTATAGGCGTGGAGGTAGACTTCCTCGTATTTGATCGAACGCCAGAGCCGCTCGACGAAGACGTTGTCCCGCCACGCACCCTTGCCGTCCATCGAGATGGCGATTTCCGCCTTCTTCAGCACCGTCGTGAAGTCCATCGAGGTGAACTGCGAGCCCTGGTCGGTATTGAATATGTCGGGTCTGCCATAACGGGCCAGCGCTTCCTCGACTGCTTCGATGCAGAAGGCTGCCTCCATCGTGATCGACAGTCGCCACGATAGGACCTTCCGGCTGAACCAGTCCACAACGGCGCAGAGATAGACAAATCCGGGAGCCATCGGAACATAGGTCAGGTCCATCGCCCAGACCTGATTGGGTCTGGTAACCGCCAGCTTGCGCAGGAGGTAGGGATAGATTTTGTGCCCAGGTGCCGGTTTCGACGTGTTCGGGCGACGGTAGATCGCCTCAATGCCCATCTTCTTCATCAGCGTGGCGACGTGCAGTCGACCGGTTTGTAACCCTTCTCCCCTCAAGAGCCCTTGCAACATCCTGCTTCCGGCAAACGGGTATTCGAGATGCAACTCGTCGATCCGGCGCATCAAAGCCAGATCGCCGTCAGACACCGGACGCGGCGAATAATAGACACTGCCACGACTGATGCCGAGAAGCTTCGCCTGACGCACGACGGACAGCTTGTGCTCGCGGTCGATCATTTCTTTCCGCTCAGCAATCCCGCCTTGTCGAGCGCTCCGGCTAAAAAATCATTCTCCAGCGTCAGCTCCCCGATCTAGGCGTGCAGCGTTTTGACATCGACGGTTGGACCCATCGGTTCCGCCTTCGCTTCATCGCCGAACACGCCTGTCGCCCCCTCAAGGAGCCGGTCTTTCCATTGCTTGATCTGGTTGGCGTGCACGTCGAACTGTTAGGACAGTTCCACCAGCGTCTGCTTGCCTCGAATGGCGGCGAGCGCCACTTTTGCCTTGAAAGCCGGGCTATGGTTCCGGCGCGGTCGTCTCGTCGTGGTATCTCCTGTTCCCGGCATCTAAGCCGAAGTCAGGCAGAAATTCCACTTGTCCCCCTGTTCAAATTTCCCGAACCAGCTCTCCTCGACGCCGACCAGACCGTCTGTTGCAATGCGCATTTGAGCGCGCAAATTTGATTAGGCGATCGGCATCGCGGATCTCATCGTGGCCAGCGGTCAATGACCGCGCTGACAGGCCGGACATATGACCGAACCGTCCGATGGTAGTTCACGCAGAAAAGACCTTGCTAAACGGGCCGTTCCACATATGCAACAGATCCAGATCAAGGACGGGAGCAGTCTGCATCAAACAAAGCTATCACCAGACGCCAGCAAAAACACGCGAATCCAGATACTTGATTCATTCTGCCAGCTGCCGCCCGGGGCTTCCAACGCCTCGACCTTGCGCCAGTCGAGCCCGGAAAAAAGAGCCTTAAACTGCGCGTGGTTCAGCGCCATTATCCCGTCGCTGACAGCAGGCCAGATGAAGCTCGTATCTTCACGTCGCTTGTAAGCCATCACCAGTACGGTACCGTCCCGATAAAGCAGCTTCAATCGATCCGCCTTACCAGCATTACCCGCAGCCAAAACTGCCCAACCGCCTTTAGCCGTCAATAAAATACTGTCACCTCATCAGGCGGTTCTATATACCGACTTTTTCAATGCAATCCACGCCAAAAACCTCTTGGCAAGAGCCTGCATTGGCAACTCAAAATAACGAAAAGAAAGCGTCGATAGGATCAGGGCGATCATCATGACAAACAATCCTGTCCAAACCAGAGAATAGCCAGCTGCGATTGCTCGTGGAAATACAAACAATATTATTGGCGTATGAAACAAATAAAGAGAAACACTGATATTTCCCAGCCAAAGGAATATTTTCGATGAAAGCAGCTTACCAGTTAATTTTGACTTCTCAATAACATCAACAGAGAGAAATGGAACAAACGCCATTAGATAAAATGCATCAAAAATAGTACCAACATCAAATAAAACGCCATACATCATAACAACAAGCAGAATTATTGATGATAGCTCACAAAACCAGTTCATCATATACGATACTAACTTAGAAATCTCATTCTGGTGGCGATACATAAGTCCACCGATAGCCATCCCTCCGATTCCGCGATACATCCCGACACTTAAAACAAAATCACTATTATGCGCAATCATCGTTCCGCGATCAAAAGAAAATACTATAATATAAGATACTGCAACAATAAAGAGCACAATCAATGTCGGAAACCTAAACATCAGAAATAAAATACAGGCAGAGAGCCAAAATTCGACGGATATGCTCCAGGCCGGCTCGTTCAATACCTTCGCATCGCTAAATCCCGTTGCGACTAGAAATGTAACATTCTGCAGAAATTCAGATAACGATAACTGCGCCCCCGAGGGAACATACAGAGAGTTGGTCTTGTTCAATAAAATTACAACAAACGCGCAACACGTAGTCGTTACATGAAGTGGCCAGAGACGAAGAAACCGCTTAAGAAAAAGCAGTAGATAGCTATCACCACCGGTCGACGCTACACTGTAGAGAACGAATCCAGAAAGCATGAAAAAATAATCGACTGCCAAGAAAGCCCCTACCAATGGGCGATCGTTACTCCAGCCAAAAACACTCCCTCCGATATGAGAAGCAGCTACCGACAACGAGAATACGCCTCGCAATCCGTCAAGATAGGGAATTCGTCCTCGTACTCCGCTCATTAGCGTGTCCATCTTTGTACGGTGTTATTTATCGTTCTCAACCATTTAATGCCGTATTACTCTTAACTTAGAAGAGAGATATCGCAGCGGAGCGGTTATTTTCCATGACCGGCTATTGATAATATTAGCATTGAGCCTTTTAGCCGCTTCAATTTCTTTACTCAAATCTATTAGAGATAAGGACGCCAATCTATTCTGCTCTAAAAGTTCAACATATTCCCGTTTAAGTTGCGAAATCTGTTCTATACCGGACTTAAAATGAGCCTCAAGTTCATCACGCTCTGATACGATAATCGAGTTCTGCCTAACTAGTCCGTCTAAGTCCGCTTTCAACTCAATCTTCTGTAATTCCTGCTGCTGAATCCTCCAAAGCAACTGCGCCCAGATGTTCAAAAAATCAAAAGGAAACTCATAAATAGAAGCCTTTGGCTTAAGAAGCCGGTCTGCAAGTTCTTTCTTCCGTCGAATGAATTCTGCTCGATCCTGTAACCTGCATGGTTCCGATTTTCCAGAGAGCTCAGTTTCCAATGCCTCCCCAAAAGCATCTGATACCTCAACGTCACTTAATATGGGCCAATTGCTACCCATTGCTCGGACGGCTGCATGTTTTGTGTCGTAGTATGAAAGGGCACTGATTGCAATTCCTCTGCCTCCTGACAAAGAACCCAAAAGATGGGGATGATATCGACTCGTTACTGTAAAGCCACCCGCGCTGACCGGGAATCCATTTTTCAGCAGATGGTCTGGATCAATCGATTGTACGGTGAAGCCAGTTCGCTTCAGTTTTTCCACCAACCCAGCGGCGTCACCTGAGACATCTCCAGGCATAGCCATAGCGAATACGATATTCCAAATACCGTGCAGCTTCAGAGAAGTCATCACCTGGGACGTAAATATTGCTTCCGCAATGGAGTCCCCATCAACAAGATCATTTTGGATACAGACAATAAAGGAGTTATCGCCAATCTTCTGCAGGGGATACCTCACGTTGCTATCGCTCAATAATAATAAAGCGTCATCTCCAGTGAAGAATAATCGATCAAACTCTATTTCTTGTAACTGCTCGTAAGATTCCTTGTCACGGACATCCACTAGGTCAAACGTTCTAAGGACAGCTAAAAGTCCAGCTAAGTTGCCTGTTTCAGTGGGCATCAATCCCAATCCAGTTGCAACCAATTGGGCGCCGGTCTGCCAAGCTAGCAATCTTGCCAATAATAGAATTAGATAGTTTGATGGCCAGAGACTATTGAAGTATCCGCCGCCGACAATGTGAACTTGGTCAAAATTGCGTAACCGTAATGCCGACAGGCAATCTGATAGACCCTTCTGGTTGTCAAGTAACCTTGAATGCTCATGGAGATAGTCCCATATCCCTTCCGATTGGCCATGCTCTGCAACTAGTCGAGCATTCCACAAACTCTCGCTCGGTTCGACAACTTCCGCCAAACCGTCCAAAAAGCCTGCCAGGTTATTGAGATTGTAACCATCGCAGAAAATCCGAGCCTGTGGGTCATTCTGTCGGATAGCATTAATCCAAGAGACTAGAATAATTTCATCTCCAAAGTTTGGCCCTCCCAGTGCGCCAACCAGTAGATACCGGGCCATCTAGCTCAGCGTCCTTCTAACCATTTGCGCGGCGGAGAACACGCCTCGAGCTATTGGTTCTAGCAAAATATTCCCCCGTCGCCTAATCTTTGAACCAACGGGGTGCTCTAAAACAAACTTATAGTACCCTCGCACTATACGATCCAGCCGACCTCCAGATCCGAGATAACCAGGACTTGATGAATGTTGCAAATACTCATAGTGCGACGGAAACGTAGGGTTACTGTACTCTGTATTCGGGCCATTGACGTTTAGAAAAGATATAATTTCAGAAGAATATTTTGCGTATGTTTCACTATGTTTAGCGACAATATAACTATAATTCTTTTCCCATAAATGCCGCTTGTCTTGGAAAAGAGACCCAGGCCGGATTCGATAGTTGAACAGGGCGTGGGGTATCATTACGCCGCGCACACCAGCACACATGAGAGCGATTGTGCCATCCCAGTCATCCAAAAACATCCGGAGCTTCGGGTCATGCTTCGCATGCTCAAGAAAAGTATCGCGACGCACTACAATGCCAGCGCAATTTGTCGTGTTAAAAATTAATTGGCGTGGCATTTCGGGATTAAAGGTAGTCCATATTTTAAGAGTTCCAGTATCATCAAAATCATTATTCCAGCACCCTACAAAGCCGACATTATCGTATTTGTCTAATATTCCAACACACTTCTCATAATAGGTAGGATCAACAGTATCATCAGCATCAAGAAGGGCAAGATACAACCCTTTTGCATGGGAAGCTCCGACATTTCTGGTATCGGCGACACCCGAATTCTTCTTTTTTACAAGCTTAATACGAGAATCTATCAAAGGAAGGCTCTCGACCACTTCTCTACTGTACTCATCGGTTGATCCATCATCAACAACGATAATTTCAATGTCCTGCAAAGTAGAGTTCACAGCCGATCTGACGGTTTCTTCCACTAACTGGCCAAGATTATAATGTGGGATAACGATACTCAGTATCGGTCCATCGCTTTTTCTAGCCACTTTTTCAAACAGCTTCTGTTCACCTGTTACAAACGGGAAAGTGGCGGGAAAATCCTGCGATAAGGAAAGAACCCTTTCTCTGTTGCTCATATAAGCTTGATACCCACAAAGCTCTTGAACTTTTGCGGCAGCTTTTTGCCCCATCCGAGATACTTCTTCTTCAGGCAGACTGTCTATCTGTTGAATAAGGCTCGCAACTGATTTTGCGTCATTAACGTCGACTACAAAACCATTTATCCCGTTCTCCAAAAGTTCGGTATGGCCGCCGGTATTAGATGCTACAACCAACCCGCCCTCTGCCATGCGCTCGGCGACCGCATAAGCGAATGTTTCATATTTTGACGGATGGAAAAGCGCACGTATTGACGAGAGCTCTTTGCGCAAATGTTCTTGGTCAAGATTGCCCCTGAAGACAAGCTTACCGTTCCGCACCCAATCGTTATATTTCGCCTTTAGAACATCAACATTCGATTTGCCTTGCCCGTCAACCACGTCAGCGCCGAAAAGATACAGCGTCGACTCACCCCCACTTCGCCAATACACATCAAATCCCGCTAGTAACTCCGGTATACCCTTTTGCGTAGATATCCTAGAAGCGACTGCATAATCTTTACGCGTCTCTATCTGCTTGCCTTCATTAGGTTTGGAAGACGGTTCATAAGGATTGTAAATAACACTGAGGCGATCAACATTTATCCCCCACTCGTTATGTAAGAATTCCGCGTGAACCTTACTTGGACAAATAATCGCATTCGCGCCCAATAAGCAGAATTTTTCCATCTCCTTCATGAAATATCTCTGGATTTGGAAAGGATTTTTCCCCTCCAGCTCTTCGATGTGCGAAACAGGGCAATGGCTGGTTATTAGGATTTTTAAGTCCTTAAACCTATCCTCTAGAGTTAGCTTTCTTTGAATTGTAAAATACCCGAGTCCATATCCGTCCGGGAACTCGACCCATTCTGGCCTCAATCCATTATCGATAATATTTTTTATCTTATTAGATATCGCGTAGCTAACTGAAGGCCAATACCCCATCCACTTAAAAGCATCATCCGCTGAAGGGTTCCATTCTATAATTTGAACTGATCCTTCAGTGTATTTTTTTTCATTATTAACGTTGTGGTTAATTGCAAGAACAACCGCACGTTTATGGGCAACATTATGAGCCTTAATAATATTCCTCATATATGTTGACAGCCCTCCTCCACTGGAATGGACCGCCTCAAAGGTAACGAGCAAATAATTCATCTAAGGCCCTCTCTGGAACTCACTAAATCAGGAACGGGAAACATCGAGCATAATCTCGCCCCTCTTGGACGATGCTCATTCACTTGGGGCCAAAATATTGATCAAGAACCTCTGACGGTGCTCCATCCATTTTAAGCTGGCCATGCTCCATCCAGATAACTCGATTGCAATTTTTCTCGAGAAGCTCCCGTGAATGACTTGCAAGGATGAGAATTTTTGTAGAATCTACCAAAGTTTTCATACGAGCATTGGCACGCTCCTTGAAATCCTCGTCTCCTGTTGATAGCCATTCATCCATTATAAGTATCTCGGGATTTATGGCTGTAGATGTTGCGAAGGCAAGTCGCAACTGCATACCTGAAGAATAAGTTCTAAATGGCATATCCAAGAAATCCCCCAAGCCGGAGAATTCGGATATCTCTTCGATCTTGATGGCCAACTCCGTTTTGGACATGCCCATCATAACGGACCGTAACTTGATATTTTCTCGGCCCGTCGCATCAGGATCAATCCCCAAGCTTATATCAATCAAAGAAATGCATCTGCCGTTTATGTGCGCTTCGCCCTCTGTCGGAATATAAATTCCGGACAGTACTCGTAGAAGTGTGGTTTTGCCCGATCCGTTATGCCCAATCAGACCGATGCGTTCACCTTCATTGAACTCGAAACTAACCCCATCCAACCCTCTCACCTGGATCAGATTGTCCGAACCCCGCTCGATACGTCCACCGGTCGCGATGTTAAGAACACGATTCTTTAATGACCGGCTCGATGAATTATAAACCGGAAACTGAACAGTTGCATTTTTCAAGATGATGTTTGTCGTCATATTAAAGCCAGTAAGCTACCCGCCAACGATATTTTCCAAAGAATGCGAGCGCAGCTACCCAGCCAAGAACGGCCGTCGCTACTAGTACTTCCCAGTTCAATGCAGTTGGGAGACCGCCCTGCAACGGCGCCCTCACGACCTCTACCATATGATAGAATGGATTGAGCGTCATAATCAGTCCAGAGACAGTTGACGGAAGCGTTTTTGGCATCCACATGATTGGCGTAAGATAGAACAACACCTGCAATATATTCTGCACCACCTGCGTCATATCGCGAAAACGAGCACAGATTGTCGCCAATAATAGCATTATCCAAGCAAGATTTATACTGATCAGCATCAACCCAGGGATAGTCAATATTACATGCCAGCTAAACGTTCCACCAACCACTACTAGCAGGAACGGGAAAATCAGAACATTATGAGCCAAAATTACCGCATTTCGCCAAAGCACCCTAAGAATGTGCGTGAACAACGGCATTTTCACTTGAAGAATAATGCCCGACGACGAAATGAAGCTTGTACACCCCTCTGACAAGCAAGAAGAAATGTATCCCCAGACGATAAGCCCCGCACATAAATGCGGAAGAAACTCAGCCATCGGAGTTTGAAACAACGTCCCAAAAATAAGCCCCAATGCCGCTATCAAAATAGCCATATTGAGAGTGAGCCAAAATGCACCAACCCTGGATCGCCTATATCTTTGCGCGACATCCTGCCAGCCGAACGTTGTGGCGAGCCTGATTTTTCTGAATGCCCCTGATACATCGCTCAACGCGGCAGAAAAACCCGTCCGCGGAACCGATCGCTTCGGCTTGGCTTGCATGCCAATGGCTGTTTCTTGGTACTGCGTCATTTTAGAGTTGCTGCCGCCTCGTCATTTAAGGATAGCTTGAATCACGGTGATTTCTATATGAATGAAACAATTTTACAACCTTAACCGAGCTGGATAACAATTTCGTTCACTAGTCCTATCCGGGAATTTTTGTCGAATTCATAACGTCACCCCTGATCGCAACCAGAGCATCCCATCTAGTTCTTATTAGTAACGATATATGTCCAAGTTGGGACACTGAATGCATATAAGACAAAAGCGATATCGTGACGCAGACACAATCAATGAGCTGCCGGGAGCCTTGGGACTACATCTCCAAGGTTGGGCAGTGCTACGTTGCAATGGCTACTTCATAACCAAAATACTGGAAACTCGTATCTCGCAAAGTAAAATTGAAAAATGGCTGGGGCGCCTGGATTCGAACCAGGGAATGGCGGTACCAAAAACCGCTGCCTTACCGCTTGGCTACGCCCCAACAAATCAAACCGAAGCAATCGGTTGCGCGGCCTTATAACCGCTTCGACAACCAAGCGCAATCGCCTAATAACGAAATCCCGCCGAACCTTACAGTGCCCACGAAGAACGTTTTCAACCGCTTATCGCCACGACCAGTCACCCAAAACAAAACCGCCGATTTGCGTCCAGCCTCAAAGCTGCTACTTCCAGGGGACAAATGATTTTTCGGTATTCATCATGCTGTTTCTGTTGATTTCATTTCTTGTCAGCGCTGCCTTGTGCGGCATCGGGCTCTACCTGCTGGACCGGCTTTTGCCCGAACGCTTTCTTGCGGCCCGCATGAGTTCGCGCTCCAACCATACGACAGTGGCCCGGCAGATCGGCGGGTTGGCGCTTATTCCCGCAATTGTCGTGACTATGCTGATTTTTGCGCCGGATCTGGAAGTCAATGCGCATCTGGCGCTCTGTCTTTCGGGAGCCTCGGTATTGCTCTGGATCGTCGGAGGTCTGGATGACCGCTATGAGCTTTCGGAAATTATCCGACTGGGGTCGCAGTTCATTGCGGCCGGGCTCGTTGTTTACGGTCTGGGACCGGATTTCCGGCTATTGCCCGAGCTTTTGCCGCACTGGCTGGAGGCAGCGCTCATAGTCATTGCGTTGGTGGTCGCGATCAACGTCACCAACTTCATGGACGGCCTCGACCTGATGACAGCAGCGGGCATCGGGATTCCTTTGGCGGGTATCGGGCTTCTTGCCGCTCTTGGCCTCGCTGGCTTGGAAAGCGGCGGCCTCGGAACTATTGCGGCGGGCGGCATTTTGGGTTTTGCCCTGTTCAACCGCCCTCCGGCAACGATTTTTCTGGGGGATTCAGGAAGCCTGCCGCTTGGGTTGATCACAGGGACAGCGCTGATCCTGCTTGCGCGCGAAACGCACAT
This sequence comes from Ochrobactrum sp. PL_is483, assembly GCF_055816855.1. NCBI lineage: Bacteria > Pseudomonadati > Pseudomonadota > Alphaproteobacteria > Hyphomicrobiales > Brucellaceae > Ochrobactrum > Ochrobactrum sp. PL_is483. The sequence goes on from NZ_JBVPGS010000030.1 coordinate 35,305, forward strand.
CATCGTCGCGCTGATCCTGCCGCTCTATTACATTCTCGATGCAGGGACGACCATTGTGATGCGGCTGAGCCAGGGCGAGAATATCCTGAAAGCGCATTCCAAGCATGCCTATCAGACAGCGAAGCGCTCGGGCTGGAGCGTACTCAAGGTCGTCAGCCACGTCGCACTTCTGAACCTGATTCTCATTGCCTGCGCCCTTGCGTTGCTTGCTTTGGACCACACAATCACACAGGTCGCCTTCCTGCTCGTGGCAGTTGTCGCGACGCTGGTTCTGCTGCTGGATTTCCGCGGACGGTTCAGGAAGCTATAACGTTGAACAGAACCTTGCGGACCGCATCGACATCGCCGCTTTCCATGGCAATGCGCAATGCGGCAAGGCTCGCGGGAACATCAACAGCTGCCTTGTTGCCTTTCGGCGCGCGCATGATCTTGGGATGGCGCGTCGGCTGTGCCAGCGAAGGATCGTAGAAGAGTTCTTCATACATCTTCTCGCCCTCGCGGATTCCAGTAACCTCGATGGCAATATCGCCATGCGGATTCTCTTCATTGCGAACGGTCAGCCCTGCCAGCAGGATCATATTTTCTGCCAGATCGCGAATCCTGACCGGTTCGCCCATCTCCAGCAGCACCGTGTCGCCGGATGCGGCGATGCCGCCAGACTGCACGATAAGCTCGGCAGCTTCCTTAATCGACATGAAGTAGCGGGTCATGTCGTCATGGGTCAGGGTAATGGGACCGCCACCGGCAATCTGCTCACGAAAAAGCGGAACAACCGAACCGTTGGAGCCCAGCACATTGCCGAATCGGACTGAATAGAACGCCTTCTTCTCGCCCGACTGCTCGGCGCGCGCACCGCAATAATAGACGACCAATTCTGCCCAGCGCTTGGTAGCACCCATCACATTCGTTGGCCGTACCGCCTTGTCGGACGAGATGAGCACCATGCGCTCGACATCGGTGTTGAGGGCAGCCTCTGCCACTTCGAGCGTGCCGAAGACATTGTTGTAGATACCAACCAATGGGTTCTTCTCGACAAGGGGCACGTGCTTGTAGGCTGCGCAGTGATAGACCGTATCGACGTTGTGATCGCGAATTGCTTTCTCCACACAGTTGCGGCTGCTGACCGTCCCTAAAATCGGGATGACTTCGCAACTGGCTATCTGCCTCAACTGCCGGTCTATATTGTACAGCGCGAATTCGCTCGATTCGAACAGGACGATACAGGCGGGATTCCATTGCGAAATGGTGCAGCAAAGCTGGCTGCCGATCGATCCGCCTGCCCCCGTCACCATAATGCGTCGGCCTTCGACCACTTCCCGCAACAGGTCCGCATCCGGCGGCACTGGAGAACGACCGAGCAGATCGTCGATCTCCACATTGCGAAGCGAGCTGACCAGATATTTGCCTGCCGTCAGATCGGCAATCGGCGGAAGAATGCGCGTATTGACCGGAAGGCGCCCAAGAAGCCGCGCAAAATCCTGACGCTGTTTCTGTTCCAGCGCCGGTTCCGAAACGACCACCTGCTTGATGCCGTAATTTTCTATCAGGGCGGGAATGTCTTCCACACCGTAGACACGCAATCCCACGATATCCATGCCCTTGAGCTGGCCATCAGGATCGACAAAGCCGACAACCAATGTGTCGCTGTGGCTGCGAAGCGCGGTTGCGAGCTGGCGGGCAGGTTCGCCTACCCCAATGATCAATGCGGAACTTGTATAACGTTTGTCCGATTCGGCACTTCGCAAAAGCCACTTCGCACCGAAACGGCTGGCTGAGATGAAAACGGTACTCAAAAGCCAATAGAGCAGCGGGACCGAGCGCGGCAGGCCGGCGCTGCCGTAGAGTTCCATCAGGAACACCAGTGCAACCCAGAACAGCGAGGCGATGGCCGTGGCCTGAAAAATCGGCCAGATCGCACGTTCTGCCAGATAGCGGATAATGGCGCGGTAAAGTCCGAAGCGAATGAAAACCGGAATTGCCAGAACGGGCGCGATGAAAATGAGGAACGTTTGTCCCTCGTTCGGTACGAAAACGAAGCCGAGACGTATGACGAATGCGATATAGGCACTCAGCAACAGCAGAGCACAATCGCTCAGCATCAGGATGATCTGTTTGCTGGCGCGGGGTAAAAGCGCCAGTCTCTGCCATGGATATTTCAAACTCATACGCGTGTAATCCCGCTCTCCCACGGAGAGAAATACCTGAACGATTCCAGCGCCATAAGGCTATTTATACTACTATTTGGGACTAAAGCTTAGTCAATCCCCTCGCGGCTTGCCGCACGTCGTAGCTGCGAAGCATTCGAATTTCTCGCCACCGTTACCACGAGTCACCCGACAGGACTATATCAATTGCCATTTCAGGCGCTTAACAAACATCTTTTGGCTTCGAAGCAACGCCATGGCAGCCATGCGGCAAACCCGCCGCGCCTGTCGTTTTGTGGATTTACGCATGTCTATCCCGAAACACGTTCTCACTTTCGGGGATCAAGCCTCAAGCAATGACGGCACCGTTGCGAATGCTTCGCCAATTTACGCCATCCGAATAGAGCATCTCCGCACCGGACGGACCATCGGTGACGAAAGCGATCGCGCCTGCGCCATTGCTCCCGGCGGAAGGCAGCGCCGCAACTACATAGGACGCGGGGCGAATTGGACCATCGACATGAAGCCGGGCCTGCGGCCAGACCGAACCAATGGCGACATTGCCGGTCGCGTGATCGATCTTGATCGCCTCCCGCCATTGTCCTGCATCGCTGCTCACCTTCACACTGAAATCGTTGCTGCCATTCAGCCCCATTTGGCAAAACCGGTCCAGTTGGTCTGGTATAGAAGGCTTGCGGTATCAGTGACCGCCTGCTTGTTTACCTTGATCTGGTGCCCTGCCCCGGCATTGTTGAACAGGCTGGCATCGGACGAAACCGCGAGCCGGTTGACCGCATCGGCCGTCGCCTGCACGCCCAGCATTGAGAGGGACAGATTGTCGGGGACCGATGAAACACCCTTCCAGAGATTGCCGTCGAAAACGAGCAGTTGCGCTTCATCCTCGACATAGGCCTGCCAGCCGACAGCAGGCGCAACGAACAGCCATCCGCCATCGATAAAGGAGGCAATCGTTCCGTCTTTGCCGGTCCAGCTTCCCAAAGCGGGCGCGGCCACCAGATAGCGGTCTCCGCTGGCAGGGGTTTCCGGCGCGTCTGTTCGGGTTCGCGATTTGATGCTTAGAGGCACGACGGCATCCAGCAACCGCAGGGCCTCATTATGGGTAACGTGCTTCTGCGCCTGGCTGGGCAGGATATAGGGCAATTTGAGATTTGGGGTTTGGTCCATGAAGAACTCCTCGCAATGGATAATGCGAGGAGTCTAGTTCGTCCGTTCGGAAAGAGGATAAGTCCGGTTCAGCTTCCGCGATAGGTCGAATAGGACCAGGGGCTGACAAGCAATGGCACATGGTAATTGCCATCGGAATCGGCAATTGCGAAACGGATCGGAATAAGATCGAGGAAGGGCGGATTGGCCTGTTCCGCACCGCGCCCCTCAAAATATTCGGCAACATGGAAGTGCAATTCATAGGTGCCGATCTGCATTTCGTCGCCCGACAAAAGAGGCGCATCCGTGCGTCCGTCCAGATTGGTCACCGTGCGCTTGAGGAGATCGGGCGTACCATTTGCGCCAATGCGATAAAGCTCGATCCGCATAGCCGCGGCAGGGCTGCCATGGGCCGTATCAAGAACATGCGTGGAAAGTTTACCCATAATATTCCCCGATCAAACTCAAGCGGGCTTCGTTGTTTCGATGCGATAGGCAGTATCGGAGAAGAAAAATTCCTCCAGATTGTCTTCCTTGCCTGCCCTGTCGACAACCAGAAAATCGGATTTCTGCTCGAGCGCCAACAGCGGGTGGTGCCATGCATTGCGCAGATAATTGATCCCCTGATCACCCCGCGCAAGGAAAACCCGTGGGCGGGCAGGCTTGCCGCCGTCATCCTCGGCAACCACCACGAGAAACGGCCTGCCGTTCAACGGAATGAATGCCTGCGAACCGAAAGGATGGCGTTCCATCATGACGATATCGATTGGCGCCTCGAACGATTGTCCCCGGAAAATGTTGACAAGAACCCGTGCCTCGGTGCCAGCGGCTTCAACACGCGCAAGGTCGTGATAGCGCTCCGTGGTGCCATTGTTGATGAGCCGAAGTTCGGCCCCTTCCGTCTCGATGACATCGCCAAAGGGCGCAAAAGCCTCTTTTGTCAGCGGTTCGATCACCAGAGTTTCGACGTGCAAATCATCCTCCCCGTAAAAACAGATGCGTTATAGCGACAAAGCTGCGCTAGAACGCATCTGTCAATCGCGAAGCAGTTTCAACCGAAACAAAAAAGCCGGGCGCAAGGCCCGGCGTTTATCGTGCGGAACTGATAAAAATTCAGCGTTTCAAAAGCGACATCATGGCAGGCACGCCGCAGGCGGCGAGTGCGAGCTTCACCAGATCACCAACGATGAATGCGCCGAAGCCGAAGGCAATGGCCTTTTCCAGACCGAAGAGATAGGCCATCCAGCCAGCGCCCATCAATAGAATGACGGCCTCAGCAAGCAGCATTGCGCCGCCGAGAGCGAGGGGATTGCGCGCCATTCCCTTGTCGGCAGCACGTCCGACGATCCAGGCTGCAGCAAGGTAGGAAAGAAGGTAGCCGCCCGTCGGGCCAACCATATAGGCAAGGCCAATGCCCTTTTCCGGCGTTCCGGTAAAGACCGGCATGCCAAGCGCGCCTTCAAGCAGATAAAGGGCGACGGTCGCCACAGCGAGCCGCGAGCCGTAAAGCGCAGAAATGGCAAAGAGAGCGAAGGTCTGCATCGTCACATTGACGTAGACCAGGTCAACCTTGATCTTGGCGGAGATGGCAAGAACAGCCGTTCCGATCAGTGCAAGCCCCACAAACCAGAAAGCACGGGCCAGTTGTCCGGTGGGCAGATACTCCGTAGCCAGAGAGGCGACGGCGATACGAGACTTTGCTCTATGAGGCATATCCAACTCCACTTTTGACGCGGCGACAGATACCGGAATCTGACTCCTGACGCGATTGTCAGCGCGCGCGACTGTTCACGTTTGCAACCCGACTATATAAGGCCTATGCCGTTTCATCAATCAAACCAAAGAAGAATTGGAAGCCGCTTCAATGGCGCTTGTTTTCGACAGCAGTTTCACGCCCCAATATGGGAAGCCGGTTGAACTGAGTAAAGGCATTTTGCGCCTCACCGTCAATAATCCGAGCGCTTTTACCTTTCACGGCACCAACAGCTATATTATCGGCACGGATACGCTGGCTATCATCGATCCCGGCCCAGAGGACGAGGCGCATTATAACGCCCTGATAGCAGCCATTGCCGGTCGCCCGGTCAGCCATATTTTCGTCAGCCACACCCACCGCGACCACTCGCCGCTGGCGCGGCGCCTGAAGGAAACCCTCGGCGCCCGAACCGTCGCCGAGGGACCGCATCGCCCTGCCCGCCCCTATTATGCGGGTGAAGTGAACATGCTCGAAGCCAGCGCCGATACCGACTTCATCCCGGATATCGAGCTCGCCGATGGCCAATCAATCGAAGGCGACGGCTGGGTTCTGGAAGGCATTCATACGGCCGGCCATGCCGCCAATCACATGGCTTTCGGCCTGAGGAATACTGGCATCCTTTTTTCTGCCGATCATGTCATGGCGTGGGCGACATCCATTGTTGCCCCGCCCGACGGCTCCATGAGCGATTATATGGTCTCGCTGGAAAAACTGCTGGCACGCGACGACAAGGTCTATCTGCCGGGCCATGGCGGCGCTGTTACCAAACCAGCCGCATTTGTTCGGGGCCTGCGTGCCCATCGCAAGATGCGCGAACGTGCCATTCTCGAACGTGTTCTACAGGGAGACCGGACGATCGGCGACATGGTGAAGGCGATCTATCGCGATACCGATCCGCGACTGCATGGTGCGGCAGCGCTGTCGGTGCTGGCGCATCTGGAAGATCTGGTCGGACGGGGCGAGGTCAGGACCGATGGCCATCCGTCGCTCGACAGCATCTATTTTGCGGGCTGATTATTCCACGTCGGCCGGAGCCTTGTTGACCTCACCTTCAAGCGCCCCCAGAAATTCGGTGATAAAGCTGGCATTCTGCCCCATATCGCGCTTGCCGTAGCGCGACAGCGAGCGCACATCGACATAGGTAGTCTCGCCTTCATCGAGCAGCCGTATGACGATGTCGCTTTTCAAGCCCAGGATGAAACTATGCGCCGTCACGGCGAACCGCGATGCATTCTGCTCGGGCGAAGGAGCATTTCGCGCGATTTCCTGCCAACCGAATGTCTTGAGAACAGTTTCAACCCCTTGAGCGACACGGTCGGGCGCGGCTTCATAGCGTCGTCCAACCACATCCGGATAGGCGGTCAGCTGGGTCAGCGCATCCCCGCTGACTGCCACCGTCAAAGGGTTCATCCATTGCAGGCGCGGCGGCATATTGGACGGGAACTGGGGCGGCGCTTCGAAATCCGTGGAGAGGTCATAAAGGGGCGGCGAGAGATACCATAGCGTCGTTACCAGCCCAACCGGAAGCAATACGACAAAGGCAAATATGCCGCCCCAGAAAGAACGTGCGCCGCCCTTGTCGCCATTGACCCACAGATTGCGAAAGCCCTTTACCGCACACAGAAGAGCGAGAACTGCGAGAGCGGTACTCAATCCGGCAACCAGTACCAGATCAGGCGTCTCCAAGCTCCAGAAGCGATGCAGAAGAAACGCCAGCGCGAGCAGCAGGGCTGCAAAAATGCCAAGCCGGAGCGCCCAGACCGCAGAGCGCGACTGACGCCGCTGGTAGCGAAGTTTTCTCATGCAGTCTCCGAGAGAGTCTCTCTGTTTTCACACAATATGAATAGCAGAGAGATTTTCGCTCGGCAAAACCTCAACATGGAAATTCAAGTGCCCCGTCTGTCAGGACGGAGCACGTCCCTCGCGATACCATTCAGTAACGCGCGTCTTTCGGCTTCTTCGTGTTCGGCCAGTCCTTCACCTTGCCGGCGAAATCAGGACGCGGCATATGGGTGAAATATTCCGACACGTCGATGGCTTCCTGATCGGTCAGAACACCGCCCTGCCCGATGGGCAGAGTATGGTTCTGAGCAGGCGGCATCGCATATTTGACGAACTGCGCCGCCTTGTAGGTGCGAGCCAGTCCGGCCCCGATATTGAAGCTTTCATCGCCCCAGAGCGGCGGGAAGATATAATCGCCTGCCTGATCCTTCATGCCTTCACCGTCGGCGCCATGACAGGTCGAACATTGGGCCGCATAGATTTTTGCACCGTTGACCGGATCGGGAACGAGGCTTTCGTCAATGGGACCGGCATTGCGAATCGCCACTTTGGTCCCCTTTTCCACATCCTGCCGCAGCCAGTCCATATAGGCGACCATCGCCTTCATATCAGCGCCATCAGGTGGCAAGGGCTTGCCGTTCATCGAACGCTGGAAGCAGCCGTTGATGCGCATCACCAGATCAACTTCCTTGCCCGCGCGAGGCATGACGGCGGGATAGAAGTTGCTGGTGTTGATATAGGATGCAACATTATCCACCTTGCCCTGCCCTATGTGGCAGGAATTGCAATTCAGACCGTTGCCGACATAATCGGGCAAAAGCCGCGCCGTTTCGTTGAGCAGCCGCTTGCCATGCATGATCTCGGGCGCGTTCGGCTGTTTGAGAATGTCGCGATCCGGCGGGATGACATAAGATCCGACCTGCTTCTTGTCCTTGTCCAGAACCGCATAGGCTTGGGGAGCCGGGGCATCCAGCGAGGGCCGCAGGTGATTGAAGAGGAAAGCGCCGCCCGTTACCGCCACGGCAAAACCGGCACCAAGAACGACAATCGTACTGGTTTTCATTGCTTGTTCTCCGGAACGTAATGGACAGGCTTGTGAGCGATTTCACGCCGCATGCGTGCGATATCCTGCTCCGTTATGGGAGTGCCGTGATTGCCCCAGCCGTTGCGAATGAAGTTGAGGATTTCGGCGACCTGCCAATTGGGAAGATTCGCGAAGCCCGGCATGGTGAAAGCCATCTTGTCCGCTGGCGTTTCAGGCGTTCTGCCCCCGGTCAGCGTGACCTGAATAAGCGAGCTTGGGTCATCGGCAAAGACAATCGAATTGCCTGCAAGTGCGGGATAGATGCGCGGCGCACCCTTGCCGTCCATCCGGTGGCAAACCGAACATTGCTCGACATAAGACAGGGCGCCCGGCGCAGTGAAATCTCCAGCCTTGAGGGCGGCAGTCGTCACATCTTCCTTGGGCCGCCATTCGCGCTCACGCCCTTCGCTGGGCGGCAGCGACTTCAGATAGCGGGCAATCGCACGCAGATCATCTTCCGCCAAATATTGGGTCGAGTGCTGCACGACATCGGCCATCGAGCCGAATGCCGCCGTGCGATCGGTCCGCCCGGTCTTGAGGAAGGTGACGATCTCGTCCTCAGCCCAGGTCGAAAGCCCCGTATCCTGATCGCGCAGGTTTTTCGCATACCAGCCTTCCAGAACCGACCCGGACAGGAACTTTCCTTTCGGATCGTTCTTGACCGCTTTTTCCTCATAGGCGAGGCCGCGTGGGGTGTGGCACGCGCCGCAATGACCAAGCCCCTCGACCAGATAAGCGCCGCGGGCGATCACCGGATCGGTATCGGCTGCAATCTCGAACGAACGCGAATTCCCAAAGAAAAGCTGCCAGTAGGCGAGCGGCCAGCGCATATTGGTCGGCCATGGCAAGGTGCTGGGCTGGTTGTCCTGCTTTACCGGCTCCACCTTCGACATGAAGAACGCATAAAGCGCCTTCATGTCCTCATCATTGACGACCGTATAGGAAACAAACGGCATTGCCGGATAAAGATGGACATTGTCCCGGCGCACGCCCTGCCGCACCGCCCGCTCGAAATCGGCATAGCTGTAGCTACCGATGCCGGTCTCACGATCCGGTGTGATGTTTGTGGAATAAATCGTGCCAAGCGGCGTCTGCATGCCGAGCCCGCCCGCAAAAGCCTTGCCGCCCGGCGCGGTGTGACAGGCGGCGCAATCGCCCGCATGAGCAATATATTCGCCCTTTTCGATCAAAGCCTTGTAGGAGACATCGACGGTGCTTTCGTGCCTCGCCGTCAGCCAATGGGGTGTTGAAAGCGCAAAGAGCCAGGCTGCGGCTAGCGCACCCGCGCCGCCGACCGCCGCTTTCCATATCAGTCTCATGTGCCCTCCGACACCAATTCCCTTGTGATGGGGAGAACGTCGAAGATTCGGGATGAAAGAGCATTGACCCCGATCAAAACCTGGCACCTACAATGTTTAGCCATCTATAAAAGCAATAGCTAATACAGCTTTGACGTGCTTGATAGTTCATGCAAATCGCATTAGGGGCAGCCCCTCCCGGGGTGCGGTTCAATCAGATTACGGCTGATCCGCGCTCTAATTGTTTGTTCAACGCGCATCATACCCGGAGGCTGTTTCGCACTTTTCGGGATGCGTTCTTAGCCTGCAAAGATCACCAGCTTTAAGAATAAGTGAGAAAAAGCTAGGTAAATCAAATAAAAAGGCATTGCAGCAACCGCTAACAGAAGGCATGATTGCGCATATGGGGGCAGATATTGCAATCGTCGGAGAGGACGGAATGGATCGCGCCCTTCAAAATGGCAACCAGTCATCGGACGCCACAACCGTAGACGACACGATGACGCTTGAGGCAGTCGAACTGGAGTTCGCGCTCGGAGCCATTGACGTGCTGATCGAAGGTTTCGACTCCGCCCTTGCCAAGGCCGCTGAACGGGTCGGCGGTGAAGTTCTGTTCAACATGCCCGCTCTCGACACCAGCGAGGCACAACGCATCGGTGCAATTGCCATTGCCGGACAGCCGGACGATCAGGTCATATTCGTCACCTTACGCAACGACGGCACGACTTTGTCGGTCGAGCCACCGACGGGCGAAAATGCAGTTTTTGAAAGCCTTGGCCGCAACTACGCTGCGGTCATGAAAAGCCTTTCCCCGAAGGAAAAGGCCAACGGCGTCTGAACTGTCAAACGGGATTATTTCGACGCGGCAGGCTTTGGAACGCCCGCATGAAGATTGTGTGGTGCGACCGGGTTGAGCGTCATGGTCGTCTCAACCTCCTTGAGGCGCACGAATTTCATTCCCTTGGCTTTCAGGGCCAGAACGCCTTTGACCACCCCCTCGCCCGCCGAGCGCGTCGGCTGGTTGATATGCGAGATGATGACATCGCCGTCACGCGCGGCGGCAATGCGGCGCTCGACGGTCGGCGCAAGCAACGATGCTCCCTGATCGCCATTCAGTGAATAGCCGCCGATCTTGTAACCCATGCTTGTCGCCAGCTTGATGGCATCGGTCGAATAACGGGCCGTCGCATCGCGATACCAGGCAGGCTTCGAGATTCCGGCATCGGTGATCGCCGCAGCACCCGCATCGATTTCCAAATGGACCGCCTCAAGCGAACCAGCCGTCTTGATGCCGTACATTTTGGGCTCATTGGTGATGGCCGGAATGTGCATCGCGCCATGGTTTTCAACATCGAACAGATCGGCATTGGCTTTCAGAACCGCCACGGCGGCGGGGTTCTGTTTTATCCATCGACCCGTCACGAAGATGGTCGCCGGAATACGGTTCTGCACCAGCATGTCGAGTATCCGGTGATCGGTCTTGCCCATGCATGCATCGAGCGTCAACGCCACCTGCGGCGATGCAGCGCCGCCGCGTGCTATGCGCAATTGCGGTTCGACGATCCTGATCGTGTCTTGGCTGGCCTTGTTTTCCGCCCGCTCCTGCGGCGAGATATCATAGGCGCTGGCCATGCTGGTCGCGATGAGAATGGCGGCTCCAGCCGCGGCGATACAACGAAACATGATTGCGTTTTCTGAAAATGGCTTAACCACCGGCGAACTACCCCGGCAGCTAAGCCAAATTATGGCGTACTGTCAAACCTTGCGCACAGCCGACTGTGCCGCTGCGAGACGGGCAATCGGCACGCGGAACGGCGAACAGGAAACATAGTCGAGACCGGTCTTCTCACAGAAGGCGATCGACGCCGGATCACCGCCATGCTCGCCGCAAATGCCGAGCTTGAGTTTTTCGCGGGTCTTTCGTCCGCGTTCAGCGGCGATTTCCACCAGTTCACCGACACCTTCGAGATCGAGCGACACGAACGGGTCCTGTTCGATCACGCCTCGCTGCTGATACGAAGTCAGGAAGGACGATGCGTCATCGCGCGAAATGCCGAAGGTCGTCTGCGTCAAATCGTTGGTGCCAAACGAGAAGAACTCGGCGGTTTCGGCAATTTCGGCAGCGCGCAAGGCGGCGCGTGGCAGTTCGATCATCGTGCCGACCATATAGTCGATCTTGATGCCTGCCTCAGCCATGACATCCTTGGCAACAGCATCGATGCGCGCCTTGACGAAATCCAGCTCGGCCTTGAGGCCGACCAGTGGCACCATCACTTCCGGCACCACATGTTCGCCGGTCTTCTTGCCAGCCTCGACGGCAGCTTCAAAGATCGCCCGTGCCTGCATTTCCGCGATTTCTGGATAGGATACAGCCAGACGGCAACCGCGATGGCCCAGCATCGGGTTGAACTCATGCAGGCTATCTGCGCGTTCACGCAGCTTTGCCGCATCGACACCCATCGACCGGGCAACTTCTCCAACTTCCTCATCCGTATGCGGCAGGAACTCATGCAATGGCGGATCAAGCAGGCGGATCGTGACGGGAAGTCCCTTCATGATCTCGAAAAGCTCGACAAAATCCGAACGCTGCATGGGCAAAAGCTTTGCCAGCGCCGCGCGTCGGCCTTCTTCATTGTCAGAAAGGATCATCTCGCGCATGGCGACGATGCGGCTTCCGTCGAAGAACATATGTTCGGTACGGCAAAGGCCGATGCCTTCCGCACCGAACGAACGTGCCGTGCGGGCATCGGCAGGCGTTTCAGCATTGGCGCGAACCTTCATCCGGCGGGTACGGTCGGCCCATTCCATCAGCTTGCCGAAATCACCGGAAAGCTCCGGCTGCAACATGGCAACCGCGCCTTTGAGAACCTGCCCGGTGCCGCCATCAACGGTGACGACATCGCCCTTCTTGAAGGTTTGGCCAGCCGCAAGCATGACACCGTTGCGATAATCGACGCGAAGCGATCCCGCGCCGGAAACACAGGGCTTGCCCATGCCGCGGGCAACGACCGCCGCGTGACTGGTCATGCCGCCGCGTGTCGTCAGAATGCCTTCCGCCGCATGCATGCCGTGAATATCTTCCGGGCTGGTTTCAATGCGAACGAGGATGACCTTCCGGCCTTCCGATTTTGCCTGTTCGGCATCTTCGGAAGAGAAGACAATTTCGCCCGTTGCAGCGCCCGGCGATGCGGGCAGCCCCTGACCGATCACCTGACGCTCGGCGCGTGGGTCGATGGTCGGGTGCAGCAGCTGATCCAGCGCTGCGGGATCGACGCGCAGAACCGCTTCTTCCTGCGTGATCAGGCCCTCGCCCGCCATTTCAACGGCCATCTTCAGCGCTGCCTTTGCGGTGCGCTTGCCCGAACGGGTCTGGAGCATCCACAGCTTGCCGCGCTCAATGGTGAATTCGAGATCCTGCATATCGCGATAATGCTGTTCCAGCCGGTCGGCAACCTTGAGGAATTCAGCAAAGGCTTCCGGCATTACCTTTTCAAGCGACGGCTTGTCGGAACCGGCTGCGATACGCGCTTCCTCGGTGATGTTCTGCGGCGTGCGGATACCGGCGACGACGTCTTCACCCTGCGCATTGACGAGGAATTCGCCGTAAAGTTTCTTCTCGCCGGTCGACGGATTACGTGTGAAGGCAACGCCGGTCGCTGACGTCTCGCCCATATTGCCGAACACCATGGCCTGCACATTGACCGCCGTGCCCCATGCAGCCGGAATATTGTGCAGGCGACGATAGGTGATGGCGCGCGCGTTCATCCAGCTTGAGAAGACAGCACCGATCGCGCCCCAAAGCTGTTCGCGCGGATCTTGCGGGAAAGGCTGGCCAAGTTCTTCCTCGACCCTAGCCTTGTAGGAGCCGATGACATCCTTCCAGTCTTCCGCCGTCAGCGCCGTATCGACCTCGACGCCGAGATCGGCCTTCTTGTCTTCGAGAATTTCTTCGAAGAAACCATGGTCGACACCCAGCACGACATCGGAATACATCTGGATGAAGCGGCGATAGCTGTCATAGGCAAAGCGCTCATCCCCCGCCTCGCGGGCAATGGCCTGCACGGTCTCATCGTTGAGACCGAGATTGAGCACCGTATCCATCATTCCCGGCATGGAAGCCCGGGCGCCGGAGCGCACCGACACCAGAAGCGGCTTTTCGGCATCGCCGAAATTGCGCCCCGTCACTTTCGCGATATGGCTTAAAGCCGCCCGAACCTGATCATTCAGTTCGGTCGGATAGGAACGCTCATGATCGTAATAATAGGTGCAGACTTCGGTCGTGATGGTAAAGCCCGGAGGCACTGGAAGACCAAGGCTGCTCATTTCAGCCAGGTTCGCTCCCTTGCCGCCGAGAAGATTACGGTCGCTTGCCGCGCCTTCTGCCTTGCCGTCGCCGAACGTGTACACCCACTTCGCCATCATGGCCTCCCTTGATGCAGGATGGCTCTTGAAAGACTCGCAACAGTTGCAAGCACTCCCTGAACCTGCCCTCGTTGCTTATGCGATCAGCAACACTGCTGCCAACCAAAAAAGAGAGGCCGCGACAATAGAATCGATTAGAGGTGGGCCAACGACCCCGCTACTGATTGACTCTGTGTACCAGATACAGCAAATTAAGAACAAATGATGAACATGGAGTTTGACAATGCGGATCACAGGTAAGCTCGACTATCTGGAAATGCCAGCGGGAAACGGTTCGCTCGATGCGACGAAGAACTTCTATGCGCGCGCCTTCGGTTGGTCTTTCATTGATTATGGCCCAACCTACTCCGCCTTTTCGGAGGGACTGGACGGCGGTTTTGACGCCGACCAACAGGCAATGGCAAAGCCTCTGCCTGTACTCTATGCTACGCGGCTGGAAGACGCATTAGCGGCAGTTACTGACGCGGGCGGAATCATTGTGAAACCCATCTTTTCCTTTCCCGGCGGCAGGCGTTTTCATTTCACAGATCCGGCCGGAAATGAATTGGCAATCTGGAGCGATCAATGAAGATTCGCAGCACGTCGAATCAGAAACGGTCTTAGATTTAGCACCTGATAGCGATCTGAACGGAAGAACTGCTAGGCCACCTAAAGCTCGCTCAATTACAAGCTGCTATCTTCTTCGACCCGGAGCAAATCGAACAGAATAGACCTTAACAGCGGCCATGGTTCGCCATCTTCAACTCCGAGAGGATCTCGCATCTCGAGAACACAATGAAGCTTTGCAACAATCCCTACGATTGTCTTAGCCGGAGCATTAAAGAGAGCCTCAGCAAGGTCAAACTCTATATCTAGAATTTGTAGATGATCCCTGTAGGCATTCCGGTAGTCCAATTCATCGTTAACCTCGCGCCGTTTGTTGTTTGCTTTTTGCAGCTCTGTTATTGCGTATTCTTGTACGCCAGCCGCCTCCGAGCCAGCACGATGACCTCTGATTTGGTCGAAGGAATGAAAAATGCGAGATGATACACGTTCTTGCTCGGCTTGAGGCAAAGAGCTAATTTTCTTCAGAAGTTTGGTCTCTAATCCTTGCTGAAGACGGCACAGTTCATTGCTTCTCGCGTGTGTTACGCTCCACCGTCGCCAATATGAGACGACAGGATCAACGCCACTTCTGTCGCAGAGGTCGGCGTTTGACGCAGTTAACCTCTCGGCGGCATCACGTAAAACAGCCCCCCTAACTGGTTCGATAGATTTAAGCAGGTTTTCTGGGGTAAACTGAGGCATAGTTGTGCTATTCTCAGAATCAGCCATGATCCGAGTCCTATACACTTGGGTTATGGTCAGGCTGAGTGGCGTGGGCAAAACGTCATTCAGCCGATGTCAGCGCACAATAAACGGGGATGTTTAGGATGTCAATAAACGGGGATGTTTATTTAACTGACCGATTTGAGAAATCTAACAAGGAGTGAACTTCCGCCATCATGGGACGTCCACCATTAAATTTGCACGAGACAAAAATTCGAATCTCTCTGGAAACTAAGAAGCGCATTACGGACTTGGTCGGCAATTATAAAATTTCGGCGTTTATCCGAGAAGCAATAGAAAACGAACTTGTGAGAAGAGAAGAAGAGATAAAAAAAGAAAAATAATATAGAAAACAATTTTATTGAAAGGTTCGGCTGTTTCTAGTCCTATATCGTGCATGGCAAACGCTTGTCTCCTTTAAATTGACAACGAAATTGATTTTTTTATGCTGTACATTTCGGTAATTTTAACCCGCAGCTTATCGGATTCAATTTTTTGAGCAGCTCGTAACAGGCTCCATGCGTTGTTAACGTATTGACGCTGTTCTTCGGTACAATACGCCATTAGCTTTACGACCTTTTGTTCCCTTGAAACCTTGTCACATGCCCCCACAAATGCTCCATTTCCAAATCGGCGATCAATCGCCGTTGCAAAAGCTTCGAGCTCCGCTTTCACTCCTTGATCCAAAGCGCGGTAAGCTTCATGACGTTGAGCATACTGTTCGTCACCCAATCTTCCTGCATTTACAAGATAATTCCGGGCAGCCTCGCACGGATATGGAATTTCCACGCTCATCCGTTGGCGCCGCTCGATTTCATCTCGCTCCAACGACGCCTTCAACTTTTTCCGATAATCAAGATGCAGACTTATCTGAGTCGCAAGATATCCCGCAGCGTCGAGCACGGCTTCTCTTTCCTGTCTTGCTCGCCTGCCAGCAAAAAGGCCGGCTTGGCCTCGAAGGGTTCCTAAGGTCTCCGGTTTATCCCTCAGCAGTTTGAGCTTTGCTCGACAGCTGTCTTCCTCGACCCACCACGATGAAACCTCCAGCTTCTTAAAGACGCTCTCGGGATCCTTAAAGATCTTCCCTAGGCTCGAGTTTATCATTTCGATATCACGCTGAAGCGCACGGTGGTCTGCCAATTGCGCCGCCACGACTTGGGAAACCGATTTCGTATACTCTGAAACACCGGGCACCAAAGCCTCGCCGGTAATGGCCACTTCTCTTTGGATCTCTGGTAGGGAGCGTGCAAATATTTGAAGACGTAACCCCATTTCCCGCAAACGTTTCGCCTGGTCGGCGATCCAGGAGAGACGGTCATAATAAAGTGTCCGCGCAACCCTAAGCAGATTTAGTCCTCGGTATTGAGCAAACCTCAATGCTTGCATGTAGATGGGACCGTTATCATAATCGAGAGTGGTTTCCTTGGTATTATTGCGCGAAAGCACCGCTTCAAGTGCATTTTTGTTTTTGAATATGTCTTTGCTATAGTATATATTCAGATCGCTCCTGTGGCGCGTCATCGCAACGTAAGTCAAATTCCGATCCATTGTTGAAGAAACAAGAACATTAACACTATCAGCAGTTACACCCTGCGATTTATGTATTGTCGTTGCATATCCGTAATCAATTTCATTATAATTTTCACTATTTACATTGACTTCACGATACTTTCCGCCTTCTGCAATCCGAACGACAATTGCGTTTCGAGCGGCAGATACCACCTGGCCAACGGTCCCGTTTTTAACGCCCAATGAGCTGTCGTTTCGCAAGAAAATCAGCTGTTCGCCTTTTCCCATTTTTCTGGGACCGTTAATGGACTCGAATGAAAATTCCCGTCCGATTAGTTCTCTGTCTATGAGTTTCTGCCGAGCAAGCAGGTTGAGCTGCTGCACGTCACGTCGCAAATGCGCAAGGATAAGCGAATTTACACCTTTCGACTTGGCTTCGTCCCAATTTGCAATCAGCCGTGCAAGTGCCTCGTCTTTGTTTCTGCAGGAATGGATTTTCCCGTGGACATCGTATTCGTCCAACGCCAACTTGGTTTTATTGGTCGCCAGGCAAGCCGACGCTTTACGCATCCAGGCCTCTCGCTGACGGAAAATTGTCTCAAGCTCTACGTAGCCTACCTTGTCCGCGATTGCTCTGAACGCAGCACCCGCTTCAATAGGCTGTAGCTGCGCTGCATCACCAACCAGCACAATTTTGGCACCGGCGTCTTTAACAACTTGCAGGAAAGCAGCCATCTGCCTTGACGCAACCAAACCCGCTTCGTCAACAATGAACACCGTTCGAGAATCAATCCGGTCTTTTCCGACATCCCAACGGTGTTGCCACGATGCCAGCGTGCGACTTTGTATATGCGCACCGTTTTGCAACCCTTCGGCTGCTTTTCCAGCCAGAGCGCCCCCAAGCACAGTATAGCCTGCGTCCCTCCATATCGCAGCGGCTACTTTCAGCATGGAAGTTTTTCCTGTCCCAGCCCTTCCCACGACAACAGCTATGCTCTGCCCGTCGACCAGATAACGGATCGCTGTTCGTTGCTCCTTGTTGAGCCAGCTGTGACGATCACAGATCTCATCCATTCGGCTAGCCTGAACTGGATGGCTTTTAAGCTTCGAAAGACGGATCGAAGTCATAGCCATTCGGGCTTCCATCCTGATCAATCTTTTCGTGGTGAACTTTTCCAGAACCTGATTTTTTTTGTTGAGTTGAAACGGCGCCCCATCGATTCTTAGCACTTCTGGACTTTTTAGAATCTTCACAGAAAGATGCGAACAAAGGGCATTATCGTTCGAATATCTGCGAATAATGTTCTCCAAATCTTTTCTTTCGAAAACACTCCTTTCCGAACTTACGATATCAAGGACGATACTTGGCCGCCTGATGATTCGCTGCAGATTTTCGTCTTTGCGGTATTGGTTTAACTCAGCACGACGGACATGGTCGGTTTTACTCGCGTCTTTGGCTTTTCGAACAATACCTGACGCTGCAGGGCCGACATGGACCATACTCACGATGTCAAGGTTTTGTTCTGAGTAGGACCGTCCGTCGATATGCAGGTCAAAGCCAGCGAGAGCAAGATGCCGATTCAGGCACTCAAACCATCCATTACGGAACCGTAAAAAATCAGTTCTATTTCCACCCCATTGCGTCCGCACCAGCTGTCCGTTAGCGCGTCGTTTTGGAGACCCGGTTTCATCGCAAATTACTATCGTTTTGGCACCGAAACCTTCGTTCGTGAGAGGCCGAAGACTCATCATCAAGTGTATATGAGGATTGCCAGGCTCGTCATGATAAACCCAGTCGGCCACCATGCCTCTAGACAAAACATGCGTTTCGATAAATTCTCGCACGAGTGCAATGTTCTGACTTGGAAGCAACTGGTTAGGTAAAGCGATTATGGCCTCGCGCGCCAGTTGCGCATGCACCTGCCTCTCTGAAGCCTCGACGAAGTTCCAGAAGCTCTCCGAAGCTTGCCCAACCGAGCCCTGAGCTATTGCACGGACCCATTCAGGAGAAGCTGCCGGCAACATAAGCTCCTCGTGGATGAGGCCTTCCTTCTTTGAAAAATCAACCGTTGTTCCTTCACGTTCGAAATACATAATTGTCCGGTGGCGATAGGCTGCAGCAATCAGCGCACTTTGTCCCTTACCACGACTAATAAAACTGACTCGCAAATAGGCAATCGCCAACGTTACTGACTCGCGCTTTGAACCAGGATAAGTCACCTGACGAAAAGCATCTTTGTAACAGGCTTATCAAACGGTGATCACGTGCAAATTTGCACCACATTCGACATCAAATATTTACATTGATGCATGAAAATAGTCGCTTTGGTAGTATATTTACAAATTATTAGTGAAATATATAGTTATAAATCGCGCAAAAATATGTTAAAATCTTATTTATATCAATTATAACAACTATATTCTCTGAGTAGTCATAATTTTATGCACCTCTTCAACGGCCACGCGGTCCACCGCTTCTGTCTGCAGAGTGGTGTGATGAAGATCGTATTGTTCCTGCAAGAGATGTTCCACCGCGCGACGTACGGTTTCGCCGTCTGCGCCGCGCGTCAATACGATATGCGCGGTCAGGGATTTCTGGTTCTTGGTCAGCGACCAGATATGCAGGTCGTGGAGCGTCGCCACGCCGGGCACAGCCAGAACGGCTTTCTGCAGATCATCTAGGTCCAGTCCGGCCGGAACCCCTTCCAGCAGAATATTGATGCATTCCTTGAGCAAAACCCATGTGCGTGGAAATACCATGAAGCCGATGCCGATCGCGATCAGTGAATCCACCAACTCCCATCCAGTCAGATAAATGATCACGGCCCCGACAATCACGCCGACTGAACCCAGCATATCCGCCCAGACTTCAAGATAAGCGCCTTTGACGTTCAGGCTTTCATCCTTATGCCCCGTCAAGACACGCATCGAAATCAGGTTGACGATAAGGCCGATCACGGCAACGATCATCATACCGACGGACTGTACTTCTGCGGGACGCCAGAGACGCTCATAGGCTTCATAAAGAATAAAGAAAGCCACACCCAACAACAGCAGCGCATTGACTGACGCCGCAAGAATTTCAAAGCGGGCATAGCCATAGGTGCGAAGAATATCAGCTGGCCGCCGGCCCAGATAAATGGCGATCAAGGCAAGAAGAAGCGCAAAGCTGTCAGTCGCCATATGCATGGCATCGGATAATAGCGCGAGGCTGCCGGTGATGAAACTGCCGACGATCTCGGCGATCATGTAAAAGCTGGTCAGGGCGAAGGCGATCCAAAGCCTGGGAAGCGGCGTGTTGCTGACGTCTCCATGATCGTGATCGCCGCTCATGCCGCCCTCCATACAGGTTATGTATCAGCCTGCTTCACGCAGGCGTTCCGCTGTCTGCAAATCTACCGACACAAGCTGGCTTACGCCCTGCTCGCCCATGGTGACACCGAACAGACGGTTCATGCGCGCCATGGTGATTGGGTTATGGGTGATGACCACAAAGCGTGTTTCGGTCGAAGCCGCCATTTCATCCATCAGATTGCAGTAGCGCTCGACATTATGGTCATCAAGCGGCGCATCCACTTCGTCCAGCACACAGATCGGCGCCGGATTGGTGAGGAACACCGCGAAAATGAGCGCCATAGCCGTCAGAGCCTGTTCGCCACCGGAAAGCAGCGTCATGGTCTGCGGCTTCTTGCCCGGCGGACGAGCGAGAATTTCCAGCCCGGCTTCCAGCGGATCGTCACTTTCGATCAGTTGCAGTTCCGCCGTGCCGCCACCGAAGAGATGTGTGAACAGGCGCTGGAACTGCACATTCACTACGTCGAATGCAGCCAGCAGACGCTCGCGTCCCTCACGATTGAGGCTCTGGATTGCCTGACGCAATTTCTTGATCGCCTCGATCACGTCTTCCCGCTCGGAGACGATGGTATCGAGACGCCCGGACAGTTCCTGCTGCTCCTCCTCGGCGCGCAGGTTGACTGCGCCGAGCCGCTCGCGTTCGATCTTCAACCGCTCCAGCTGGCGCTCCAGCTGATCTGGGTCCGGCAGGGCTTCATCCGGCTTCAAACCTGTCTGGCGTATAGCCTCATGCGGCGGGCAGTTCAAAGCTTCGGCGATACGGGCTTCCGCATCCTTGCGCCGCTCTTCCGCCGCCGCAAGACGTTCTTCGGCGCGCGCCCGCTGTTCGCGGCTTGCCGCCAGTTGCTGGATGGCAAGGGTCGCCGACTTGTCGAGTTCAGCCTGCGCGGCCTCGGCCTCGGCCAGAACGTCAGCCGCCTGCTTGCGAAGGGCATCAGCTTGCGACAGCTCATTCAGCAGCGCACGGCGGCGGCTTTCGATCTCGTCTGGCGCCTCAGCCAGCGCCTCGGCCTCATCCGCTGTTTCCGCGCGACGATCATTGAGCGCGGCTATATGGCGGTCGGCATTTTCCGCGCGGGATTTCCAGTTGCGGCGCTCCAGCGCAATCATTTCCAGTCGCCGCTTGCGCGCGTCGGTTTCGCGACGCAGTCCCTCATAGGCGGCGCGCGCTTCTGCCAAAGCAGTGCGATCCGACATGACTTCGCTGTTCAATGCTGCAAGGCGAGCGCCAATCGCCTCGATATCCGGCATTTCGCCAAGCCGGTCTTCCGCTTCCGTTACGCGAATCTGGGCTTCTTCGAGATTTTCCTCCAGATGCGCCTTGCTGTCTTCAAGACCAGCACGGCGCGTGGCAAGCTGACCTGCCGCGCGTTCGGCAGCGGCCAAAGCTTCGCGCGCTTCATCGAGCTTGCGCTGGTTTGCGCGCCATTGATCGCGGGCGACACGCTCCTGCTCGATGGCCTCGCGAACGCCAGCCTCGGTGCGCTGCACATCCTGTTCGGCCTGCTCTGAACGCTTGCGGGCGGCAACGGCTTCCTGTTCAAGCTCCGCCAGCCGGTTTTTTTGGGCCAGCCGCTGGGCCGCTGGCGTCGGTGCATCGGCGCTCGCCGTGTAACCGTCCCAGCGCCAGAGTGCACCAGCCTTGCTCACCAGCCGCTGGCCCGGCTGCAACAAGGCTTGCAGGCGCTTGCCGTCGCCGTCCGAAACGACGCCGACCTGCGCCAGCCTGCGACGCAATTGCTGCGGCCCTTCCACCAGCCGATCCAGCGGCGTCACGCCTTCCGGCAGGGCTGCATCGGCGTTGGCGGCAGGGTTGTAAGCCCAATAGACGGGCGCGCGCTCATCACTGGCTGCATCGAGGTCTTCGCCAAGCGCTGCGCCAAGCGCCACTTCATAACCCTTCTCGACGCGCAATTCTTCCACCACTGGCGGGAATTGCCCCGTTTCACCGGCATTCAGAATGCGGGCCAGCGTTTGCGCTTCCGTTTCGATACGGTTCAGTTCGGTGCGCGCTTCGCTCAAAGGCAGGCGGCTGGCGGTTTCCGCCTCGCGCGCGCTTGCAACAAGCTCTTCCGCGCTGGCAACCATTTCCTCGGCTGAGGCCAAGGCTTCCGCACAACGGTCCACCACGATGCGTTTTTCCGCTGGATCGAACAGCCTGCCGATCTGCTCCGCGACAGCGGCAATATCACGCTCGATTGCTTCCATCTGGACAGCCAAGCGGTCGCGGCGGTCACGGGCTTCCTTCAAAGCCCGCTCGATCTGCGCACGCTCAGCAGCAGCTTCCGCACGTTCAGCCGTTACGCGGGACAGTGCATTCTCGCTGTCCTGCAAGCGCATTTCCGCTTCCTGGAACAGCGCATGCAATTCCTGATCGCGTTCGCCGGATTCTTCGGCAGAAGCGATCAGCTCCTGCTCCTCCTCATCGAGCCGCGCCAGAATATCGGCATTCTCGCGCATCATTTCTTCTTCGCGCGCTATGTCGGCGGAAAGCTGTTCAAGCCGCTTCATCAGCTCAGCCCTGCGGGCGCGAAGACGTTCGCCTTCCTCGTCAAGCTGGGTCCGGGCAATGGAGAGGCGCTGCAATGCGGCAGCAGCTTTCGCTTCGGCCTCGCGCAGTTCGGGCAGCTTGTGCGCGCCGACTGCTTGCGCTTTTGCAGCGTTCATCTGCGCCTGCGCCATGTCGCCCACAGCGGAGGTTGCCTGTGCCAATGCGCTTTGCGCCTCGCCTTCCTGCGCCTTTGCCTGCGACCAGCGCAAGTGCAGCAGTGCGGCTTCCGCCCGGCGGATATCTGCGGAAAGCGCCTTGAAGCGGTTCGCCTGACGTGCCTGGCGTTTCAGGCTTTCGATCTGGCTGCCCAATTCACCAACCACATCGTCCAGACGCTCCAGATTGGTCTCGGCGGCACGCAGCCGCAACTCGGCTTCATGGCGGCGCGTATGCAGGCCGGAAATGCCAGCCGCTTCTTCGAGAAGCGCGCGACGGGCCTGCGGCTTTGCCTGAATAAGCTCGCCGATACGCCCCTGCCCGACCATGGAGGGCGAACGTGCGCCTGTCGACTGATCCGCGAAGAGAAGCTGCACATCCTTGGCGCGCGCTTCCTTGCCGTTGATGCGGTAGACCGAACCGGATTCGCGTTCGATGCGGCGTGAAACCTGCAACTCGTCTGCATCATTATAGCTGGCTGGCGCGCTACGATCCGAATTGTCGAGAAAAAGCGTGACTTCCGCCGTATTGCGCGCAGGCCGCGTGGCAGAGCCCGAGAAAATCACATCGTCCATGCCGGAGGCACGCATGTTCTTGTATGAGTTTTCACCCATCACCCAGCGCAGCGCTTCGACCAGATTGGATTTACCGCAACCGTTCGGACCGACGACGCCAGTCAGCCCGCCTTCGATGACGAATTCCATCGGCTCGACGAAGGATTTGAAACCGACAAGGCGCAGCTTGGAGAAGCGCATCAGCAAGCTCCTCCCGCTATTATCCCAGAAACGCAAAAAGCGGGCGCAGAGGAGCGCCCGCTTTTCGATCTGAAAAACGGATCAGAGAAGCTTGTCGATGATTGCCGACATTTCGTCAACCGAAAGCGCTCCAGCGTATTTTTGTCCGTTAATGAAGAAAGTCGGCGTTGCATTCACACCGAAATCCGTCGATCCACGCTCCATCGTTGCTCTCACATCATCGAGAAGTTGCTGGTTCGTCAAGCAAGCCTCGAAGGACTCCTGTGTAAAACCGGCAAGTTTCGCAATTTGCAGGAGAGCGGCTTTGGCGTCGTCGGCGGTCGCCCACTGCTGCTGCTGCTTGAAGAAAACGTCGACCATGGGGAAGTAACGGTCTTCCGGTGCGCAGCGCGCCAGCATGAAGGCGGCCGTCGCGCGCGGGTCGAATGGAAACTCACGGAAGATGAGCCGCGCCTTGCCCGTATCGATATATTTTTCCTTGATTTTCGGGAAAGTGTTGATCGTGAAATCCGCGCAATGCGGGCAGGTCAGCGAAGCATATTCAACGATGGTGACCGGCGCGTCGGCCTTGCCGTAGACCATGTCCTTCAGCTTGCCTGCTTCGGCAATCTTGGCAGCATCGACAGTGCCTTCCGGGCTACGCTGCTGCGCGTTCGCGCCACCGGCAAAAGCCAGCCCGGCAGCCGCCGCCCCGGCAAGAGAAATAACGTGTCTGCGATTAAACGCTGCAGGCATCCGAATCATCCAGTCCTGTTTCAATAGTTGACTTCGACACACAATCTAAAGCGGCAGATCGCACTTCGCTAGACCCGCAGCGTTCACATGAAAGTCAGCGCCTTGCATTTTTTGTCTTCATATTTGCGACAATTAACTAGGGTGCCGCTTATAAACTGCTGAAAGCTTGCATCAAATTTATGGCGGCCAGCACAATTCAATTGTCCTTGACGCCCTTTCGGCCAGTGGTCCGCTTCTCTGCGAGAATGTTCTTGCCAAGACGGGCAAGTGCGGCGCGAAGCGCATCGTCTTCAATAGCGTCTGTCGCCTTGTCGATACGGCGCTCATCTGCAGGCCCGAGCGGCGCCAGCCGCTTGACCCGGCGTTTGGCCGGTATAAGAGGCGGCTTCTGCTCGATGCGGATGCGCCCGACCGCCGAGAAACCGAGAAACCCGTTGATACGACTGATGATTTCGCCTGTTTCATGCTGGACTTGCAAGGCTGCGAAGCCTTCGCATGCAATAATCAGCGTTGCGGGGGAAAAAGGATCATCCTCATGCAGGCGACGCGGCCAGATGATGCGCAGCGGGCGCGAGCTTGCGCCAATGGCGGGGCCGACAATATCTTCCCACGACTGAAGCAAGGCGAGATTGATACCGGCACGTTTCTGCAGCATCGGGTCGACCAGACCCGAAGCCATATCCGCAAGCGGCCTGAAACCGCGCCTGGAGGTTTGTTCGCTCATCGCGCTCCATTATAGCCGCGAAACCACTCCACAAACAAAGAAATCCCCTGATCGAGTGTCGTTTTCGGACTAAAGCCAAGGTCGCGGGCGGCGAGCGTAATATCGGCATAGGTGCGCGGCACATCGGCAGCTGGCATGGGTTCCAGCTTGCGGATCGCCTGCTTGCCGGTCGCTTTTTCGATCGCAGATATGAAGTCGTTGAGCATGACTGGCCGGTTGTTGCCGAGATTGTAGACAGGCGCTGTATCTTCCGGCGTCTCGAGCATGCGTCGCACCGCGCCAACCACGCCGCTGACGATATCCTCCACGAAGGTAAAATCCCGCTGCATTTCGCCATTGTTGAATACGCGGATTGGCTCCCCCTTGAGGATCGCGGCCGTGAACAGCCACGGCGCCATGTCCGGTCGTCCATAGGGGCCGTAGACCGTGAAGAAGCGCAGGCCCGTGGAATGGAGTTTGTGTACGTGGCGGTAGGAGTAGGCCAGCAATTCACCCGAGCGCTTTGTCGCGGCATAGATCGAAACCGGATGATCGACAGGATCGGCTTCGGAAAAAGGCACCTTTTCGTTTGCGCCATAGACAGACGACGAACTGGCATAGACCACGGGCGGTCGCTTCTCCAGTCTCAGTGCAGTTTCAAAAACGGTGACCTGTCCCTGAACATTGGCAGAAATATAGGCCGAAGGGTTTTCGATGGAATAACGCACGCCCGCCTGCGCAGCCAGATGCACGATGATATCGGCATCCCGGTCAGTTCCAATTGCGGCATTGAACGCTTCCACATCCGAGATATCCGCCTTTGCGAACCGAAAGCCTTCACGCATATGCAGCCTGGAAAGACGCGTTTCCTTTAGAGCCACAGGATAATAGCCGTTCACATTGTCGATGCCTACGACCTGCCAGCCCTCATCCAGCAGACGTTGCGCGGTATGGAAACCGATGAACCCGGCGGCACCCGTTACGATCGCTTTCATGCAGGTGATTTCTTTCCTAAAACATATGAGGTGAGTCCGGCGCGTCGTGCCGCCATGATACGCCTTGATGCAGCCGCGTTCAGCGCTGCAAGGAAGAACATGGTCGAGGAGATCGTCACCTCGTGCAACAGCGGATTGTGCAACATCCCGTAGCTGCCGCACACGAGGGCGAAGTAGATCAAGGCTCGCCGCATTGCCCAGCTATCGGCGGTTCGCCACAAATAGAGGAAGATGGAGATAAACGCACAGGCCATGAAGATGAGACCGACAACACCGTCGTTCAGCAACTCGTCGAGCACCGTATTATGGACATGGCGGAAGCCGTCAAGCATCGACGCCTTGTCGCCCGCCTCAGCCCTCACATAGTCCATCTTTGAATAGGAACCGACACCCGCAAGAGGATGGGCGGCGATAACATTAGACGCACTCCTCCACATGACCTCGCGAATATCTGCCGAAACCTTGTCTTCCCAGTCAGCCGCGTGCCCAGTATCGTAATATTCGATCATTCCAGAGAAACGTTTGGAAATGATGCTGCCAACCGGCCCCACCACAACGAGAGCCGCTATTGCTGCAAACAGTACCGCATAGGCCGCTCCTTGTTGCCTGATACTGAAGCGCTTCAGGAAGATGAGAATTTCCACGGCTGCGAAAATCGGCAACACCACGATGACCGCCCGGGTTTCGGACGTCAAAACCGCTGCAAAACCCAATACCAGCCACTGCGGACCATTCGGTAAGTAACGCGAAGCCGCCCGCAACGGGATCGCCGCCGAAATCGCCGCAACGCCCGCAACGAATGCAAAGACTGCCTGATTGCCGCCGACGCCTATACGCCCCCCATCCGTCACAGAAAGATAGAGCGCGACTATCACGGCGAGCAGCGTTCCAACACGCGCGCCAAGCACATAAGCTCGCAGAGGGTCCCGGACAAGCACCATTCCCGAACCGGCGAAAGCGAAAATCGCAATCAACAGCGTATAGCCGATCTGTCGGTTATCGCTGAAAGGCTCCCCCCGGAACAGGATCAGGCCCAACGACCAGACAGCATATAAAATTATGAACAAATAGAATTTCCTGGCGAACATGCGCGTGGTCGCATGACGAGCGCATGCCAGATAAATACCGATACATGAAAAGACGAAAAGGATCAGCGGACCTAAGCCAACACGAATGGGCATTGCCGCCGATGCAACTCCGAGAACCCAGGAATCCACCCGGCGCCGCAAGAGAAAAGACTTTTTGAAATAACTCAACCTTCTGCCTCTTTTAGCACCTTCTTATTTAAAGCGTAAGCGATTCGCCGAACATAGTCAGTCGCTCGAAAGACAAGCGTACTAATCCTTTTGTATGCGGGTAAACGTTTCTTGGCGTAAGCTGAGCGTCCCTCAGCGATGGTGGAAATCGCGATATTCGAAAACTCAACGACCGGCTTGTCGGTCGTGAAAATCTGATACGCGCCAGCCCACCCTCTTTCCAATGCGACATCGTAGGGAAGGCGCATGGGACGAAGCGCTTTCAGCAATTTCGAAGCCCCTTCCCGGGTGACAACGTAAGCCGCAGAACTCCCGAGCGGCCCATGCAGGCAACGGCCAATTGAAAACCGGCTATCAACACTCCTGAAAGGCCGGAAAGCAGCGGTTCGGTGATTGACAAGTTTCACGGCATCCCAGCCTGTTGTGTTTGTCAAATGCGTGAGGAATGGCGCAAAAGCGGGAGTAAAAACGATATCATCTTCCACAATCACCGCAAAGGGCTCAGGTGCATCCACTATAGTTTCCAATGCCCGGATATGACTGAAATAACAGCCTATTTCTGCCGGCATTGCAATTTTTCCGTGCCAGCGGCGGAACCCTGCCTCATCGAAATCTACAAGTTCCTCAGGAGGTAGCAGCTTGCCCTCGACCGCTTCAATGCGCCTCAAATCAATGGAAAACCGATCTGCGCTGGACTTCAACCTGTCCCAGCGGTCTCGAGAACGGGCAAGATTGATGACATAGACAGGTACAGAACGGTCCACTTATTCTCTTTCCGCTGAAAGCAATGAGGCATGTCAGGAGACTCATAGACAAACTTCTATGCGCACGGTTCAAATATGCACAGCATTGTTTCTATCAATTGTAAAAATAAGGCATTAATCAGAATGCTGCCCAACTGTTACCCGATACCCTTCTCATGCTGAATTCCGCCACTTCCGATCAAAGCACAAAGCTCCTGCACTGGTATGACCGGCACCATCGTGTTTTGCCATGGCGCGTGAGTCCATCTGAACAGGCATCGGGTGTTAAGCCTGATCCCTATCGCGTCTGGCTCTCCGAAATCATGCTTCAGCAGACAACGGTCGAGGCGGTCAAGTCCTACTTTGTAAGTTTCGTAGCACGCTGGCCCACCGTTCAGGATATGGCACAGGCGAGCGAGGACGATATCCTGCGTGCGTGGGCCGGACTTGGCTACTATTCGCGAGCGCGCAACCTGAAAAAATGCGCCGACGCCGTCGTCATGCAGCATGGCGGCGCGTTTCCAGACAATGCCGCAGCTTTGAAGGAACTGCCGGGCATCGGCGACTATACTTCGGCGGCAATCGCCGCAATCGCGTTTGGCGAAGCGGTTGCAGTCGTGGACGGCAATGTGGAACGTGTGATCTCGCGGCTTTACACAATCGACACGCCACTGCCCGCAGCAAAGCCGGAAATCCGCACGTTCATGGCGCAATTGACCCCAAGCGACAGGCCCGGCGATTTTGCGCAGGCGATGATGGATCTGGGCGCAACCATATGCACGCCAAGGCGTCCAGCTTGCGCGATCTGTCCGCTGAATGACCGCTGCATGGCTCTTGGCTCGCGCGACCCGGAGGAGTTTCCGGTCAAGGCGCCCAAAGCCGAAAAACCCATACGCACCGGAGCAGCATTCATTGCCATCGCAGACGATGGCTCAATCCTTCTGCGCAAGCGAAAAGGGGAAGGCCTGCTCGCCGGGATGACCGAGGTTCCGGGCAGCCATTGGACCGCGCGCATTGACGGAGATGCGACGGTCAGCGCTGCGCCATTCCCGGCGCGATGGACCCCCACCGGTTCGATCACGCATGTCTTCACACATTTCGAACTGCGGCTCTCTGTCTATCGATCGGACAATGTCAGCAAGGCTGCATCCAATGAAGGCTGGTGGTCCGGGCCGGACGAACTTGCCGATGAAGCACTGCCGACTGTCATGAAAAAAGCGATTGCCGCCGCCGTGCCTGAAGCTTTCAAACAGGGGAGAAAATACCGTTGAGCAGTCCCATCAAACACGTAGTCTTCGATATAGGCCGGGTTCTTATTCATTATGACCCTGAACTTGCCTATCTGGACATCATTCCTGACGCCTCGGAACGGCGTTGGTTCCTGGAAAATATTTGCACCAGCGCATGGAATATCGAACAGGATCGGGGCCGGACCTGGCAGGAAGCGGAAGCGCTTCTGATCGATACCTATCCCGAGAAAAGCGATTATATCCGCGCGTTCCGGCAGAACTGGAACCGCATGGTACCGCACGCCTATGAAGACAGCGTCGACGTTCTACGGGGCTTGATCGCCCACGGCAATGACGTCACCATGCTGACGAATTTCGCTTCGGATACTTTCCGTGAAGCGCAAGGCCGGTTTCCATTTCTCACTGAAAGCCGGGGCGTCACCGTATCCGGCGACATCCGCATGCTGAAACCGGACCGGGAAATCTACGATCATCACGTTGCCTCATTCGACCTCGATCCGGCGGCAACCCTTTTCATTGATGACACGATGCACAATGTGGATGGTGCCAGACAGGCTGGCTGGCAGGCGGTGCACTTTACGGATGCGAGCAAGCTTGGCGCTGATTTGAAAGCACTGGGTCTCGCTTTCTGAGCCTGATTTCCCATGGTCTCAAAACAGTGAAGGCGTTCGAAGCCGAAGCTTCGAACGCCTCACCATCAGACTGTGCTGGAGGCCGTCCGATAAAGAATTAAGAGCAGCGAGCAGGCAGTTCGAACACGTTTTACGCGCCCGCTACTGCCATCTGGTCGCGAATGACCTTGCGCAAGGCGTCGATTGGCTTCAGCACACCGTTTTCCTCGTAGTGCCAGAAAGTCCATCCATTGCAGGCATCGAAACCCTGGACCTTTGCCCCCATACGATGGATCGAACCCGCTTCGCCATTGGCAGCCAACGTACCATCAGCCCGGACAATGGCAGCGAAACGGCGGCGTTCGTCGGAAAGCACCGTGCCCGGACGAAGAAGACCGGCCTCTATAACGCTGGTGAATGCCACGCGCGGCTCGGCTCGCTTGCCGGTCATCACCGTCAGTTCGGCCTTGCCGAGCGGTTCAACGGCGTCGATGCGCGCCGTTGCCGCGTCGATATAGTTCTGTTCGCGCTCGATGCCGACGAAGTGGCGTCCGAGGCGCTTTGCAACCGCACCCGTCGTGCCGGACCCGAAGAACGGGTCGAGAATGACGTCTCCCGGCTTGCTGGATGCCATCATGATGCGGGCGAGCAGCGCTTCCGGCTTCTGGGTGGGGTGAACCTTGTCACCGTTTTCATCCTTGAGGCGTTCTGAACCGGTGCAGATCGGGAACAGCCAGTCCGAGCGCATCTGCACATCGTCATTGGCGGCTTTCATCGCTTCATAGTTGAAGGTATAGCCCTTGCCCTTCTGGTCCCGCGAGGCCCAGATCAGCGTTTCATGGGCGTTCTGGAAGCGACGGCCACGGAAATTCGGCATCGGATTCGTCTTGCGCCAGATGATGTCGTTCAAAAGCCAGAAACCGAGATCCTGCAACTGCGAGCCGACGCGGAAAATATTGTGGTAGGAACCGATGACCCAGATGGTGCCATTCGGCTTCAGGACGCGGCGGCAAGCCATGAGCCAGGCGCGTGTGAATGCATCATAAGCCTGGAAGCTTTCGAACTGATCCCAGTGATCGTCAACCGCGCTGACCATCGACTGGTCGGGACGATGCAAATCACCGCCAAGCTGGAGATTATAGGGAGGATCGGCGAAGATGACGTCCACGGAATGATCCGGCAGGCGTTCCAGAGCCGCAACGCAATCACCTTTGATGATGGAGTCAAGCCAGGCGGTACGCGGAGCCTCGATGGGCAACTCATGTGCAAGACGTACAAGAGACATGGGATACTCGATTACCTGTGGACGCAAAAAACTTGTCCTTATGGTTACCGGGTAGGGTAAATATGCAGTTAACGCCAAGTGATTGAAATCGTAAATCTTTTCTTAATCTCCGGAAAATGTCCGCGGTTGCGGGCTTTTGCGGTGCCAAGTGTTCCCAACATTTTGCCGCCTGTCATCTTAACGCCGCTATCGCTATGCAATGGTGGCGTTATCGTCTCGCCATCGATAAGGCTTGGTTATCCCTTTTTGACTATGATCGACCGTCAACTTCTGAATTTGCGTAGCGGGCACGCGAGCGGCCCGTTTGTCCGGTGTATTTTGTGATGAATATCGCTGAACTACGGCATAATCGATATTTGCGTGTCCTCTTTGTCCCCTTTCGCATGCGCGCATTGGTTCGCGGCAGCGAAATCGGTCTCGTCATCGCCGGTACGATCATCGGCATCATCTCCGGGCTGATGGTTGCTGCGATCGGCAGCATTTCGCAATGGATGCACCAGGCAATCTTCGCATTGGAACCCGGTGAAAAACTCAGTTCAGCTGCATCGTTGCAACCAAGCGCTTATATTGCTCCCCTTGCGGGCGGCATTCTTATGGGGATCGTCATCTGGGTTCTCGCGCGCTGGCGCAAGCGCCCCATCGTTGACCCGATCGAAGCAAATGCACTTCACGGCGGGCGCCTGTCGCTCACGGACAGCTTTATTCTCGTCGGTCAGAACCTGATTGCCAACGGCTTCGGTGCATCGGTCGGGCTGGAAGCAGCCTATACGCAGCTTGCAAGCGGCTTCGCGTCCCGCATTGGCCGGGCGCTAAAACTTCGTCGCGCGGATTTGCGAACGCTAGTCGGTTGTGGTGCTGCGGCAGCCATCGCCAGCGCCTTCAATGCGCCTCTCACCGGGGCATTTTACGCATTCGAACTCATCATCGGCGTCTATTCCATTGCCACCCTGGCTCCTGTCGTTGTGGCTGCGATCATCGGAGCTCTGGTGACACAGGCAATCGGCGGGGCCCCTTTCATCATTGATATCGGCCAGATCAATGATGTCACGCCACGCGACTATGTGCCTGCACTCGTTCTGGGTTTCTTTTCGGCAGGCATCGCCATTCTCATCATGCGTGGTGTTACTTTTGTGGAAACGTTTGCCCGGCGCAGCGTGGTGCCCAACGTAATGGCGCCCGCAATCGGCGGCGCCATCGTTGGAATGATTGCATTTTTTTCTCCGCAGGTTCTGGCTTCAGGCCATGGCGCCCTGCACCTCGACCTGAACGCAAACATCACCATTCCCGCGCTTATGCTCCTGATCCTCACCAAATCGTTCGCTTCTGCCGTCTCCATCGGCTCGGGCTTTCGTGGCGGTCTGTTCTTCGCGTCGCTGTTTCTCGGTGCGCTGACCGGCAAGCTGTTTGCCGCAGTGGCCGGAGCGGTGTTGCCAGCCGGACTCGCTCTTGCACCGGAAGTCTATGCCGTCATCGGCATGAGCTCGCTTGCGGTTGCAGTCGTTGGCGGACCGATGACCATGACTTTCCTCGCGCTGGAGCTGACCGGCGACTTTCCGATCTCCATGCTCGTGCTCGGCGCTGTGGTTTCGTCCTCGCTGATGGTACGAAAGACATTCGGCTATTCCTTCGCGACGTGGCGCTTCCATCTGCGCGGCGAAGCCATCCGGTCCGCTCACGATATTGGATGGATACGGAACCTCACCGTCAACCGGATGATGCGACACGATGTGCGGACCGTGCCGATCGATACCGATATCGAAACATTCCGCCACGATTTTCCGCTTGGATCGACGCAGCGCGTGATCGCGGTGGATGCTGAGGGGCGCTATGTCGGCATGATTCCGGTTCCGGAAGTGTATGCCGACAGCTTCGATACATCCAATGGCGAACACAGCATCCGCGAGCTTCTCAAATATCAGGATGAGTTCCTGCTGCCGCAGATGAACGCCAAGGAAGCCGTTGTCCGTTTCGACCGGGCAGAAAGCGAAGCGCTGGCCGTGGTGAACAACGCACAGGAACGCAAGGTTCTTGGCCTCCTGAGTGAAGCACACACGCTGCGCCGCTACAGTGAAGAGCTGGACCGGCGACGGCGCGAAGTTTCCGGTGAGGTCTGAATCGAGCGGACCCGATTTGACGGCTCCACCATAAAGGTGTAGCTCAAGCTCGGTATTTCCGGCTGCTGCCGGTGCCAACTCCTCCCAATAAAAAGGCTATGATCATGGCGGCACCGTCCCTCATCATTTTCGATTGCGATGGCGTTTTGGTGGATTCCGAAATCATCGCGGCCGAAGTCGAGTCCACTCTTCTCACCGAAGCCGGTTATCAGATCGCCGCGGATGAAATGGCTGAACGTTTCGCTGGTTTGACGTGGCAGGATATTCTTCTCACCGTAGAGCGCGAAGCCGGGATTCCGCTTTCAGCATCGCTTCTCGATAAGTCCGAAAAAATTCTGGACGAGAGGCTCGCGAACGAGGTTCAGGCGGTTGAAGATATTGTGGAAGTGGTATCGGCACTGAAGCTGCCGAAATGCATCTGTTCCAACTCGACCGGGCAGCGTCTGGAAAGCATGCTGAAGCGCGTTGGCCTCTATGAACTGTTTGCACCCGACATCTTTTCGGCGAAGGAAGTCGGCACAAAAAAAACCAAGCCCGCGCCTGACGTTTTTCTGTATGCCGCCAAGCATTTCGGGGTCGACCCGAAGAACGTCATCGTCATTGAAGATTCCGCGCATGGCATTCAGGGCGCGCGCGCCGCTGGCATGCGTGTGATTGGCTTTACGGGCGGTGCTCACACCTATCCCGGCCATGCCGACAAGCTGACCGATGCCGGTGCGGAGACCGTCATCCATCGCCACAAGGATCTGCCCAGCGTTATCGAAGCCCTGTCTATATGGACCGATGCCTGAATGAGATAATCCGACGCCTGGCTTTGGTCAGGCGGCGGACTGCTTGTTGCGTCCCTTGGGCGGGGCATTGAGAATTGCCAAAAGCTCTTCGGCTTCACTTTCGGAGAGGCCGATCAGCAAGCGGGTTCCCATGATGACGGGTTCGCCGGTGGACGTATCGAAGATCGCCCAGGTGTCCGTTGGTTCAAGAATGCGTTCATATTTCTGTTTCATGAGAACACACTAGCCGAAACCTGTTGCCATTCATTTCACGCAGGCAGTTGCATTTAATTAGAATTTTATCGGTCTGTATTTATCCACAGCATCGGTCCAGTCAGGCTTTTTCCTGAAAAGCTCTGCTGCGCTTCCGTCTGGATTTGGGTAACCCGCCCATCAGCAGCGCAGCCGCCTCGCCCGCTGGCAGAGGCTTGCCGTAAAACCAGCCTTGCGCAGTCATTGGCGTGTCCATTTTGCGAAAATAATCGGCCTGGGCTTCCGTTTCGATGCCTTCAACCACGATACCAAGATCATGCTGCCGCGCCATCGATATGATCTCTGGAACGATCGACACCATATCTCCCTCCGCACAGACAGTGCGGGTGAAGGCTTTGTCTATCTTGATCGCATCGATATGCAGTTCGCCAAGATAGGAAAGACTTGAATAGCCCGTTCCAAAGTCATCGATATAGACCTTGTGCCCCTGTTCGCGCAGCTGCCTGATGCCTTCCGACGCTTTCGAGAAATCCACTGCCGTTCGTTCGGTCAATTCGAGACCGATCTGGCGGGGTTCGACGTCCGCGCTCGCCAATTTCGCCTGGATACTTTTCTGAAACGCGGACGCCTGAACATCGCTTGCAGTGATGTTGATATTGATCTGGATATTCCGGTTAAGGCGCAACAAATCCCCCATGTCGTCCAAAACCCGATCCACGACATAGGCGGTTACCCGTCCTGCCATGCCCTTCTCTTCGGCCTCAGCGATAAATACGTCGGGCGGAATCATGTCTCCTGTGTGAAGTTGCCAGCGCAGCAGAGCCTCAAAGCCCGTAAGACTGGCGTCCGCCACATTGATCACCGGCTGGTAGACGACCTCAAGCTGCCGGGCGTTCAGCGCCTGGTTGAGCATGGAAGCCAAGGGGCGTTCACGAGTACGATAAGCAATTCCGCCCAGGCCTACTGTTGCGCCCGCCAGCAATCCGAGACTGGTCGCGATAAAAGACTTCCACCGGGCTGAATTGCCGGACGTATCCAATTGCGCCTTGAGGGCAATGCAAATACCCATTTTGCCGTCGCAACGATATTCCTTGATAACACTGCCGAACACGTCATATTGCCGCTCAAGATTGTCGAAATCCGGGGCTGGGAAATTACCAGACCGATAATCGTATAGACGTGCGAAATGCTTACGCTTTGCATCGCGCATATAGACAGCAAAGCTGTATTGCTTCGTGAGGAGCAAATCGAACGCAGCCGAACTCAACACCACATTGGCTGCATCCTTGCCTATCACGAAACCTCGGCTGCCCGGTGTGATCAGGTATCCTTCGCCATAAACATAGGTGCCATCAGGCAAATTGATATCGGCGGGAGGACGCTCAGATTGTTCCGGAATGTCACTGAGCAGCGTAGAGCAGATCAGGCGATTATCACGGAGACGGCCTATATCCTTGATGTGATATCCGGAAAAAACCAGCTTGCGCAGATAAGCCATTTCTTGCGGAGAACACATTTCATAGGGCGAGCGATTGGCAGCCTCGATGGTTTCCCGGGCAGAGACAGCCAGACGATTTGCATGGGAAAGCAATGCGGACATGTGATTATTCATGTGCCGCTCTTCATCGATAATTCGAAGCCAGTTTCCTATCCACTGTCCGGAAACCGCGCCGAGAAACAGGATGAAAAGCAAAACAAGCGGAGTAGGATTTAGAATTTTACTGCGATCAAATCGCATGCGATCCCTTACCTTAAATATATCACAGTATGCTTAGGGGATTATCATTCTGCCTAATTATGACGTGATAAACCCATATATCAGAAAATCAAAGAAAAGAATCAGGGTTTGGATGAGTACATCCTAAAATTCCATTCATTTCTTATTCAAAAAAAGCATCGAAACATCTATATTTCACGATTATCTAAAATAAAATGGTGCGCCGAAATAGATTCCGGCGCACCATTTCACTGAATTCCAATATCAGAAATGCGTCTGTCGAGAAGGTGTTATTTGGTATTATATGGACCTTCGTCGAAACCCACGAAAATCTGGATATTTTTCTGATCCGTCATCGGCACAGTGATTGCCTTGTCGTTGAAAACGAACTGCGTCGCGGTGTCGGCATTGGCTACCGTAACCGCCTGCTTGTGCAGCTTCGAATAGATCACCTGATCGCCCTGACGTACGGCGACACGGATCGGCATGGTAATGGTGCCGCTTTTGTATTTCGGTCCAGGAACAACCTTGCCGGCCGCGGCGACATCGATCGTCATGGTGCCGGAGCCGTATTGGCAGGCGCGTGTCGTGTCGGTCAGGGCGGCCTGATAGATTACGCGCGCGGAGTCTTTATCGCCGCCCTTTTCATATGTGTTGAAAAAGGCTGTGCCGTCGCGCAACGAAACAGACGGGCAGAAAGCGCGAAGCTCGGATTCCTTGACACGCTGATCGCCGGAAGCGGCAGGTGTGGTCAACGAAGCCCCTGGGGCGCCGTCTGCCGCCTTGTCAGTGCCACTGGTTGTGCAGCCAGCAAGGGCTGCGAGCAAAACCGTTGCAAAGACTGGAAACAACGATGAACGATTCTGTGGTGCTGTTTGCATAAAGCGGGCTTCCCTGCACTGATCAACCTGTCTTCTACATCACGCATGCGTGTAGCGCGATGACGTTTTCCCGTTTTTTGCTCCAGAGAGCAACCCCCATCCCCGTCAACATGCTTTAAAACCTTGCGGCTTTTTTAGGGAGGCTCTATTGCATTACGCGGCTCAAAACCGCGCCGATCTGAAATGAAGGCCCAAGAAATGAAATATGTAAGCACGCGAGGGGAAGCGCCAGTCCTGGGGTTCAGCGATGCATTGCTCGCCGGTCTTGCCCGGGATGGCGGTCTCTATCTGCCGCAGGATTATCCCCAGTTTTCGCCAGAACAGATCCGCGAGCTGCGCGGAAAATCCTATGTCGATATTGCTCTGGCCGTGCTCACGCCTTTTGTCGATGGCGAAATTCCGCATTCGGATTTCCGCCGCATGGTGCATGAAGCCTACGGTACTTTCCGCCACGATGCGGTTTGCCCGCTGGTCCAGACAGGCGCGAATGAATTCGTGCTCGAGCTTTTCCATGGCCCGACGCTTGCCTTCAAGGACGTCGCCATGCAGCTTCTCGCTCGCATGATGGACTATGTTCTGGCGCAGCGCGGTGAACGGGCAACGATCGTCGGCGCCACGTCCGGCGATACAGGCGGCGCGGCAATCGAAGCCTTCGGCGGGCGCGACAATACCGATATTTTCATCCTGTTCCCGAACGGCCGCGTCTCGCCGGTGCAACAGCGTCAGATGACCTCATCCGGCTTCTCCAACGTTCACGCGCTTTCCATCGAAGGCAATTTCGACGATTGCCAGAACCTGGTGAAAGGCATGTTCAACGACCTTCAGTTCCGTGACGCGCTGTCGCTTTCGGGTGTGAACTCGATCAACTGGGCGCGGATCATGCCGCAGGTCGTCTATTACTTTACGGCGGCACTGAGCCTCGGCGCGCCGGATCGCACAGTTTCCTTTACGGTACCGACCGGCAATTTCGGCGATATTTTCGCAGGCTATGTTGCCAAGCGCATGGGTCTGCCCATCGACCGGCTGATTATCGCCACCAACGACAACGACATTCTCTCGCGCACGCTCGAATCCGGCGCGTATGAAATGCGCGGCGTCGCACAGACGACATCGCCGTCAATGGATATTCAGATTTCCTCGAACTTCGAACGTCTCCTGTTTGAAGCGCATGGACGCGACGCCGCGGCATTGCGCGGCCTGATGGAAAGCCTGAAGCAGTCGGGCGGCTTCTCGATCTCTGAAAAGCCGCTTGCGGCGATCCGCAGCGAATTTTCCGCTGGCCGTTCCACCGTTGAAGAAACCGCGGAAACGATCAAATCCGTGCTTGAAGCGGATGGCTATCTGCTTGACCCGCATTCGGCGATCGGAGTGAAGGTCGCTCGCGAAAATGTGTCCGATGCAGCACCAATGGTTATCCTTGCGACCGCGCATCCGGCCAAATTCCCCGATGCAGTCAAGGCTGCCAGCGGCGTCGAACCGCAGCTTCCCGCATGGCTTTCGGACTTGATGCAACGAAAAGAAAGCTTCACAGTTCTTCACAACGACCTGAAAATCGTGGAAGAATACGTTCGCCGCCATTCGAGAGCCTAAAAGACCGGCTCCGAGACGAGAACCAGAGCGGGAATGCAGGGAGCAGTTTGCTTATGGGTGTTGAAGTAACGCGTCTTTCCAACGGATTGACGATAGCCACCGATACAATGTCTCACGTGGAAAGCGTGGCGCTTGGAATCTGGGTCAAGGCCGGTGCGCGAAACGAAGCTGCCGACAGGCATGGCATTGCACATCTTCTCGAGCATATGGCGTTCAAGGGAACCGAAAACCGCTCAGCTTGGCAAATTGCATCGGATATCGAGAATGTCGGCGGCGAGATCAACGCCGCCACCAGCGTCGAGACCACATCTTATTATGCGCGCGTTCTGCGCAATGACGTGCCCCTGGCTATCGACATTCTTTCCGACATCCTGACCGCTTCCAAGTTCGATGAAGCGGAACTGGAACGCGAGAAGCAGGTCATCATGCAGGAGATCGGCGCGGCGCACGACACGCCCGACGATATCGTCTTCGACCGCTTCACCGAAACAGCCTATCGTCACCAACCGATTGGACGCGCCATTCTCGGCGAGCCTGAAACAGTCATGTCTTTCACCTCCGACGATCTGCGCCAATATATGGACGAGCAGTATAGTGCCGACCGTATGGTGGTGACGGCCGCTGGCGGCGTGGATCACGATGCCTTCGTGAAGGAAGTGGAAAAACGCCTCGGCGGTTTCCGCGCCCATAATACGGCGCCCACGCTCGACCTCGCGCATTATGTCGGCGGCGATTTCCGTGAAAATCGCGAACTCATGGATGCTCAGGTTCTGATCGGCTTCGAGGGACGCGCCTATCATGTGCGCGATTTCTATGCTTCGCAGCTTCTTTCCATGGTGCTTGGCGGCGGCATGTCCTCGCGCCTGTTCCAGGAAGTGCGTGAGAAGCGCGGGCTCTGCTATTCGGTCTATGCCTTCCATTGGGGCTTCTCGGATACCGGTTTGTTCGGCATTCATGCCGCAACGGGCCGCGACGAACTTGTCGAACTGGTTCCCGTTCTGATCGATGAACTGCACAAGGCAGCTGACTCCATCAGTCTGGAAGAAGTAGATCGCGCCCGCGCCCAATATCGTGCAAGCCTTCTTATGTCGCAGGAAAGCGCTGCAAGCCGTGCGGGGCAAATGGCACGCCAGTTCCTGCTCTATGGTCGTCCCGTCGAAAATAGCGAACTGATGGACCGTCTCTCGCTGATTACACCTGAACGGCTGACCGATCTGGCCGGGCGCCTGTTCCTCGACAGCAAGCCCACTATTGCCGGCGTCGGACCAGTTGGACGACTGATGAGCTTCGATGGCCTGTCGGATGCACTTTCGACCAGCGCGCATGCGAGGAAAATTGCTGTTTAATTAAGGCAATAGGGCATTAGGGGAGTAGGGCAGTATGTTTAGCTCGGCGAATGCGTCCACCCTTCCCTATTGCCTTACTGCCTTATTGCCCTATTGCCTTGTCCTGTCATGATCGGCCTGCCCTTCCGCAGAAGCAATCCGACCGTCCTGCGTGGACAGCGCATTTATCTGCGCGAACCGATGATGAGCGATTTCGCCAGCTGGGCCAGTTTGCGGGAACAAAGCCGTGCCTTTCTCACGCCATGGGAGCCGACCTGGCCCGACGACGACCTGACCAAGAGCGCGTTCCGCCATCGCATGCGTCGCTTCCAGGATGAAATTGCGGCCGGAACCGGCTATCCGTTTTTTGTGTTTCGCAACAGCGACAACACGCTTGTCGGCGGCATAACGCTCGGCTATATCAGGCGTGGCGTGGGCCAGAGCGGCATGATTGGCTATTGGAGCGGCGCGCCCCATGCCGGCAAGGGCTATATGACGGAAGCGCTGTCGCTGGTTATCCCCTTCGCATTCGACCAACTGCGGTTGCACCGCATTGAAGCAGCCTGTATCCCTCATAATGTACGCTCGATACGGCTTCTCGAAAAAGCCGGATTTGAGAGAGAAGGACTGTTGCGTTCCTATCTCAAGATAAATGGCTTCTGGCAGGATCACCTGCTTTTCGCCCTTATAGAAAGCGACAAACGTATGTCGGATAGCCGCATGATCAATGGCAAGGTTGGACGCTCGTGACGGGTTTTGCGGATAAGTGGCTTTTTGCTGGTGTGCGGTTTCTCGCACTCATGGTTTTTCTGACCGTTTCGGTCATCCAGGCATCGGCCATCGAACCGATCAAGATTTCCAAGGAAGATACCGCCCTCGACTTGTCCCGCGCTGTCGAACTTCTGCGCAACAAGGGTGAAAGCGTGCAAGTGTCGACCGCTCCCGGTCCTGACGGGATTGTCCGCCGCATCGAAGTGCAGGCCGACCAGAACAGCAAGGCGTCCGGCGACTGGGCCGCGTTTTCTATTGCGAACCCGACTGACGAGCAGATCGACCGCCTGATTGTAGCTCCGCATTTCCGTCTCGTCGGCTCCGGCGTCATCTGGCCCGATCTCGGTTCTCTGCGCATTGCGTCGATCACGCCCAGCGAAGGCTTCGCGCTCGACCGCCAGCCGAGTGCCGATGCAGACGTTTTCCGCATCACGCTCAATCCGGGCAGCGTCGTCACTTTCGTAGCCGAACTGTCCTCGCACAACCTGCCCCAGCTCTATCTCTGGGAGCCGGAAGCCTACAAGGATGCGGTTAATTCCTACACGCTCTATCGCGGCATCCTGCTTGGCATTTCCGGCCTGCTGGCCCTGTTTTTGACCATCCTTTTCGTCGTCAAGGGAACTTCATTGTTCCCCGCGACCGCCGCGCTTGCATGGGCCGTTCTGGCCTATATCTGCGTGGATTTCGGCTTCTGGAACAAGCTGATGGAGATAACGCCGGGCAATGAGCAAATCTGGCGTGCCGGTACGGAAGTGGCTCTCGCCGCCTCGCTCGTGATTTTCCTGTTCACCTATCTGAACCTCAATCGCTGGCACGATCATTTCAGCTACGGCGCGGTGACATGGGTATTGGGCCTGCTGGCTCTTGCCGGGGTTGCCGTTTTCGATCCGCCAGTCGCTTCCGGCATTGCGCGCATCTCGCTGGCGCTAACCGTTCTGTCCGGCGTCGCCATCATCGGTTATCTCGCGGTCAAGGGATATGATCGCGCCGTCATGCTGATACCAGCCTGGCTTCTCACCCTCATATGGTTGCTGGGTGCCTGGATGACGGTTTCGGGCAGCCTCGATAATGATATCGTGCAGCCTGCGCTTGGCGGCGGTCTTGTCCTGATCGTTCTTCTGATCGGCTTTACCGTCATGCAGCACGCCTTCGCAGGCGGTGCGCTGCAACAGGGTCTTCTATCCGACATGGAGCGACAGGCTCTCGCCGTCATCGGTGCGGGAGACATTGTGTGGGACTGGGACGTGCCGCGCGACCGCGTGGTGACGACACCCGACATCGCCAATTATCTCGGCAATACGGCCAACAGCCTGCAAGGCCCGGTGCGCAACTGGCTTCCCGCCATGCACGCCGATGACCGCGACCGGTTCCGCTCCACGCTTGACGCCATTCTGGAAAACCGGCGCGGACGCATTGGCCAGATTTTCCGGCTTCGCGCCAATGACGGTCACTATCACTGGTACGCGCTTCGCGCCCGCCCGGTCATCGGTTCGGATGGCGAAGTGGTGCGTTGCGTGGGCACGCTGGTCAATGTGACGGAGCAGAAAAAGGCAGAAGAACGCCTGTTGCACGACGCCGTGCACGACAATCTGACTGGCCTTCCAAATCGCGAACTGTTCCTCGACCGTCTCAGCAATGTCATGAACATGGCGCGTGGCGAGAGCAATCTCCATCCAACCGTGTTCATCATCGATATAGACCGCTTCAAGCAGGTCAATGACAGCCTTGGCATGTCGGCAGGCGATACGATCCTGCTCACTATTTCGCGACGTCTGGCGCGCCTCATGAAGCCGCAGGATACACTCTCACGCCTGTCCTCGGACCAATTCGGCCTGCTGCTCGCCTCCGAAAGTGATCCGGGGCGCATCGCCGCCTTCGCCGAGGCCCTGCGTCAAGCCGTGCGAGCGCCGATTGCCTATGCAAAGCGCGAAATCGTTCTGACGTCATCCATCGGCCTGATCACCTGGACAAAAACGGCAACGACTGCCGAGGATTTCGTGAAGGACGCCGAACTCGCCATGTATCAGGCAAAGCGTTTCGGTGGCGATCGCATCGAGCCGTTCCGTCCGGCATTCAGAGCCATCGGCAGCGACAAGCTCCAGCTTGAATCCGATCTGCGACGTGCGCTTGAGCGCGATGAGATCAGCCTTGTCTATCAGCCTATCGTCAAGCTTGACGAAGGCACCATTGCCGGTTTCGAGGCGCTCATGCGCTGGGAGCATCCGCGTCGGGGTGCCATTTCGCCATCGGAATTCATTCCAATTGCGGAAAACTCCGGCCTTATCATCCAGCTTGGCCTGTTCGCGATGCAACGGGCTGCGGAAGATCTTTTCGCGTGGCAGGAACTGTTCCCGAAACTCGACCTTTTCGTTTCGGTCAATCTTTCATCCACGCAACTCATCCGTCAGGATCTCATCAATGATGTTCGCTCGGTGCTTTCCCGCATTCATCTCACTCCGGGCAGCCTGAAGCTTGAACTGACCGAATCCGTCCTCATGGAAAACCCCGAACAGTCGACGCATGTCCTTGCCCGGCTTAAAACGATGGGCATCGGCTTGTCCCTTGACGATTTCGGAACAGGTTATTCCTCGCTCGCCTATCTCACGCGCTTCCCGTTCGATATCATCAAGATCGACCGGTCCTTCGTGAAGGGCGACCAGCCGCAAAAAGCCACCCTGCTTCGCTCGATTGTGAGCATGGCGCACGATCTCGGCCTCGCCGTCGTGACCGAAGGTGTGGAGAGCGAAAGCGATGCGCTTCAGCTTCGCCAGATGGGTTGCGAATATGTGCAGAGTTTCATGTTCGGCCAGCCGACCAGCAGGGACGAGGCAACGCGTATGATCCGCGAGCAGCTGGATGCGGCAGCGGCGTGAAGTAGGGCAGTAGGACAGTAGGACAGTAGGACAGTAGGACAGAAAAGGATATGGTCGGCGCGGTCGTCCGCAATCAAAACATATTCCCCTACTCCCTTACTCCCCTATTCCCTTAACATACTGCCTTACTCCCTTAAATCAGGCATGCCCCGCATCGGAAACCAGCCTGGACATATCGATGCCCATATGGAGCATCAGACGCGAATATTTGCCCTCGATATCGCTGTCGAACAGCATATCCAGCGGCGCGTCGCAGGTCAGCCAGCCATTCTCGGCAAGCTCCATCTCAATTTGGCCCGGCGCCCAGCCGGAATAACCAAGCGCCATCAGG
This sequence comes from Ochrobactrum sp. PL_is483, assembly GCF_055816855.1. NCBI lineage: Bacteria > Pseudomonadati > Pseudomonadota > Alphaproteobacteria > Hyphomicrobiales > Brucellaceae > Ochrobactrum > Ochrobactrum sp. PL_is483. Next base: position 78,751 of record NZ_JBVPGS010000030.1, read on the forward strand.
GCGCGCGACGGCCCCCTGCCCCCATAAATGGCACGCAGAATATCGACCGTTGCCGTGAGGCAGACATCTTCTGAAACCGGCATGGTCGAGTCGACCATATAATCGTCGGTATGCAGCACGAAGCCGCGTGTGCGGTCCACAGGCCCGCCATTGCGCACCATCATATGCTGCGCGCGATCTGGCAGAATAATCAGCTCATCTTCGTCTATGACCCCGATCTGGCGCAGGAGGTCCGGAAACTCGACCGGCTGGAGCTGGTTGATGATGAAACCCATAGCGCCTTCATCGGAATGCGCACAGATATAGACCACCGACCGGGCAAAACGCTCGTCGCTCATTCCGGGCATGGCAAGCAGGAATTGCCCGTTCAGAAAACCCTGCTCCTTGTTCGGCGTCTTGAGAGTGATCATGAATATGAAGGTAGCAAGACTGGGCAAAATAACAATGGCCATTTGTTTGGACCACCGGTCATGGAATAAAATCCGTTCGAATAGCAGTTGCTCCCGTTCTGAAAACGGTGCAACCACAGGCCAGCACTATTGGACTTGAAGCGACCATGTTTTCATTCCATCTTCCGCCCATGAACATTCGAATATTCGCCCTCACACCCATTCTATTGGCATCGCTCGCACTTCCAGCGCTGGCAACAACTTCCGGCTGGACCGAGACGCCCGGTGGGCGTGTGCGCGTCATTCTCGAAGACAGTGGCCCGGGCAACGCGGCCAGCCAGGAACGACGCGGTGCCTTGCAGATCGAATTGCAGCCGGGCTGGAAAACCTACTGGCGCAATCCGGGTGATGCGGGTGTTCCGCCTCAGATCAATATCGAGGGAGATGCGAAAGCGCAGATCAGCTTTCCTGCGCCTGTCCGGTTTGGCGGGGGCGATGAAGGCGGGATCGGGTATAAGGAACCCGTCTCGCTGCCGATAATCTTTCACCTGGCATCCGGCGACACGCGGCTAAAGGGCGATGTTTTTCTTGGCGTTTGCGAGAAAATCTGCGTTCCGGTGCAGGCCGCATTCGATTTCGCGCTTGAACAAAAAGAGCAGCAAGCCTCACCGCAGACGATTGCCGCCCACACGATCATCGAGACCGCATTTGACCGGCTTCCGGCACCGGCAACAGCGGCGTTCGGCATAAGCAAGGTGAAGCGGGAAGGAGACAAGGCCGTCTTTGACCTTACCGTTCCCGACCCTTCAGCACGGGCGGAACTGTTCGTCGCCAGCGACACGGTCAGGCTTTCCGACGCTGTCGCAGTTGAAAACGGGCAATCGGGTCAGCAGTTTGCAGCCCGAGTGCATGGAAACGCAGATAATGCCTTGATCGATTATACCATCGTGCAGAACGGAAAAGCCGTCTCCGGTCAAGTGAGGCTGGAATAGCCGCTGCGGATCATATCCGTGTTTTGAAATTGTCCATCGGCCTGTTATCGGTTTAACTATGCCGCCCGTGCTTCGCGGCGCGGATGAGAATTTTGACAATTGGCAGCGGAACAACCCCTGCCCCGAGGAGAAAATAGATGACGATCAAAGTTGGCGACAAGCTGCCTGCAGCGACTTTCAAGGTAAAGACTGCGGATGGCGTCAAGGAAATGACGACCGACGAAATCTTCAAGGGCAAGAAGGTCGTTCTCTTTGCCGTTCCAGGTGCCTTCACGCCGACCTGCAGCCTCAATCATCTGCCGGGCTATCTCGAAAACCGCGACGCTATCCTTGCCAAGGGCGTCGATCAGATCGCCGTCGTGGCGGTAAACGATCCATTCGTCATGGGCGCGTGGGCCCAGAGCACCGGCGGCGAAGGCAAGATCCTCTTTCTCGCCGATGGAAGCGCTGTCTTCACCAAGGCGGCCGGTCTCGATATCGATCTTTCCGGCGGCGGCCTCGGTGTGCGCTCGAAGCGCTATTCTGCCATCATCGAAGACGGCGTGGTGAAATCTCTCAATATCGAGGAACAGCCGGGTCAGGCGGTCACATCCGCAGCCGCAGCGCTTCTTGAACAGCTTTAAGCATAAGACAAGGGCGGCGAAAGTCGCCCTTGCTATTTCACCTTCAAAGTCCGGTGGCCGGTGTATTTGAACGGTTCCATGCCAGCGCGAGCAAGCTCGTCCGCGCGTTCGTTTTCCGGATGCCCGGCATGACCCTTGATCCAATGCCAGTTGACCTTGTGCGGCTTGCGCGCTTCATCGAGCGCCTGCCACAGTTCGGCATTCTTGACCGGTTTTTTGGCTGCTGTTTTCCAGCCATTGCGCTTCCAGCCTTCGATCCAGCCGGAAATGCCGTCGCGCACATAGACCGAGTCCGTATAAAGATCGACTTCGCACGGTTCCTTCAACGCCGAAAGGGCCGAGATGGCTGCCATCAACTCCATGCGGTTGTTGGTGGTGTCGGCTTCGCCGCCCTTCAGTTCCTTGACATTGCCATTCCAGCGCAGGATGGCACCCCAACCGCCGGGCCCGGGATTGCCTGAGCACGCACCGTCCGTAAAAGCTTCAATTCGCTTCACGCAGCCGCTCCCCGCTGCTCAAGGCCATATTCGGCGGCGGTTTCGATCTGCCGGTGGAAGCGCATCTTGCGCACATATTCCATCGGGTCCTTCTTGACCACGAAACTGCCTTCCGGAACGTTCAGCCAGTCGTAAAGTCGGGTCAGCATGAAGCGGATAGCCGCCCCGCGCGCCAGAACCGGGAGCGCATCAGCTTCCGCCGCAGAAAGCGGACGAACCGAGGTATAGCCGCGCAGAAGCGCTGCGCCCTTAGTGCGATTGAAGGAAAAATCCTTTTCAAAACACCAGGCGTTCAGGCAAACGGCAACGTCGTAGGCCAGAATATCCGTGCAGGCAAAATAGAAGTCGATGAAGCCCGAAAGCCTGTCGCCAAGGAAAAAGACATTATCCGGGAAAAGATCGGCATGGATCACGCCCTGCGGCAGATCGGCAGGCCATTTCTTTTCAAGGAAATCAAGATCAGCTTCCGCCTCGCGGACAAGACCCGGCTCTACCATATCGGCGCGCTCACGCGACAGGTTCCACAACGGGCGCCAATCGGGAAGCGTCAAGCCATTGCGGCGGCGTAGCGAAAAATCGGCGCCCGCCAGATGCATATGGGCCAGCCCTTCACCAACCGCTTCGCAATGTTCAACCGTTGGGCGGCGCATCCACATGCCTTCGAGGAAAGTAACGACCGCGGCAGGCCGTCCGGCAAGCTCGCCGATTGTCGTGCCGTCACGGCGGACCACCGGCTGCGGACATTCAAGGCCCCGGCTTGCCAGATGCTGCATCAGGCCGAGGAAAAACGGCAGGTCTTCGCGATTGGTGCGCTTTTCGTAAAGCGTCAGGATGAACGAACCCGACGTGGTATGCAGAAGATAGTTGGAGTTTTCCACCCCTTCCGCAATGCCTTTGTAAGATGTCAGTGTGCCGATATCGTACTGCTGCAGGAAGGCGCCAAGTTCGATTTCATTGATATCCGTGTAGACGGCCATGCCGCTTATTTCCCTTATATGTCCTTGGGCATCAGTTTTGGAATGCCAACCACCCGATGTTCCCCATTGACGAACGCCATGTCCTGCACAGTCAGTTCCACGTCGCGAATTTCACGATTCACAAGGAAATTTTCGGTTTCAACCGTAGTTTCCGCCAGTTCGATCTTCACATTGAAGCGTGCCTTGAAAGCATCGATGATTTCATCGACGATGATTTCAGGCGCTGACGCCCCTGCCGACAGGCCCACCACCGATATGTCTCCGATGCGGTCCCATTCAATATCGGCGGCACGCTGAACCAGCATCGACATGCGCGCGCCCGCCTTTTCCGCTACTTCAACCAGACGCTTGGAATTGGAAGAGTTCGGCGCACCGACGATCAGAAACAGATCGCATCCCGGCGCGGCGGAACGTACCGCATCCTGCCGATTGGTCGTGGCATAACAGATCGACTCCGCAGCGGGGGCCGACAGGTTCGGAAAGCGCGCCTGCAATTCTTCGATAATGCCTGCCGTATCATCGACGGAAAGCGTCGTCTGCGTCACAAAACCGAGATTGTTCTCGTCATCGAAATGGCAGTTGCGCGCATCCTCAACCGTTTCGATCAGCGTCACTGCACCGTCAGGCAATTGCCCCATGGTGCCGATCACTTCCGGATGGCCGGAGTGGCCAATCAGAATGACATGGCGGCCGAGACGCTGATGGCGCATGGCCTGTTTGTGCACCTTGGAAACAAGGGGACAGGTTGCATCGAGATAGAACAGGTTCTTGGCTTCCGCGTCGGCTGGCACCGATTTCGGCACTCCATGAGCGGAAAACACCACAGGCTGGTCACGATGCTCCGCCGGGATTTCATCCAGTTCCTCGACAAAGATCGCGCCGCGCGATTGCAGGCCCTCGACGACATAGCGGTTGTGCACGATCTCATGGCGTACATAGACCGGCGCGCCATATTTCTTCAGCGCCAGCACGACAATCTGGATCGCCCGGTCCACCCCGGCGCAAAAGCCGCGTGGGCCGCAAAGGCGGATTTCCAGTGGTGGTCGCTGATCGATCATGAAGCGTGCTCGCAAAGTTAAGCTTGAAAGTCAGACTGGGAGTTGGGCCGCAACGCAGCCATTGTCAACCCCTCACCCCTCTTCGTCTTTCTTCTCCCTGTCCGGGACGGAAAGCCGGTCGCCACTTTTCCTGTGATAGCGATAGCGCCACAACCACGTTCCGACAACCCCCAACAGGGCCAGAGCAAGGCCATACCACGTCGCAGCATATTGCAGATGGTTGTTGGGAAAGTCGATAATCGTCACGCCACCGATGGGTAGACCACCCGGATTGGGCTTGTTGTCGGCATCAATGAAGAACGGCACGACCTCATCCAGATTTGGCAGGTCAGCGCTTTCTGCCATCGCAGTCCAGTCTTTCCAGTAGAAAATATTCTTGGACGTATCATTGTCGGGCAGAAAGAAGCCCGGCTTCGCTGACAACGGATCACGAGCAAGACCAGTCACACTGACCGGACCATCGACCTGCCCTTCGATACGCGTCGTCGGATCTTTTTTCTCGTATGGAACAAAGCCGCGATTAACCAGAACGAAGCGCCCGTCCTCCAGCATCAGCGGCGTATAGACATTGTAACCGGCGGCCCCGTCATGCGTGGCGAGAAAATGCCGCTCACCCTGATGCATGAAGGTGCCCGAAACAGTCACCGGACGATACTCGACTGTTCCTTCCTGCTTGTACACTTTCTCCATTTCGGAAAGCGGCAATGGCGGTTCATGAATGCGCTGTTCAGTTGAAGCGATAAGCGCTTCCTTCCACTGCAGACGTTCGACCTGCCATGTGCCCAACGCCAGCAAAATGACGAGCGCGATGGCAGACGCAATGACGATGCCCCACGGGAAACGGCGCGTTGTGTGTTCCAGCGTCATTTGTTGCTGTCCAGACGCCCCTGCTCGGCTTTATGGCGATATTGCATATTGATGAGAATGCCCTTGGCCCATCGCATGGCTACAAGGCTGAGAAGGATCGCGAGCGGCACCCACAATATGAAATGCACCCAGAGAGGCGGCCCGACATTTACTTCCATCCACAACGCAAGACCGACGACGATGAAACCGATGATAAGAATGACGAATGCCGCGGGCCCGTCGCCGGAATCGGCAAAAGAGTAGTCCAGTCCGCAGGTCTTGCAACGCGGGGCGACCTTCAGAAAGCCATTGAACAGTTTTCCTTCGCCGCAGCGGGGGCAGTGCCCGGCAATGCCACTTTTGATCGGATCGACTGCGGGATAGATATTCTGGTCCGGCATCAGTTTTCCCCTTTTCGTCATTCGATAAACAAAAGGCGGCCATGTCGCCAGGGCCGCCTTTCGAACACGTGATCCAACGATCAGCCGGCGTGCATCGGCGCGCCCCAGCCACCCCATACATAGATGGCGAAGAAGAGGAACAACCAGACCACGTCAACGAAATGCCAATACCAGGCAGCGGCTTCGAAACCGAAATGCTGTTTTGGCGTGAAGTCACCGCCAATGGCACGGAAAAGGCAGACCAGAAGGAAGATCGTCCCGACGAGAACGTGGAAGCCGTGGAAACCGGTCGCCATGAAGAAGGTCGCGCCGTAGATGGAGTCCTTGAACGCAAACGGAGCGTGAATGTACTCATATGCCTGGACGAAGGAGAACAGGACACCCAGAGCAACAGTAATCGCCAGGCCGGTGATCATGCCCTTGCGGTCATTATGCAACAGCGCGTGGTGAGCCCAGGTCAGGGTCGTGCCCGACAGAAGCAGGATCACGGTGTTGTAGAGCGGCAGATGCAGCGGATCGAGAACCTCGATGCCCTTTGGAGGCCAGACGCCGCCCGTGAATGTGGCACGCGCTACCTGATGCACTTCATTCGGGAAAAGGCTCGCATCGAAGAATGCCCAGAACCATGCCACGAAGAACATGACTTCCGAGGCGATGAACATGATCATGCCATAGCGCAGATGCAGCGATACGACACGGGTATGGTGTCCCTCATGCCCTTCCTTGATCGTATCCGACCACCAGCCATACATGCAGTAGAGCACAATCGCGAGGCCGATGAAGAAAATCCATGGCGTCACCACGTTGAGACCAAAGAACGGCAGTTCACCGGCATTGATGTAACGCATCCAGGCAATACCGCCGACGGCCAGCACGAATGCACCCACAGAGCTCAAAAACGGCCAAGGGCTGGGCGCGATGATATGATAGTCGTGATTTTTCTGATGGACGTCGGCCATGTCTCTCCCCGTAAATCCCCTTAGGGACTCCTCTCTCGTACCTTCATGCTTAAACCCCTGAAGGGGTTCCAAGCAAGTCTGTCTGTGACAAGCGGTATTTCGTATCAGAATAAAACCGCTTCATTCTTTTGTCTTTGCGGCATTATGTGCCGCGCTCGATTTCAGCTTCCGTTGGTTGAAATCTCGGCCTTGGCATTTGCCACGGGCTTCGGCTTCTCGATCGGAAAGAATGTATAGGAAAGCGTGATCGTCTTGACGTCCTTCAGATCAGGATCATTCACGATCTCCGGATCGACAAAGAACACAACCGGCATTTCCAAGTCTTCACCGGGCTGCAAAGTCGTGTCCGTGAAGCAGAAGCATTCCACCTTGTTGAAATAGGCCCCTGCCCGCCCCGGCGCGACATTGAAGCTCGCGCGGCCATAGGTCGGCTCGTTGAACAGATTGCGTCCTTCGTACTTGATCATCATCGTTTCGCCGATACGAACCGTGACCTCGCGCTGCACGGGCTTGAAATCCCATGGCAGCCCGTTGGCGGTATTCGCATCGAAACGCACCTTGATGGTCTTGTCGAGGATGGTATCCGAATATTGTTCGACACGCTGTGTCGTGCCGCCATAGCCTGTCACTTGGCAGAAAATGCGGTAAAGCGGAACAGACGCATAGGCTGCACCGATCATACAGACAAAGAAAGACAGGCAAGCAAAAGCAATCGTTGCATTGGAACGCTGCTGCTTTTTCAGCTTTTGATCCTTCTCCTGCAGATCCGCCATTTTCTCCTCCCAGATAATATTTTAAAGCGGTCGTACCAGAATATTGGCGCCGAGTTTCGCAATCGTGCCGACATAGACAAGAAGCACGAACAACACCAAGGCGATTGCCAGCCCCCAGGAGCGATTGCGCTGAGCCCGTTTCTGCTGTTCCGTCGGAACGATCAATTCCAGCTTGTTCTCCACCGGATTCTGTACGGTTTTATCCATCAGACCACTCCCAAGGCGACCAGCGCCTTCATTACCAGCGCCTCGACAAGCAGCACCGCAAACACTCCCGACAGGTAAAGCAGCGAGAAGCGGAACAGCTTGCGGGCGGCCGCCAGCATTTCAGGCTGCGATCCGGCAACCCACATGCGCCATGCGTAATAGACGAAAGCCAGCCCAAGCAGCGAGGCAATCGCGCCATAAACAGGACCCGCGAAGCCAAGTACCCAAGGTAGAACACCGACCGGCGCCATGATGAGCGCATAGAACAGCGCCTGACGCCGGGTCGAAAGCTCACCCTTTACGTTAGGCATCATTGGAATGCGCGCCGCTTCATAATCATTGGCTGCAAAGAGCGACAATGCCCAGAAATGCGGCGGCGTCCACAGGAAGATAATCATGAACAGGACAACACTGTCCCAAGTGATTTCGCCTGTCGCAGCCGCCCAGCCGATCATCGGAGGGAATGCACCAGCGGCGCCGCCGATGACAATGTTCTGCGGTGTCGAGCGCTTGAGCCACATCGTATAGATGACGGCATAGAAGAAAATCGTGAAAGCGAGCAGCGCGGCCGCCAGCCAGTTGACCATCAGGCCGAGCGTGATGACGGAAAAGGCGGAGAGCGTCAGGCCGAAAGCCAGAACCTGATTGGGCGCAATAATGCCTGCCGGAATGGGCCGGTTACGCGTGCGTTTCATCACAGCGTCGATATCGGCATCATACCACATGTTCAGCGCGCCGGACGCGCCAGCACCAACCGCGATGCACAGGATGCTGATGACAGCAAGGACAGGATTCATATGTCCCGGCGCGACGACGAGACCGACCAGCCCGGTGAAGACCACAAGGGACATCACCCGGGGTTTCAAAAGAACAAGGTAATCGCGCGCAGTCGCCTCGGAGAGAGCGAGCGCATCGTCAGTACCTGCGTTTTTTTCCACCAGAGACATTTAATTACAAAAACCTCAAATTCACCGGTCCGAACCCCACGCCCCTACAGCGCGGATCGGCACAATCACAACAAAATCCTCCCGGAAACCGTTCTGTTCCCGCCGGAAAATGTCGTACTCGATGGCCGACTTTAGTCTACCGGCGACGGGCGGAACAGAATGCTGTCCGCCCATAGCACATTTTGCAAGGAAGGGCGAAGTCTTTTCCGGACTCCGCCCAACGCACGATTACTTGATGCGCGGCAGCTGTTCCCACTGGTGGAACGGAGGCGGCGATGAAAGCTGCCATTCCAGCGTGGTTGCTCCTTCGCCCCATGGATTTGCGCCCGCTTCGCGCTTCTTCGCGAATGCCTCGAAGACATTGTAGAGGAAGATCAGGACGGCGAAGCCAGAAATATAGGAGCCGTAGGACGACACCATGTTCCAACCCGCATAGGCATCCGGATAGTCGATGTAACGACGCGGCATGCCGGCAAGACCAAGGAAGTGCTGCGGGAAGAAGACCAGGTTCACACCAACGAAGGTGACCCAGAAGTGCAGCTTCGCCGTGAACTCGTTGTACATGTAGCCGCTCATCTTCGGGAACCAGTAGTACCAGCCCGCAAAGATCGCAAACACCGCACCCAGCGACAGAACGTAATGGAAGTGAGCCACTACGTAATAGGTGTCATGCAGCGCACGGTCGAGACCGGCATTGGCCAGCTGAACGCCCGTTACACCGCCAACGGTGAACAGGAAGATGAAGCCGATCGCCCACAGCATCGGTGCGCGGAAGGTGATCGAACCGCCCCACATCGTCGCAATCCATGAGAAGATCTTGATGCCCGTCGGAACCGCGATGACCATCGTCGCGAACACGAAATAGCGCTGCGTGTCGAGAGACAGACCAACCGTATACATGTGGTGCGCCCAGACAACGAAGCCGACGACGCCGATGGCGACCATGGCGTAGGCCATGCCGAGATAACCGAAGATCGGCTTGCGCGAGAAGGTCGATACGATGTGGCTGACGATGCCGAAGCCCGGCAGGATCAGAATATACACTTCCGGGTGTCCGAAGAACCAGAACAGGTGCTGGTAGAGGATCGGATCGCCACCGCCGTCCGGCGTGAAGAAAGTCGTGCCGAAGTTGCGGTCGGTCAGCAACATGGTGATGCCACCTGCCAGAACAGGCAGCGAAAGCAGAAGCAGGAACGCCGTTACCAGCACGGCCCAGGCAAAGAGCGGCATCTTGTGCAGCGTCATGCCCGGTGCGCGCATGTTAAGGATCGTGGTGATGAAATTGATGGCACCGAGGATCGACGACGCGCCGGAGATGTGAATTGCCAGAATGGCGAAGTCCACCGCCGGTCCAGGCTGACCCGAAGTCGACAGTGGTGGATAGAGCGTCCAGCCGCCGCCAGGACCCCAGCCACCTGCCGGACCCGGCATGAACAGCGAGATCAAAAGCAGAAGCAGCGCAGGCGGCAGAAGCCAGAACGAAATGTTGTTCATGCGCGGGAACGCCATGTCCGGCGCGCCGATCATCAACGGCACCATCCAGTTGGCGAAACCACCGATCAGCGCAGGCATGACCATGAAGAAGATCATGACAAGCGCATGCGCCGAGGTGAACACGTTGAACATGTGCTTGCCGGCATCAAGGGCCGCATCGCCCTCAACACCATAAACCATCTGTGCCAGACCATGGAAAATCTGGATACCCGGCTCCTGGAGTTCGGCGCGCATCGCAATGGACAGGGCGCCGCCGATGATGCCGGCGATGATTGCAAAAATCAGGTACAGGGTACCGATGTCTTTATGATTGGTCGAGTATACCCAACGAACCCAGCCGTGCGGCTTGTGATCGTCGTGGGCACCATGCTCGTGAGCTGCTGTGCCAGCCATGGAATTCGCTCCCGTTTTTCAACAGTCTTGGCGTTCGGGATCTACAGACCCGCCGCAGCCACCTTATCGTTTGCGCCACCTTCAACAGCGGCCTGAAGCGCCTTGTTCGCGCCATTCAGATCCGATCCCGCAGCGGCGATCCAGGTCTGATACTGCTCTTTCGAGACAACGCGCACGGCGATCGGCATGAAGCCATGATCCTTGCCGCAAAGCTCGGAGCACTGGCCGTAATACAGGCCTTCCTTGTCCGCCTTGAACCATGCCTCGTTGATACGGCCCGGAACAGCATCCATCTTCACGCCGAAAGCCGGAATGGTCCAGGAATGGATCACATCGGCGGCGGTGACGAGGAGGCGAACCGTTTCCCCGACTGGAACCACGACTTCATTGTCGACGGCCAGAAGACGCGGATAACGCGCATGATCCTCTTTTCCGGCAGCGGCGCGATCACCATCCTTCAACAGAAGAGAATCGAAGCTAACCGGATTATCGACCTGATATTCGTAACCCCAATACCACTGATATCCCGTGGCCTTGACCGTCAGCGTTGGATCCTCAGGCGAATATTGCGCCGTCAGAAGCTGGAATGACGGAACCGCCAGGAACAACAGAATGATGACCGGCCCGATGGTCCAGATCACCTCAATAGCGGTATTATGGCTGGTTTTGGACGGCTCGGGGTTTGCACTTGCGCGGAAGCGAAGCACGACCCAGACCAGCAAAAACAGAACCAGCAGGGTAATCGGAATAATGAACCAGAGCGTATAGCGCTCAAACCAATGAATCTGTTCGGCAATCCCAGTCGCTGCGTCCTGAAATCTCCATTCCCAGGGACGTGGCTGGTCCGCAAAAGCGGCACCAGTCGTCCACAGCACTGCAAGAGCGCCGCCGAAGGCGCCCTTCGTTGTGGCAACAATCTTATCCACCAGAACTCTCTCCCTTTTCGCCCTTTCGAGCTGGACGCCGGACGTTAAAGACGGCCGCATCCCCCGTCGGCGTTCAAACCACACCTTAGCGCACACCGCAAGGAAGGCGAATATGTTCCTGTGCGGCATTTTTGCGCGCAGCCCCATGAGAAAGAGCGAATATTCAAGTTTATTCGGTTTAACAGAAGCGTCCGCTTCCTCCGCGAAAACTTGGGAAAACCGCAGGAAACCCATAATGAAGCCATGATTTGACAAGACGTTTCCTTTAACGTGCCGCGTGACAATCGATGCAACAGACGGTATCACCGTTGCTATGATGGCCAGGACCGACAAACGCCCGTCACGGCGCTTTTCATGGCCAATGCAGCGCGTTAACGTCCCGGTGATTCGATCTGGAGATTTCATGACTTTTCGCATGCCTGTCCGCCGCACGATCAGCCAGCGCCTCGCAATTCTTGCAACAGGCGCCAGCATGGCCCTCGCCGTTGCAACGCTTCCCACGGTTGCGCAGCAAGCACCGGCGCAGTTACAAACCCCGCAAGAGGCTCCTGCGGCACAGTCGCAGGCGGCTCCGTCCAGCCCGCAGCAGAGCGGCAAGCTGAAGTCGCAGCACGGCGCCTGGTCGGTTCTCTGTGACACGCCCGCTGGCGCAAAGACTGAACAATGCGCGCTGATCCAGAACGTGGTCGCGGCAAAGCGCCCCGAGCTCGGCCTTTCGGTTGTCGTTCTCAAAACCGCAGACAACAAGGCCCGCATCCTTCGCGTTCTGGCGCCGCTTGGTGTCCTGCTGCCCAACGGGCTTGGCCTCAATGTCGACGGCAAGGATATTGGCCGCGCCTATTTCGTCCGTTGCTTTGAAGATGGCTGCTACGCCGAGGTGATCCTGGAAGACGATCTCCTCAAGACGCTGCGCTCGGGCAAGGCTGCCACCTTCATCGTCTTCCAGACACCGGAAGAAGGCGTGGGCATTCCCGTCGATCTGAAGGGCTTCGGCGAAGGCTTCGACGCCCTCCCTTAAGAACTACCGATATTCCGGCGCTGGCGACACAGGGTTTTCGCCTCGCCATCACCAGAATCTCAACAGTACTGCATCGCGTAGTTGTTCTCAACCGATTTAAGGCTTACATCCTGCAGCAAACACATGCTGCAGGATGTATTTTTATGAAAAGCCTGATCGACAGTTTCGACGCACCTCGCGACGACATCGAGCGCCTTGTCGCCCAAAGCCTGAAAGGCAGCGATGATGGCGAACTCTTCGTGGAATACCGCGAAGCCGAGGCGCTCGTTTTCGACAATGGCCGTCTCAAGACCGGCTCTTTCAATCAGGATCAAGGCTTCGGCTTGCGTTCGGTCGCTGGCGAAGCCATTGGTTATGCCCATGCGGGTGATCTTTCGCTCGCCGCCTTGAAACGCGCTTCCGATGCCGTTTCGGCGACTTTGAAGGGCTATGGCGGAAACTACTCCGCGGCACCTGCCGGTACCAATCGTCATCTTTATACGGACGAGAACCCCATCGGTTCACCGACATTCGACGCCAAAGTGCAACTGTTGCAGCAGATCGATACCTATCTGCGCGCCAAAGACCCCAAGGTGAGACAGGTTTCCGTCTCGCTGGCAGGCTCATGGCAACAGGTCGAAATATTGCGCGCCGACGGTCACTTCGTGCGCGATATACGGCCCATGGTGCGCCTTAGCGTGTCCGTGGTGGCGGGTAATGGCGATCGCCAGGAATCAGGTTCGCATACGGTTGGCGGGCGCAAAGGGTTTGGCGAATTCGTCACGACCGAAAGCTGGCAGCACGCCGCGGACGAAGCGCTGCGTCAGGCGCTCGTCAATCTGGACGCCATCCCTGCCCCGGCGGGTACATTCGACATCGTCCTGGCGAACGGCTGGCCGGGCGTGATGCTGCATGAAGCGGTTGGGCATGGGCTGGAAGGCGATTTCAACCGCAAGAAGACCTCTGCTTTTGCTGGTTTGCTTGGACAGCAGGTTGCCGCCAAGGGCGTGACGGTCGTCGATGACGGCACGATTGCCGAACGTCGCGGATCTCTCACCATTGACGACGAAGGCACGCCGACCAATCGCACCGTACTGATTGAGGACGGCAAACTCGTCAATTACATGCAGGATCGCCAGAATGCGCGCCTCATGGGCATGGAAGCAACCGGCAATGGGCGCCGTGAATCGTATGCCCATGCGCCAATGCCACGCATGACCAACACCTACATGCTTTCAGGCGACAAGACGCCTGAAGAGATCATCGCCTCGATGAAAAAAGGCATCTATGCGGTTTCCTTCGGCGGCGGTCAGGTGGATATCACATCCGGCAAGTTCGTGTTCGGCTGCACGGAAGCCTATATGATCGAGGACGGCAAAGTCGGCGCCCCGATCAAGGGCGCGATGCTGATCGGCAACGGACCGGATGCGATGAAACGTATTTCGATGATCGGCAATGACATGAAGCTCGATACGGGCAGCGGTAATTGCGGCAAGGGCGGGCAATGGGTGCCGGTCGGCGTCGGACAGCCACATCTGCGCATGGATCAGGTAACAGTGGGCGGCACGGCTGTATAGTCAAGCCGTCACGCCCCGGGCTGATGCGCATTTGTCAGCCTTATCTTGCTTGCGAAAAAGGGCAGTAAAGTGCAGGTTACCGATACGGCAGCATGGCGACGTTCATTGCCGCGCCGATCTGGAGAGAGAAATGCCTCAATCGCCCTATGACTGGACGGGCAAGCAAACGGAAAAGCGTGACCGGCAAAGGCGGGTGCTGGTCGCGACGGCCATCGTCATGGGTGCGCTCATCCTCGTCCTTGGCATGGTGGATGGCCTGCTGATCCTGCTAGGCTGACATGCTGTCCATCTATAAAACTGATTGCAGAGAAATAGAGCACTGACGAGCCACTGCCAACGGCAGAGCGGTTCCTGTTTTAACAGAATCGTCGGAGCCGCTCTTTGTATTTTCGCCTTAACCTGCGGGATCAGAAATCAGTTCGGTGGACTGATTTCCTCGAAATGCTTTAGATTCCCGGCTCTTCTTCCAGCAAACCGGTTACAAAATCGAACAGTCCCGGGCGGCGGTCGCGGCGAAGACGTTCGGCCTCGATGATTGACTTGATCGCGGCAAAGGAGCGGTCAAGGTCTTCATTGATGACGATGTAATCGTACTTCACCCATTTCTGGATCTCGAAGCGGGCATTCTGCAGGCGCGTCTCAATAACTTCCGGTGTGTCTTCCGCACGACGGTTCAGGCGCTGCTGCAGTTCGCGCATGGTGGGCGGTAAGATGAAAATCGAAACCACATCGGCTGGCATCTTCGCTTGGAGCTGATCGGCGCCCTGCCAGTCGATGTCGAACAGCATGTCCTGACCATCGGCCAGAGCAATCTCGGCAGTTTCACGAAGCGTGCCGTAGAAATTGCCGTGAACTTCGGCCCATTCGATCAGTTCGTCATTGTCGCGCAGGCGTTCAAATTCGCGGATCGTCTTGAAATGGTAGTGAACCCCTTCGATCTCGCTCGGGCGGCGCTGGCGCGTCGTCACGCTGATCGACAACGAAAGGTTCATCTTCTTGTCTTCCAGCAGCAGCCGGGCGATGGTCGATTTCCCGGCCCCGGAAGGCGACGAGATCACCACCATCAAGCCTCTGCGTGCGACGCCATTTTCAACCGAAGAGATGGCCATGATACCTGTTACTCCAGATTTTGTACTTGTTCGCGAAACTGATCCACGACCGCCTTCAGTTCCAGACCGATGGCTGTGATCGACGCCGCATTCGATTTGGAACACAGTGTATTTGCTTCACGATTAAATTCCTGTGAAAGAAAGTCGAGCTTGCGCCCAACGGGACCGCCATCAGCCAGAAGCTTGCGAGCGGACGCCACATGAGTTTCCAGCCGGTCAAGTTCCTCCTGAATATCAGCCTTGGTCGCCAGAAACGCCGCTTCCTGATAGAGCCGCGCTTCATCGAGTTCACGCGCGGCATCCAGCAACAGAGCCACCTGACCGGCGAGGCGGACTTTGATCGCGTCGGTGCTGCGTGACGGATCACGGCGGGCGCTCTCGGTCAGTCGCTCGATAGTATCGATATGCGCGGACAGAATGGCAAAAAGAGCCTTACCTTCCTGCTTCCGGGCATCCGCAATCGCCTTGAGCGCCTCTTCAAAACTTGAGACGATGGCAGCTTCCAAAACGCCGCGTTCATCTTCGTTGTCAGCCACCTGCACCTGGTCGATAATGCCACGCAGCGAAAGAATGCCATCTACGCTCGCAGGCGCGAGACCGTGCCTGGCCTGTAAATCTGCACCCAGTTCGAGGACCTCGGCGAGCATCGCCTGGTTGATGGTGAAACCGGCCTGAGCTTCACTGCGTTCCACGCTGAGGCTTGCTTGAAAATTCCCGCGTGAAAAATGGCGTGCCAGCATTGAGCGGACCGGGTGTTCGGCCGCTTCCAGACCTTGCGGGAGGCGCAGCCGGAGGTCGAGCCCCTTGCCGTTGACGGAACGCACTTCCCAGACAATGCGCACGTCTCCGCCGTTCACGGTGTGCTGCACGGCATGGCGTGCAAATCCGGTCATGCTTTGGAGCGCCATGCATCCATCCCCTCAACTCAGGTCCGCAGTGATGCGGATTTACTCAACAACCAAACCGAAGCCGACATTTGCCGCCGGCTCCGGTTAAAACAAACTCACCAGAGGCCTCTCTACTGTCCGGCGCTCTGATTTGGAACGCTGCCATTATTCCTCTGCTGTTCCACGGAACGCCATTTGCGAACATTGGCATTGTGTTCCTGCAGCGTCTTGGAGAACACATGGCCACCCGTTCCATCAGCGACGAAGTAAAGGTCTTCCGTATCCAGCGGGTTGGCCACAGCTTCCAGCGCGGCTTTGCCCGGATTGGCAATCGGCGTCGGCGGCAGACCGTTGATCACATAGGTGTTGTAAGGCGTAGGCTTCTCGATGTCCGACTTGAAGATGGGTCGGTCAGAAGGCTTGCCAGCCCCACCGAACAGACCATAGATGATGGTCGGATCGGACTGGATCCGCATGCCCTTCTTCAAGCGGTTCACAAAGACGGAGGCTACGTGAGGGCGCTCGGAGGCGATGCCGGTTTCCTTTTCCACGATGGAGGCCAGCGTCACGAATTCGTTCTTATCCTTGACCGGCAGGTCAGGATTACGCTTCGCCCAAGCTTCGTCCACGAGCTTCTTCTGGGAGGCAACCATACGTTCGATGATTTCCGAACGCGTCGTGCCGCGCGTGAAATTCAGCGTATCGGTGAAAAGCGAGCCTTCCGGCGGCATGTCCTTCGGCATGTCGCCAACAAGAATCGGATCAACCGAAATACGGTCGAATATCTGCTTCACCGTCAGACCTTCGGGTATGGTCAGCGGATACATGATGGACTTGCCGCTGATGAGAATATTCATCACGTCGCGCATCGTCGCACCGGCGGGGATAGCGTATTCGCCCGCTTTCAGATCATTTTCATGTCCGAGCGTGCGCATACCATAGCGGAAGATGCGCGCATCGCTGACGATCTCGCGGTTTTCCAGGCTGTTGGAGACTTCAGCGATACCAGCGCCGCGCTTGACGAGAAATGTCGTTTCAGTCGCGAGCGGGCCGGGAGCGTCAAACTGCATCTTGCCGAAATAGAACAGGGCAGACGCGCCGAGCAAAACCAGCACGACCAGCGACAGCATGAAATTCATGAAAACCACGATCTGGCTGCGCGCATGGCGCGAACGCTTGCGCGGCGGCGGCGTTCCCGGCTCGGGGCGCAGCGCTTCAGACGCGGATTTGGGCACGAACGGCTTTGAAGTCGCGTTCGTTTCCTGCGTTGCGCCCGTTGGCTGCTCGTCCGCGGGCGGTGTTCCGGATGGTGCCTCTGAATTCACTCAATCACCTCGGTCCAGAGCTCTGAATAGTTAAACCAAACTATACGAAAAGCTCCGTCTGTCTATTTTGGCGCAGCCTTCCGACATCCCCGTCGAATGCCCGCCCAGAACGGCTATGCACTTGATTTCCTCAGAGCGGGTAAAACTCTTCGGAGTTGTGACTACACTAACCGCTGTTCGCGATTTTAAACATCGCATCCGGTTATAATTTGGCAAAAACGCGGAGAAATCCCCGCGTTTTTTAAATCTGAGATTTTATTACGGCGATATAGCTCAGGAATATCGGCGCAGGATCAGCGAAGCGTTGGTCCCGCCGAACCCAAAGGAGTTCGACAGAGCCACATCGATCTTGCGTTCACGGGCCTTATGCGGAACCAGATCGATCTTCGTGGAGACCGCCGGATTGTCCAGATTGAGCGTCGCAGGCGCAATGTTGTCGCGGATGGCAAGTGTCGAGAAAATTGCTTCGGCAGCACCGGCGGCACCCAGCAGATGACCGATGGACGATTTGGTCGACGACATTGAAACCTTCGATGCGGCGTCACCGACCACGCGCTCGACAGCGCCCAGTTCGATCGTATCGGCCATGGTCGAAGTGCCATGCGCATTGATGTAATCGATCTGGTCCGGCGTGATTCCGGCGCGCTTGATGGCCATTTCCATGCAGCGCTGCGCGCCCTCGCCGTTCTCGCTTGGCGCGGTGATGTGATAGGCATCGCCGGAAAGGCCATAACCGATGACTTCGGCATAGATCTTCGCGCCGCGCGCCAATGCGTGTTCTAGTTCCTCGAGAACCACGACGCCAGCACCTTCACCCATGACAAAGCCGTCACGGTCTTCATCATATGGACGGGATGCAGCGGTCGGATCGTCGTTGCGTTTGGTGGAGAGCGCCTTGCAGGCAGCGAAACCTGCAAGCGAAATACGGCTTACGGGAGATTCCGTACCGCCAGCGACCATCACATCCGCATCGCCGAAAGCGATCAGGCGGGCAGCATCGCCAATGGCGTGCGCGCCGGTCGAGCAGGCGGTGACGACGGCGTGGTTTGGACCGCGCAGATTGTGCTTGATGGAAACATGACCGGAAGCCAGATTGATCAGACGGCCGGGAATAAAGAATGGCGAGATGCGTCGCGGGCCCTTGTCGCGCAGCGTGTAACCCGCTTCGACAATGCCTTCGATGCCGCCGATGCCGGAGCCGATCAGAACACCAGTGCGAACCTGGTCTTCATCGCTTTCGGGATGCCAGTCAGCATCGTCCAGCGCCTGATCGGCAGCGCCGACGGCATAGACGATGAAGGGATCAACCTTGCGCTGTTCCTTCGGCTCCATATGGAGGTCGGCATTGAAGGTGCCATTTGTGCCATCGCCAACCGGAATGCGGCAGGCAATCTGGCAGGCCAGATCATCAACGTCAAATTCCGTGATGCGGCGAGCACCGCTTTCACCGGCAATAAGACGCTTCCAGGTCTCTTCGACACCGCTGGCAAGCGGCGACACCAGACCAAGACCGGTGATGACGACACGCCTCATATCCACCCCTTAAAACTCTGTTATGTCACGAGCACCGCGCCCCGCAGGCTTTAACCGGCAGAACAGATGTCCGGGCCTGACTGGAAGGGATGATGCTCCAATTGTTAAAACGGAGCCTGCCACATTGAACGCGATCTCGACCAACGCTCGGGCAGATTCAGGCCTTGAACGGCCTTCATTCATATGCGTCCCGGTCGCGAAGACGAAAGGCACGACCAAAGACAAGCAGGGCCGGGATTCGCGAGAACCCCAGCCCAATGCTCAAGTTCAGATTAGGCGGAAGCCTTGTCGATGAACTTCACAGCGTCGCCGACCGTAAGGATCGTTTCGGCAGCGTCGTCAGGAATTTCAACGCCGAATTCTTCTTCGAAAGCCATGACCAGCTCGACCGTGTCGAGGCTGTCTGCGCCGAGGTCATCGATGAAGCTTGCGCCTTCCGTGACCTTGTCGGCATCTACGCCCAGATGTTCAACAACGATTTTCTTGACGCGCTCTGCGGTATCGCTCATGTCGGAACCTCGACCTGTGTGTTTGTTGCTCTGCCTTGGTTAGCGGCATGCAGGATTGTAATCAAGTTATAAGATGTCTGCCAAGTTTCGAGCGAAGCCGCCCGGACAGTCATCCTGTGGATATTCCTTTCGGAACAGGATCGCAGCGCTTCTACTCAGAATGCCGCAATTCTCGATGGGCGCATTACCATGCTTCTTGAGCAAGGCAAAGCGCCTTTTCCTTCTCCACCCCCCGTATTAAGGCATTTTATACCATAATTGAGGGGAGAAGGAGGGTTAGATCATGGCCATGCCGCCGTTGACGTGCAAGGTCTGGCCGGTCACATAGGCCGCCTCATCGCTTGCCAGATAGACAACCGCAGCCGCAATATCACCGCCAACGCCCATGCGCTTCATGGGGATATTGCTCATGATCGCATCCTTCTGCTTTTCATTCAGCTTGTCGGTCATGGCCGATTCGATGAAGCCGGGAGCGATGCAGTTCACTGTAACATTGCGGCTGGCGATTTCCTGTGCCAGCGACTTGGAAAAACCGATAAGACCGGCCTTCGATGCGCAGTAATTCGCCTGACCGGGATTGCCGGTGACGCCGACGATGGACGTGATGTTGATGATGCGGCCATTGCGGCGGCGCATCATTGGATGGGTCAGTTCACGCGTCAGGTTAAAGACGGACGTCAGGTTGACGTTAAGAACAGCATCCCAGTCCTCGTCGCTCATGCGCACGAAAAGACCATCACGGGTAATGCCGGCATTGTTGACCAGAATGTCGACGCCGCCCATTTCCTCTTCGGCCTTCTGGCCGAGAGCCTTTACAGCTTCGCGGTCGGAAAGATTGGCCGGAAAGATGAAAGTGCGCTCGCCAAGTTCAGCGGCAAGCTCTTTCAGCTTTTCCTCACGCGTGCCGTGCAGGCCGACGATTGCCCCCTGCGCATGAAGTGCGCGGGCAATCGCTTCACCAAGACCGCCGGTCGCGCCGGTTACCAGAGCCTTGCGGCCAGTCAGATCAAACATGCGAAGTCCCTTTTAAGCGTTGAGGGCGTCGAGCGCCGCTTCGATTTCTTCCGCTGAACCAACGGCTGCACCGGACACATCCTTCGAGATGCGGCGCGCCAGACCAGTCAGAACCTTGCCCGAACCTACTTCATAAAGCGAGGTCACGCCATTGGCTGCGAACCATTCCACCGTTTCGCGCCAGCGCACCTGGCCCGTAACCTGCTCGACCAGCAGATCAGCAATCTCATTGGCATCAGTGACCGGTGCTGCGCGCACATTGGCGATAAGTGGCACAATCGGATTGCGCTTTTCGACCAAGGCGAGCGCTTCGCGCATGGCGTCAGCAGCAGGCGCCATCAAAGTCGAATGGAAGGGCGCGGACACCGGCAGCATGATTGCGCGCTTTGCGCCCTTTTCCGACGCCAGTTTTGCAGCCAATTCGACCGCAGCCTTGGAGCCGGAAATCACCAGCTGGCCGCCGCCATTGTCGTTGGCGATCTGGACCGAGCCGGAAGCTTTTGCTTCCGCGCAGACGGCTTCCACATCGCCATGTTCGAGACCAATGATTGCAGCCATCGCGCCTTCACCGACGGGAACAGCCTTCTGCATCGCATTGCCGCGAATGCGCAGGAGACGTGCCGTATCGGCAAGCGAGAATGTCCCGGCCGCGCAAAGTGCCGAATATTCGCCAAGCGAGTGCCCGGCGACGTAGGAAACCTTGTCCTTCAGCGAAAAGCCGCGCGCTTCCATGACACGCAACACGGCCATCGAGACGGCCATCAGCGCCGGTTGGGCATTGGCGGTCAGGGTCAGCACATCTTCCGGCCCATCGAACATGGTAGCGGAAAGCTTTTCGCCAAGCGCCGCGTCCACTTCATCAAAGACGGCGCGCGCTTCTGCAAACTGCTCTGCCAGAGCCTTGCCCATGCCCACAGCCTGGCTGCCCTGCCCTGGAAAAGTGAATGCTACCGCCATGAAAGCCTCTTTCATCTTTGCAATTAAAGCGCGTTTCGATCTGACTGAATCAGAACGGCGCCCTAATTTTTATTATAACGCGCATCTTATCCGAAAACCGTTTCACACTTTTCAGGATGCGCTCCAATTGCGCAATTTGGCGCGATGTGCCCCAGCGCGGGCAGCAAAGTCAAGTATTTCCCGGTTTTTGTGCCGTTTGCGCCTTGCAAAGCCGGGGAAAAACACGTAATAGCCGCCCGTTCATTGCTCGGCACCAGCTGGGGGCTGAACGGAGGGCCGGTCAAATGGTGCAAGTAGTTGCACTTTTGTCCGTGGAAGTCATAAGCGCTTCTGCCTCCCGTGTCTCCGCTCTCGACCGTCTCAAGTTTGCGCGTCCTTTCTTCTCCGGTTTACCGGATCAAGAGAAGTCGCAGAGGCTTAGCCGCTGGTGTCAGCATGTTGTAACAGAAGAAAGGCAAAGCCAATGGCTCTTTATGAACATGTGCTTCTTGCCCGCCAGGACATTTCCCAGCAGCAGGTCGACGCTCTCGTCGAACAGTTCAAGGGTGTCCTCGAAGCTAATGGCGGCAAGGTCGGTAAGGTCGAAAGCTGGGGTCTGCGTCCCCTCACCTACCGCATCAAGAAGAATCGCAAGGCGTATTACACGCTCGTAAACATTGACGCTCCGGCTGCAGCCGTTGCCGAAATGGAACGCCAGATGCGCATCAACGAAGACGTTCTTCGTTTCCTCACCGTTCGCGTTGAAGAACACGAAGAAGGCCAGTCGGCCATGCTCACCCGCCGTGACGACCGTCGCGAACGCGATGGTGATGATCGTCCGCGTCGCCGTGAAGGCGGTTTCGACCGCGGTGACAGAGGCGACCGCGGTGATCGCGGCCCACGCCGCCCGCGTGACAACGAAGCTGGTGAAGGAGCATAATCATGGTTGATATCAATCAGATCCCGACCCGTCGTCCTTTCCATCGCCGTCGCAAGACGTGCCCATTCTCCGGCGCAAACGCACCGAAGATCGACTATAAGGACATCAAGCTTCTGCAGCGTTACATTTCCGAACGCGGCAAGATCGTTCCTTCCCGTATTACGGCTGTCAGCCAGAAGAAGCAGCGTGAACTCGCCAAGGCGATCAAACGCGCTCGTTTCCTCGGCCTGCTGCCTTACGTTGTGAAGTAAGAACTAAATTCGGGAGGTGGCTCGCCTCCTCCCGTTTCCTCCGTTGCGATGGGCGTGGCGGACGTACCAAAAACCCAAGTTGAGACGACACTTGTCGACCGTCTCTAACTGCAGGACCGGCCAGACCGGAGCAGGACAGCGAAACTGATGAAATTCAATGGAACCATTATCGGTATCGGCATATTGGCGGGGCTTGCCTCAGCCTTGATGTCGTCCGGCGTCATCGTTCAAGGTGGCGCGATGGCCGCTGCCATGGCCATGGTTCTCTATTTCCTGACACCGCTTCCCATCTTCGTTGTTGCCCTTGGCTGGGGGTCGAGCGCCGGTATCGTTGCCGCTGCCACCGCCACGGTTGCCGTCGGCGTTGTCGCCGTCCCGCTCGCAGCCCTCTTGATGGCATTGACGAGCTTCATTCCAGCAGCAATCGGCGCTTATCTGTCCGGCCTCGCGCGGCCAGCGGAAGAAGTCGGCGGACCAAAGGATATTCTCGTCTGGTATCCGCTGTCGGACATCGTGTTCCGGCTTGCCCTTATGGTGGCGCTCAGCTTCGTCGTTATCGGTGCAATTCTCGGCTTCGGCCCGGACATGGCGCGCGAACTTGCAAGCACGCTCATTGACCGGGTTGCCGAAGCCGATCCCCAGTTCACGGCCAGCGAGGACATTCGGGACAATGTGACCGCGCTGCTGATGGTCGCCTTGCCTGCAATCCAGCCGGCAACGTGCCTCGCTATTCTCGTCGGCAATCTTTATCTGGCGCAGCGTCTGATCTCCATGTCGGGTCGGCAGCGCCGTCCGCGTGACGACTGGCCTGCGACGCTGCGTATGCCGCGTCCGGCTTTGCTTGTCTTCGCGGTCGCTCTTGCGGTCGCATTTCTTCCCGGCGGCGCCGGATTGATTGCAACCGTCGTCGCTGGTGCTCTTAGCGCAGGCTTCATGATATCAGGTCTTGCCATCATGCATTTTCGCACACGCGGCAAGATTTGGCGTCCGGTGGCGCTGTGGCTTGCCTACTTTGCGATCATACTTTTCGCATTCCTGCTTTTCGTCTTCATGGTTCTTGGACTTTTCGACACTTCGCGCGGCGCGCCGGTTTCGAAAATGCCTGGCACCGACAGTCAGTAAACCCAATAGAAACTCGAAAGGAAACTCCAATGGAAGTCATTCTTCTGGAACGCATTGGCCGCCTCGGCCAGATGGGCGAAACCGTCAAGGTTAAGGACGGCTATGCCCGCAACTTCCTGCTGCCGCAGGGCAAGGCTCTTCGTGCCAACGAAGCCAACAAGAAGAAGTTCGAAGGCCAGCGCGCTCAGCTCGAAGCCCAGAACCTGGAACGCAAGAACGAAGCCAGCGCCGTTGCTGAAAAGCTCAATGGCGAAAGCTTCATCGTCGTGCGTTCAGCTGGTGAAACCGGCCAGCTCTACGGTTCCGTTTCGACGCGTGACATTGCCGAGATCATCTCCGCCAATGGCTTCACCCTGCACCGCAATCAGGTTGAACTGAACCACCCGATCAAGACGATCGGCCTGCACGAAGTCTCGATTTCGCTGCACCCGGAAGTTCAGGTTCAGGTTACGGTCAACATCGCCCGTTCGACCGAAGAAGCCGAACGTCAGGCAAAGGGTGAAGACCTGACCTCGATCGAAGCCATCTACGGCATCGAAGAACAGCCTCTGTCGGAAGAAGTTTTCGACGACGAAGACGAAGCTGAAGATCAGGCTTAATTAGCCGCCTATTATCCGTGGGAATGGCCTGCCCGATGGCTCGCATTCCCATCGTGGTAAACTTTATATGATCATGCCCGGCGGCCTCCGTCGGGCATTTTCTCTTTTCAGATCGGTAAAACTCCCTATTCTGTTCATTAGTGTTGGATTGCAGAGGGTGCCGACGGAAACGTCTGCGTTGCTTGGGCACGACTCCCAAGGCCGATTGACCGACTGGGATATTGCCTGAAATCTGATGACAGAGCGGCTCTGATACCATGCACCGCCGCCTGCCATGCAAACGCATGGACGTGCACTCGCTTCAATCCTGGAGAGGAGATGGGGCCGATGTATGGAATGTTGCGTACTGTTCTTTCGCATATGATTAAAACCGGTGATCTGACTGTCACCGATTCCGAAGGGTCGCGATTTCAGTATGGCGACAAGACCGGCGCGCCGGTTCATGTACAGTTCAAGACCAAGCATGCCGAGCGCGCCGTTGCGCTCGACCCGGAACTGAAGCTCGCCGAATGTTTCATGGATGGCGAGATCGACTTTCTGGAAGGCGATATCTATACGCTGCTTCAGGTGGTGTTTGAAAATACCGGACCGACGGCGGCAACCGAGCCATGGATGAAAGCTGCGGGAAAACTGCGCGTGCTCTTCCGCCGTTTCCAGCAGATGAACACGATTTCACGTTCATCGAGCAATATCAAAAGTCATTATGACCTGTCCGGCGAGCTCTACGACCTGTTTCTCGATCCCGACAAGCAATATTCCTGCGCTTATTTCGATCCGCCAAACGCCACGCTGGCCGAAGCACAGCTCGCCAAGAAACGCCACATCGCCGCCAAGATGCTGGTGAAGGAAGGGGACAAGGTGCTCGATATCGGCTGCGGCTGGGGCGGCATGGGGCTTTATCTCGCCCGCCATCTCAAGGCCAATGTCACGGGCGTAACCTTATCCGAAGAGCAGCACGCTATCGCCAACCAGCGCGCGAAGGATGAGGGACTGGCCGATAGGGCGAAATTCGAGCTGACCGATTATCGCAATATCGATGACAAGTTTGACAGGCTTGTTTCTGTCGGCATGTTCGAGCATGTCGGTGTCGGGCATTTTGCCGAATACTTTCAGCATGTAGCGCGGCTGATGAAGCCGGATGGCGTTTTTCTGCTGCACGCCATCGGACGTGCCGATGGGCCGGGAGCGACCAATCCGTTCATCCGCAAATACATCTTCCCCGGCGGTTATATCCCGGCGCTTTCAGAGGTTCTGCCGCATATCGAGAAGGCCGGACTTTATGTCACCGACGTAGAAATCCTGCGGCTGCACTATGCGGAAACGCTGAAGGCGTGGCGAGAGGCATTCATGGCCAATCGCGACAAGGCAAAGGCACTTTATGACGAGCGCTTCTGCCGCATGTGGGAATTTTATCTTGCTGCATCGGAAAGCGCATTCCGCTGGCAGAACATGATGGTGTTCCACATCCAGATCGCGCACAAGCAGGAATCCGTTCCGCTGACCCGCAACTATATCGAGGCCGAGGAGAAGCGCCTCAAACGCCTCGACAGCGCACCGAAAGGGGCCAATAGCGAGGTGCGGGCAGTCAAGAAAAGCATGAACGCCTCAATTTAATTCCGCCGATTCGATATGTCAGTCCGCGTCAATAGCGGGCTGACCAAACGACGATCCCAACTGTGGATCAGTGTGAATCATGGTATAGCTTGTCTCTTCCAGCAGGAATCACCCGAAGCGTCGTTGCGTTTGGCATCGCTTGAGGGTTAGCTGGTTGCATCAGGGACAGGAATTGGAATCATGGCGGAAGCGGCGGTACGTAAACTCGACGACGCGCGGGAGCAGAAAGACGCGCTCTATCGTGAAGCACCCCACAATATTGAAGCGGAACAGGCGCTGCTCGGCGCCATTCTGATCAATAACGATGCGTTTTACCGGGTATCGGACTTCCTCAAGCCCACCCATTTCTTCGAGCCGCTGCACCGCCGCATCTATGAGATCACGACCGATCTTATCCGCGTCGGCAAGATGGCCAATCCGGTGACGATGAAGACCTTCCTGCCCACTGAAGGCAAGGTGGGCGATCTCACGATTTTCCAATATGTGACCCGTCTCGCAACTGAAGCCGTCACCATCATCAACGCCGAAGATTACGGCCGCGCCATTTACGATCTGGCGACCCGGCGTGCGCTGATCGGCATCGGCGAAGACATGGTGAATGTTGCCTATGATGCGCCTGTCGACATGGCGCCGCAGGAACAGATCGAGGACGCCGAACGCCGCCTGTTCGAACTGGCCGAAACGGGCCGATATGACGGCGGTTTCCTGCCCTTCAAGGACGCGGTGACAACCGCCGTGGACATGGCCAACGCCGCTTTCATGCGCGATGGGCATCTTTCCGGCATTTCGACCGGCATCCACACGCTCGACGGCAAGATGGGCGGTTTACAGCCCTCCGACTTGATCATTCTTGCCGGTCGTCCGGGCATGGGCAAAACCTCGCTTGCCACCAATATCGCCTTCAACATCGCCAATGCCTATGAAGGCGAACAGCAGGCCGATGGGTCGATGAAGGCCGTGAATGGCGGCGTCGTCGGCTTCTTCTCGCTCGAAATGTCGGCGGAACAGCTCGCCACCCGTATCATTTCCGAGCAGACGGAAGTTTCGTCTTCGAAAATCCGCCGCGGCGACATCACCGAGACCGACTTTGAAAAGCTCGTCGCCTGCTCACAGGTGATGCAGAAAATCCCGCTCTATATCGACCAGACCGGTGGCATCTCCATCGCCCAGCTCGCAGCACGAGCGCGCCGCCTCAAGCGCCAGCGCGGTCTCGACGTTCTGGTGATCGACTATGTGCAGCTGATGACTGGCTCGTCGAAAGCTTCGGCACAAAACCGCGTGCAGGAAATCACGGAAATCACCACCGGTCTCAAGGCGCTCGGCAAGGAACTGAACGTTCCGATCATTGCCCTTTCACAGCTCTCTCGTCAGGTGGAAAGCCGCGACGACAAGCGCCCGCAGCTTTCCGACCTTCGTGAATCGGGCTCCATCGAACAGGATGCCGACGTGGTGCTGTTCGTGTTCCGCGAGGAATATTACGTCAAGAACCTTGAGCCGCGCGACGAATTCGATCCGAAGTATGAAGAATGGAAGCAGCATTTTGAAAAAGTGCGCGGCACTGCTGACGTCATTATCGCCAAGCAGCGTCACGGGCCTACTGGCACCGTCAAACTCGCGTTCCAGTCTGAATTCACGCGATTTGCAGATTTGGCCGAGGGTTCCTATCTTCCGGAACAATATGAATAAACTCACATTCGCGATGGAGCGCGTCTGATGGCCAAGGCGCGTGTTCAGTTCATCTGCCAGAATTGCGGCACGGTCCATTCGCGCTGGGCGGGCAAGTGCGACTCCTGCGGCGAGTGGAACACGCTCGTTGAGGAAGGCACGAATAGCGGCATCGGCTCCGGGCCGGGCGCCATGCTGTCCAAGCGCAAGGGGCGCGCTGTCGCCCTCACCTCGCTTTCCGGCGATATAGAGGACGCGCCACGCATCATTTCCGGCATCAGCGAGCTTGACCGCGTTACCGGCGGCGGTTTCGTGCGCGGTTCTGCGCTTTTGATCGGCGGCGATCCCGGTATTGGCAAATCCACGCTTTTGACACAGGCTGCCGCTGCCCTTTCCAATCGCGGTCATCGCATTGTCTATGTTTCAGGTGAAGAAGCGGTCGCACAGATCCGCTTGCGCGCCCAGCGTCTGGGCGTGGCCTCGTCGGCGGTGGAGCTTGCTGCGGAGACCAATGTCGAAGACATTATCGCCACCATTTCAGACGCCAAACGGCCCGATCTCGTCATCATCGATTCCATCCAGACGCTGTGGACCGACATGGCGGATTCCGCGCCCGGCACGGTCACGCAGGTACGCTCGTCAGCACAGGCGCTGATCCGCTATGCCAAGCAGACGGGCGCAGCGGTTGTGCTGGTCGGCCACGTGACCAAGGAGGGCCAGATCGCCGGTCCCCGCGTGGTCGAGCACATGGTTGACGGCGTTCTTTATTTCGAGGGCGAAGGCGGTCACCACTACCGCATTCTGAGAACGGTGAAGAACCGCTTCGGCCCGACCGACGAAATCGGCGTTTTCGAAATGTCCGATGGCGGCTTGCGCGAAGTGTCCAATCCGTCTGAGCTTTTCCTCGGCGAGCGCAATGCCAAGGCTCCCGGCGCCGCCGTCTTCGCCGGTATGGAGGGCACGCGCCCAGTGCTGGTGGAAATCCAGGCGCTTGTCGCGCCCTCCTCGCTCGGCACGCCGCGTCGCGCGGTCGTCGGCTGGGATGGCGGGCGACTTGCCATGATCCTTGCCGTTCTCGAATCGCATTGCGGCGTTCGTTTCGGCCAGCACGATGTCTATCTGAATGTTGCAGGCGGTTATCGCATCAGCGAGCCTGCTGCGGATATAGCTGTGGCTGCCGCACTGGTTTCATCCATGGCCGGTATTGCCCTTCCGCCAGATTGTGTTTATTTCGGCGAAATCAGCCTTTCCGGTGCTGTTCGTGCGGTAACGCATGCGGTACAGAGGCTCAAGGAAGCGGAGAAACTCGGCTTCCGGCAGGCAGAAGTGCCCGGCGGCAGCGGCGAACTTTGGAAAGATCGTAGCTTCCGTCTGATGGAAACTTCGGCTCTGCCCGATCTTGTGGCGCGTATTGCGGCTTCAGGCTCCGGAAAGAAGCAATAAATCTGGAGTTTTATGACTGGAAGAATCTGTCAACCTTCCGGTGATAAGCTCCAGCATCTTTGACTGCCCTGCGCACTGAAATGATTGCGCAAAATAACTGAGGACAGGCCAGAATGCCGATAACCATGCTTGATGGAATTCTACTCGGGATAACGCTGGTTTCAGCCGTTCTGGCGATGGTTCGCGGGTTCTCCCGCGAAGTGCTGTCGCTGGTATCGTGGGCGGCAGCAGCGGCTGCGGCCTATCTCTTCTACCAGCCGGTTCTACCTTTCGTGCAGCCCTATATCAACAACGAAACCATTGCGAAGATCGCCGCCGCTGGCGCGGTTTTCCTCGTCGTGCTTATTGTCGTGTCGCTGATCACCATGAAGATTGCCGATTTCATCATCGACAGCCGTATCGGCGCGCTCGACCGCACGTTGGGCTTTCTGTTCGGTGGCGTGCGCGGCGTGCTTCTCGTTGTCGTTGCCATGCTGTTCTTCAACTGGCTTGTCCCGACCAACCAGCCAGCATGGGTAACCAATGCCAAATCCAAGCCGATGCTCGATTCCTTTGGCCAGCAGTTGATTGATCTTCTTCCAGCCAATCCTGACCAGATGATCGACAGGTTCAAGCCGCAGCACAATGCTCCCGCTTCTGGTGAGCAGGAAGAAGCGCCGGTTCCGGACGATACGCCTGCGCAGCAATAAGCCGTTTTCGATTATCGGGAAGCCGTCAGCCACACTGGCGGCTTTTCTGATTCTGGAACCAAAATAGCCAAGTTGACGCTCAAACATTGTCATTTCAGTTCCGCGATCATATTTCAGGCGGGAATTTGCGAGATTATTCGCGAGCATCGTGCGATACTGATATTCATGAGACTATATCGACGCAGCGGCGAACTCTTCGCTTTTAACAAAAAGCCATCTTGTGATAGAGAGGCGCTTTAGTTGCCTCTGCAATCGAAAGGCCTTGCGGCAATGACCAGCCATTCTTCTGAAAATGCCTCCTTTATGCTGGATGAAGACACCCTGCATGAAGAGTGCGGCGTATTTGGCATTCTTGGCCATGAAGACGCAGCCGCGTTGACCGCGTTGGGCCTGCATGCCCTTCAGCATCGCGGACAGGAAGCCGCCGGCATCGTTTCCTATCACAACCGCCGTTTTCATTCCGAGCGTCATATGGGCCTCGTCGGCGACCATTTCACCGATGCGGCGACGCTGCACCGTCTGCCAGGCGACCGCGCCATCGGCCATGTGCGTTATTCCACCACCGGCGAGACCATCCTGCGCAATGTGCAGCCATTGTTCGCGGAACTGGAAGTTGGCGGCATCGCCATCGCTCACAACGGCAACTTCACCAACGGCCTCACGCTCCGCAAGCAGCTGATCGCTTCCGGCGCGATCTTTCAGGCGACATCCGACACGGAAGTCGTGCTGCATATGATTGCCCGCTCGCGCCACTCATCCTCGTCCGACCGTTTCGTCGATGCCATCCGGCAGGTTGAAGGCGGCTATGCCATGCTGGCGCTGACCCGCACCAAGCTGATCGCCGCGCGCGATCCAATCGGCATTCGTCCCCTCGTCATGGGCGAACTGGACGGGAAACCAATCTTCTGCTCGGAAACCTGCGCCCTCGACATTATTGGAGCGAAATATATTCGCGACGTCGAAAACGGCGAAGTGATTATCTGCGAGATCCAGAAAGACGGCTCCATCACGACCGAATCCATCAAGGCTGAAAATCCGCAGCCAGAACGGCTCTGCCTGTTCGAATATGTCTATTTCGCCCGCCCTGACTCGGTCGTCGGCGGTCGCAGCGTCTATGTTGCGCGCAAGAACATGGGCATGGAGCTTGCCAAGGAAGCCGGTATCGAGGCCGATGTCGTTGTGCCAGTGCCCGATGGGGGCACACCTGCCGCTCTCGGCTTCGCGCAGGCCAGCGGCATTCCGTTCGAATATGGCATCATCCGCAACCATTATGTAGGCCGCACCTTCATCGAGCCGACGCAGCAAATTCGCGCGCTGGGCGTGAAGCTGAAACATTCGGCCAACCGCGCCATGATTGAAGGCAAGCGCGTGGTGCTGGTGGATGATTCCATCGTGCGCGGCACCACTTCCGTCAAGATCGTGCAAATGATCCGCGATGCAGGCGCAAAGGAAGTACATATTCGCGTGGCAAGTCCCATGATTTACCACCCGGATTTCTACGGTATCGACACCCCCCATGCCGATAAGCTGCTGGCAAACCAGCATGAAGACCTCGAATCCATGTGCCGCTATATCGGCGCGGATTCTCTGGCCTTCCTTTCCATCGACGGTCTGTACAAGGCTGTGGGCGGAAAGCCACGTGATCCGAAAGCACCGGCCTTTACCGATCACTACTTTACGGGCGAATATCCAACCCGTCTTCTCGATCAGGAAGGCGAGAGCAACGTCCATACGCTGTCTCTCCTCGCCAGCAACGGCTGATCGCCCAATCCTTTCACGCAGGCGGCCCAAAAGGCCGCCTGTTTCTTGTGTTTGAATGACATATGGGGACTAGATGAGCATCGACCTTACGGGCCGCATTGCACTGGTAACAGGCGCATCGCGCGGTATCGGCTATTTTCTTTCGCTTGAACTGGCAAAACGCGGCGCGCATGTGCTCGCGGTTGCGCGCACGGTCGGCGGACTGGAAGAGCTGGACGACGACATTCGCAAACTCGGCGGCAGCGCAACGCTGGTGCCTCTCGACATTACCGACATGGAAGCGATCGATCGCCTCGGCGGCTCCATTCATGAGCGCTGGGGCAAGCTCGATATCATGGTCGCCAATGCGGGCGTTCTCGGCACGATATCGCCCATCGGCCATGTCGAAGCCAAGACTTTCGAGAAAGTCATGAACGTCAACGTCACCAGTGTGTGGCGCCTCATTCGTTCTACCGATCCGCTGCTGCGCGCTTCCGATGCAGGGCGTGCCATTCTGCTTTCTTCCGGCGTGGCGCATACCTGCCGCGCCTTCTGGGGGCCTTATGCTGCCTCGAAAGCTGCTGTCGAAGTCATGGCGCGCAGCTGGGCTGAAGAAACGAAGCAGATGAAACTCAAGATCAACTCCGTCAATCCGGGTGCCACCCGTACGGCAATGCGCGCGCAGGCCATGCCGGGCGAAGATCCGGAAACACTGCCGACGCCGCAATCGGTTGCAGAAAAGATCGTCAAGCTTGCCGATCCGAAACTCGAAGTTAGCGGCAAACTTTTCGACGTCCGACAGGACCGCTTCCTCGACTATCA
This sequence comes from Ochrobactrum sp. PL_is483, assembly GCF_055816855.1. Lineage (NCBI taxonomy): Bacteria > Pseudomonadati > Pseudomonadota > Alphaproteobacteria > Hyphomicrobiales > Brucellaceae > Ochrobactrum > Ochrobactrum sp. PL_is483. Next base: position 111,005 of record NZ_JBVPGS010000030.1, read on the forward strand.
TCTGCCGAGCTGATTTCTTTCTTCCGGCCTTGCCTGCAAGCGAGGCCGGTTCTATTTATTGCATTGTCTTCCGCTTCTTGCCGCCTGGCGGCGCTTCTTTCAGCGGACAATTCCCCCCACTTCCAGCCCCCTTCGTCACGCGCGAACCATCTTGGCACGCGTGCCCTTTGCTATTGGAGGATCTATGACCAGAAATCACGAACGTTTCATCATCATCAGCGGCGGGCCGGGATCCGGTAAAAGTACGCTGATCGATGCGCTTGAAAAGGACGGCTTCGCCCGTACCGTTGAAGCTGGACGCGCCATTATTCAGGATCAGGTCGCTATCAGCGGCAATGCCCTGCCCTGGAAGGATCGCACGCTTTTTGCCGAGTTGATGCTTTGCTGGGAGATGCGCTCGCACGCGATGGCGGAACAACAGCCTGGTACGGTTTTCTTCGATCGCGGTGTTCCCGACGTGATCGGCTATCTGACGCTGTGCGACCTGCCGGTTCAGCAACACATGGAAGAAGCTGCCCTCCAGGTCAGATATAACAGAACCGTGTTCCTGGCGCCGCCATGGGCGGAAATCTTCGGGCAGGATGCAGAGCGCAAGCAGGATTTCGAGGAAGCCGAACGCACTTTCGATGCGATGGACAAAACCTACAGGCGGCTCGGATATGAAATCGCGCTCCTGCCGAAAGTGTCGGTCCAGGAGCGCGTCGATTTCATCAAGCAGGCCTTGCCATCAGTTGTCGCCTGACGGCACATCCTCTTCGGTGCTGGCCTTTTCCTCAGACTTGCGGTCGGCGGCTTCGCGCCTGTTCCAGGCTGCCAGACTGAACGGAAGAAACGCAAGATAGGCGAGCGCCGTGATGCTCAATGTCTGCCAGGTGAAGCTCATCAGGAACGCGACATACACCACCACGAACAGGATCAGCGGCATGACGATATCGCGCCGGACAAGGCTGCCAGCCGATTTGCCATTATAAACCGGCAGGCGGCTTACCAGCAGGAACGCAATGGCCACGGTATAAACCGCGACCCCGAAAGCAAGCGCGCGTGTCGGGGTGAGGCCGAGAAAGCCAAGATAGACCGGCAGCAGGACGAGCATCGCACCGGCGGGCGCAGGCACGCCGATGAAATAGTTGCTTTGCCATGCGGGACGGTTCGGGTCTTCCAGCATGACATTGAAACGCGCCAGCCGCAGGCAGCAGGCAATGGCGTAGAGAAGTGCCGCGATCCAGCCGAAAGAGCGCGCCTGATCAAGCATGAAGGCATAGAGCACCAAGGCAGGCGCCACGCCGAAATTGACGATATCGGCCAATGAATCCATCTGGGCGCCGAACTTCGACGATCCCTTCATCATGCGCGCGACCCGTCCGTCGATGCCGTCCAGAAAAGCTGCGACGAGCACCATCATAACGGCAAGCTCGAAACGGTTCTCGAAGGCCAGACGGATGCCGGTAAGGCCGGCGCAGATAGCCAGAACCGTTATGACATTGGGAACGACGATACGCAGGGGTATCTGCGACAGCTTCGGGCCGCGCGATGAATCCACGCGGCCATTGGGCTCAAAAGGCGGAAAAGGTGTTTCCATCGGCTCAGCCGATCCGCACCACAGGCTCACCGCGCACGCTGCCGTAATCGGCCAGCACGGTTTCACCGGCCACAGCCGTCTGGCCAACAGCGACGCGAACGGTCGCTTCTGCCGGAAGATAGACATCGACGCGCGATCCGAAGCGGATCAGGCCGAACCGCTCGCCCACGGACAATTCATCATCCTCATTGGACCAGCAGACAATGCGTCGGGCAACAAGACCTGCAATCTGGACAACGCCGATCTTGCCGTGCGGGCTTTCGATCAGGACGCTGTTGCGTTCGTTTTCGGTGCTGGCTTTGTCCAGTTCCGCGTTGAGGAACTTGCCCGGACGATGCACGACCTTCTCGATCTTGCCGCGCACCGGCGAGCGGTTGATGTGGACCGAAAACACATTCATGAAGACCGACACGCGCATGCGTGGTTCGGCACCGAGGTCAAGTTCGACGGGCGGGACCGCCAGACCGACGAAGGAAACCTTGCCGTCGGCTGGGCTGATGACCAGATCGTCGTCCATCGGCGTCACGCGCTCGGGATCACGATAGAAATAGATGCACCAGACGGTCAGCACCATGCCGATCCAGAACAGCGGGTCCCAGAGCCAGCCGAGAATGAGCGAAACAACGAAAAAGCCCGCGATAAACGGATAGCCTTCCCGGTGGATCGGCACGAAAGTATTGCGGATAGTGTCAGTAAGGCTCATCGCTCTTCCTTTGAGTTTGGCCGTTATTTACCTCATCCTATCCGGAATCAAAATCCATTTCGCAAATTATTCACGGCTGTTAGGGCACGTGATCATGCCCTAATACAACTAACCACCAGCGAACCCGCTATTCCGCCGCCGGAACACCGCGCGAAACGACGCCCAGTTCGTCGCTTTGCCGCACCTGGCGCAGACGCTCTTCCGCCTCATCGGCCTCGCGCTGGCGAGCCCACATGGAAGCATAAAGCCCCTTGTGCTTGAGCAGCATGCGGTGCGTGCCTCTTTCGGCGATCAGGCCGTCTTTCAGGACGATGATCTCATCCGCGCCGATCACCGTCGACAGGCGATGCGCGATAACCAGCGTGGTCCGGCCCCGGCTGACAATGTCGAGTGCCGACTGGATTTCCTGCTCGGTTGCCGTATCGAGTGCGGAGGTAGCCTCATCGAGGATGAGGATCGGCGGGGCCTTCAGGATCGTGCGGGCAATGGCAACACGCTGTTTCTCTCCGCCTGAAAGCTTGAGGCCGCGTTCGCCGACCATGGATTGATAGCCTTCCGGCAGATGCTTGATGAAGCCCGAAATCTGCGCCAGTTCGGCTGCCTTTTCCACTTCTTCAGTCGTGGCATCGGGACGGCCATAACGAATATTATAGGCTATCGTATCGTTGAACAGCACGGTATCCTGCGGCACCATGCCGATGACCTTGCGCAGGCTTTCCTGCGTAACATCCCTGACATCCTGCCCGTCGACGGAGACCGACCCGGACTGGACATCATAGAAGCGGAACAGGAGCCGCGAGATGGTCGATTTTCCCGCACCCGACGGTCCGACAATCGCCACTGTCTTCCCTGCCGGAACTTCAAAACTGATGCCTTTGAGGATCGGACGGTTCGCATCATAGGCGAAATGCACGTCGTCGAAGCGAATTGCGCCGTGTTCGATTTTCAATGCTGGCGCATTGGATTTGTCGACGACTTCCTGCTTTACATCGAGAAGGTCGAACATCTGCTCGATATCGGTCAGGCCCTGACGGATTTCACGATAGATAAAGCCGATGAAGTTGAGCGGAATGGACAACTGCATCAGCAAGGCATTGATGAAAACGAAATCGCCGATGGATTGCGTCCCGGCCCGCACTTCCAGCGCCGACATGACCATGACAACCGCCATGCCGACACCAAAGATGACGGCCTGACCGAAGTTCAGCCAGCCGAGCGAGGTCCAGGTCTGGGTTGCCGCCTTTTCATAACGCGCCATCGAAGCATCGAAGCGCTGGGCTTCCATTTTCTCGTTGCCGAAATATTTGACCGTTTCGAAATTGAGCAGCGAGTCGATCGCCTTGGTGTTGGCGTCCGTATCGGAATTGTTCATTTCGCGGCGAATATTGATGCGCCAGTCACTCGCCTTGATCGTGAACCAAGTATAGAGCCAGACGGTTGCAGCCACCACGAGAAGGTATGAGATGCCGTAGGCGAAGGCGAAAATCACCGCCGTCAGCGCAAATTCCAGGATGGTGGGCAGTGTGTTGAGGATCGTGAAACGAACGATGGTTTCGATGCCCTTGGTGCCGCGCTCGATGACGCGCGAAAGCCCGCCTGTGCGTCGTTCCAGATGGAACCGCAAGGACAGCTGATGCATATGCACGAAGGTCTTATAGGCAAGCTGGCGCACCGCATATTGGCCGACACTCGCAAACAATGCGTCGCGAAGCTGGTTGAGACCGGCCTGTACGATCTTGGCGCCGTTATAGGCCAACACCAGCATCACCGCACCAACCAGAAACAGCGGAAGATAATCCGGCGGGTTCAGCTGGCCGGTCAAGGCGTTCGTCACCCATTTGAAGAAATAGGGGACGAGGATCAGCACGATCTTGGAAATCACCAGATAGAACGTGGCCCAGACGACGCGCATGCGAAGGTCCGGCCTGTCGGAAGGCCACATATAGGGCCAGAGATTTCGCAGTGTCTTGAACGTCTCGCCGGAGTCGGCGGAAACCGTTTTGGGGGAACTCATATCAGGGTCTTTCAATCAAACAGAGCTGACGCAGCAGTCACCGGAGAAAGTGGCAAGATGCGCGCGAATCGCGGACAGTTGCGGCCAGTTGATGCTGTAACGAGAGGTTTGGCGCTCGGGCCGGTAGTCGACCAGACCCGCCTGCACGAGAACCTTGAGGTGCTGAGAAACCGTCGATTGAGCGAGGTCGAGCTTGCCGACAATATCCTTGCAGCAGCAGGCCTCCTCCATCATCAACTGGCGGATAATGCGAATACGGACAGGATGCCCCAGCGCGGCGCAAATGCGCGCCGCCGCTTCATCATCAATGCCGAGCTGCGCCACATCGGGGGCTGCTTCGGCCAAGTTTTTGTCCAGAACTATCTTCATCGTCTATCGACGATATACGATTATGCCCTGAAGTTCAAGATTTGGAGACGTTCATTCCAGAAAAGGCCAGCAAATGGGAACACACTATCGTGACTGGTCTCCCGACCGAAACGCGCCGTCCCTTACAGGAAAGCGCAGTTCGGTTGCAAAAACGCTCATCAGTTCCTGTGCTCTTCCAACTGGCGCTTGACCTCGTCCTCACCCAAAGGTTCCTTCGGCATATTGAACACCTGCCCCGGCCAGATCAGGTCCGGATTGCGGATCTGGTCGCGATTGGCGAGATAGATTGTCGTGTATCGGGTGCCTTTGCCATAGGTGCGCTTGGAGATCGTCCAGAGATTGTCTCCGCGCCGGATGATGACAGAACCTTCAACTTTCTGGAGCGGGGCCGCAGCTTCGCCATGCACGCCCGAAGGCGCGGTCGCCTGACCATCCGTATCGGGGGCAATGGCTGAAATATTTTCACCGGCTTCGCGGCGGAACGGCACGCGAGCTGTCGCCAAAACCCGATTGGCATTGTCAAGCAGGTCAGCGCGAATGATATAATCGCCGACACTGAGGGGCTGCTTGCTCTGCACCAGAAAACGGCCATCAGGTGAAATGGGGCTTGCGCCGAGCAGCGTATCGTTGGCGTGAACGATCACGCGATTACCGCCCTTGGCCTTACCCGCCACGAACACGGATTGGCCTTCGATCTCCACTGCTTCAATGGCAATCGGCAAATCCTGCACAGGCTTGGATTCCGGCTTGTCAGCCTTGTCCGGAGCTTCGGAAGCAGCTTCCGTATTTTCCTGCGGTTTCGCCGCCGTTTCCGGCTTTGTGATCAGGCGACTTGCCTGACCGGGCTCCTCGACCAGCGCCAGCACCTGTCCCGATTTGGTTTCTGGCACCGATACAATGGCGGTTTGTGCGGAAGTGGCAACATTGTTGTCCGCACCGGTCGAGCGCAAGACAAGCTGGTGGTCGCCCGCTTTCAAGGGTTCATCCAGCACAACGGCGAAATCGCCAGTGGCTCCGGCCTTTGCCTTTCCGACAACGTTTGCCCCTGCCACAACCTCGACATCGGCATTGGGAAGCGCCTTGCCGGCGATCACGACCGAACCGTCAGGCTCGACGCGAAGAAGATCGAAAACCGGCGTCTTGTTCGGGTGTTCTGCGGGAGCGGCATCGGCCTGTTTGGCAGGCTCTTCGGATTGCGCGGCTTGCGGCTTCGCATCATTGGGCGCAGGGTTGGTCGCCTCTGGCGCTTTGGTCTCCGATGGTGTTGCTTGAGGCTGCGCTGGCACATCGCCAGACACTGGCGCAGCCACATTGGATTGCGGCACCTCAATGCGGGATCGTGTTGCATTCCAATAGAGGCCGAGCCCGACAACAATTGCGACGAGCCCGATACCGAGCAATCCTAACCTGTTCTTTTGCATTTCGTTTCGAAACCCACGCCAGAGACTATAATGACGGGTTTATAGCTTTTGGCTTCCCCCCACAAGAAATCTGCACCGAAACGGCAAAAGGTACGAGGCTTTTTATTAGCAGGGTTATTGTTCTACACAGTTTGTCGGCTTCGACTGGTCCGGATCGTCCATAAGGTTATAAAGATCGGCCGTTTCGCCCTTGGTCCACCAGATATAAACGCCGCCGGCATATTTGGCTCCAGAGCCGGAGAGGACGTTGGAGGCGATGACGGTTTCGTCTTCCAGCTCCAGTTCGGCAAGCGAAATATCACCGGCATTGTAGTAGGTTACCGAAACATTATTCTCGCCGCATTTGTAGAGAACGGAGTTGGTCGTCACTTCGGTGTCGTCCGGCAGCTTGATGTTGATCTCGCCCGCTGATGTGGATGAGGCGGCAAAGGTAAGCCCGAGAAACACAACCCAGTTCTTCATATCCAATCCACTTCTCGATCTGGAACACATACTGATTGAGATATAACAATCGCCACAAATGTCCAACAGGACTGGCCCGTGACCACAAACTTCTCCGCTAAATGAAATCGCAAGCGCTTGACGCTGAAAGGCCAAAAGCGCACAAGAAATCATGTCTGAGATTCGATCCATCTGTGTTTATTGCGGCTCGTCTACGGGCCTGAATCCCATCTATCGCGAAGCGGGCGTTACGCTTGGCCGCTCCATTGCCGAACACGGCCTGCGCCTTGTTTATGGCGGCGGCACGCGCGGCATCATGGGCGCGGTTGCGCAAGGCGTGATGGAAGCTGGCGGCGAGGTTACCGGCATCATCCCGACCTTCCTGCTCGACAAGGAAGCGAGCCTCGAAAAGGCCCAACAGCTGACCGAGCTCATCGTCGTCGGCGACATGCATGAGCGCAAGCACCTTATGTTCCAGAAATCGGATGCGTTTGTCACGCTGCCGGGAGGCATCGGCACGGTTGAAGAAATCGTGGAAATGATGACCTGGGCGCAACTCGGCAAGCATCGCAAGCCGATGGTTTTCGCAAACATCAACAATTTCTGGCAGCCTATGCTCTCACTGCTTGAGCATATGGCGGCAGAAGGCTTCCTGCATACCGCGCATCAGGTAAAGCCATTGGTGATCGACAAGGCGGAAGACATCGTTCCCGCCATCATCGCCGCCAATGGCAAGGCGCATGAAGGCGACCAGAAGATCATCGAGAAGATGTAAGACACCCATCTCGCAAACTGTGATCTAGTTTGCGAGATGTTTCCTTTGCTCATAGATGAGACCAAGAAACGTACCCGGTATTCCCGGCCAAAGCGTGAACCGGTTGTTGTGTATGTACCTCCGCCAGAAAATCGGCACCGCTTCCGGATATCTGTGCGCCACCTGAAATCGTGCTGCTTATCGAGGCAGCTTCCGGCCCCAGCTCGCGATTTCGGTCCCTCCAAAGCCAAAACAATTAGGAGCTTTTAATGCAGCCACAGCTTCGTTGAACTGCTCCAGACTGATGTGTCCGGTATCGAGTAATTCTTCACGCAGCTGTTGCCCCGTTAGCGCCCAAAACTTACCGAGAAGACTTCCTCCCTGAATAATCTGCACATTGCTTTCAAAACCTACGCCATTAAACTCACTCTTGGAAATACGCTCCACCAGGGACCGAGCCCAATTTCCATCGCCACCTCTACGAGAAAGCATTTTAACTATGGACTCGAAAAATTTTCGATATGGCGAGTTCTGGGTGGAAATGAGCGAAGTAAAATCAATTTCTTCCAAAAGGAGAAGTCCTCCAGGACGCAATGCGCGGATAATTTTCTCCAAAACTTCTTCTCTATGTGAGATATGACACAACGTCCAACGGGCATGAACAAAATCAAACTCTTCCACCGGGATCGGTTCTTTTGTCACATCCTGTTGCAGTATTCTTACATTTTTCGACGTTATAGACCTAATTAAATTCGTATTTATATCTATCGCAGTTACAGTTCCGGTGTCCCCGACAATCTCCGAAAGCCATTTAACGATGGACCCACGTCCAGCTCCAATTTCAAGGCAATGAGAACCGCGCCCCACATGCCCTAACTGCTTAACTCGCCTTTTTGTGCCTTCATCAAGATAAAGTTCAAGCAACCCTAAACGACGGTCGGCTTCCGACCAAGAGTTATCCAACGTGTAATGACTCAATCTATACCCCTCCTCGAAATAATAAATAACGATTGCAGAAATATAAAAAATTACAATATATTTTTATAGTTATAGGAATATATACTCACCTATAACCGACAATCATAATATACTTTTTCATATAGTATATAATTAGCGATCAAATGGCGCGAAAATGGCGATTCTCAAGCGCTACATGCGGGCAAATAGCCATTTTCGGCCACATTATTTTTTCGGAAAAGATGCGTGTCAAAACAAAAGGTTAAAGCGCCGATCTGACCCAATCAGGCCAGCGCTCCAAAATCAAATCAGTGTGTGCTGAAGACTTACTTTCTTACCAGTGTCGCCACAGCTTCAACGTGTGGCGACCAGAGGAACTGGTCAATCGGCGTGACACGCGTGACGCGATAACCGCCCTTTGTCAGAATGGCGAGGTCGCGAGCCAGCGTCACCGGATTGCACGAAACCGCGACAACCTTTTCCACCTTGGATTTCGCCAGTTCAAGCGCCTGCTCTTCTGCGCCTGCCCGCGGAGGATCGAAAACCACGGCATTATAGGTCAGCAGTTCCTTCGGCATCAGTGGCCGGCGGAACAGATCGCGTCGCTCGACCGAGACGGGCTTCAAGCCCTGCACATGGCGCACGCCTCGATCAAGAGCCGCAAGCGCCAGCGCGTCGTTCTCGACCGCATGAACCGCGCTCTTTTCCGCAATCCGCAGTGCAAATGTGCCGACGCCGCAGAACAGGTCCGCGACACGCTTGGCTTTGCCGACATGATCCAGCACCAACTGCACCATTGCTTCTTCCGCATCGGTCGTTGCCTGCAAGAAGCAGCCGGGCGGCACCGGAACCGGCACCTTGCCGAAGTGAATGAGCGGCTTTTTCGGCTCAACGATGATTTCGCCTTCATGCGAAAGACGCGCAAAGCCCTTTTTCATGACAAGAGCGGTCAGCGCGCGCCGTTGATCGTCGCTCAGCTTGCCGCAGCCGCTCGCCGCGAGATCAAGACCGGATGCAGTCAACGTCACCGCCAGCTTGAAGGGCTTGGAGCCAGGCGCGATCAAAGCACCAACTTCACGCAAATCGTCAAGCCGCGCAATGATCTCGGGAACAGTTACCGCACATTCAACGATGTCGATGATTTCGTGGCTCAAGTGACGATTGAAGCCAAGCAGGACGCCCTTCTCCGTCTTGCGCGCCGCAAAAACAGCGCGGCGGCGCGTACGTGGCTGGCAAGCGACCAGAGGCGCAACTTCCGCATCAATCCCCCTGCCCTTCAGCGCGGAGACGACCAGTTCGCGCTTCCACAGACGATAGGGTTCATCCTGCCAGTGTTGCAAGGCGCAGCCACCGCAATCCTCGAAATGCTGGCAGGCGGGCGCCCGACGCTCAGGCGATGTTTCCAGAAGCGCCATAACCGTCGCTCGGTTCTTATCACGCGCGACATTGGCCACCTCGCCCGGCAGCGTGAAAGGCACATAAATCTGACCGTCTGGAAGGTTGGCGACGCCATCGCCGCCCGCGCCAATCGAGCGGATTGTAATCTGGGTCGTCATCGGTCTTTCTTTCCTGCCAGGAGATATTCACGATTGCCATCTCCGCCTTCGATAGGCGATGGGCAGAGGCCGAGCGCACGCCAACCTGCCTGCGTTTCCAGCCATGATTTCAGTTCTTCCGCAATGCGTTCGCCATCTTTCGGATCGCGCAAAATGCCGCCCTTGCCGATGGCCTCGCGCCCCGCTTCAAATTGCGGCTTTACGAGAAGCGCGCAGATAGCATCTTTTTGCGCCAAGGCCAATGCCGGGGGCAAGGCCAGTTTGAGCGAGATGAAACTCACATCCGAAACCACGCAATCGATTTCGCGCCCATCCAGATGGGAGAGCTCAAGCCCGCGAGCATTGAGCCCTTCCTTGTTGGTTACACGAGGATCGGCGCGCAGGGACTCATGCAATTGGTCATGGCCGACATCGATAGCCAGAACATGGCTTGCACCCCGCTCCAGAAGCACCTGCGTGAAGCCGCCTGTCGAAGCGCCAATGTCGAGCGCTGTGCGTCCTTTCACATCAAGGTCGAAATGGTCGAGCGCCGCAATAAGCTTCAGGGCAGCGCGGGAGACATAGGCGCTTGCCGGATCATCAACGGCGATCTTCGCCGTGCGCAGAACCGTCTGGCCCGGCTTGGTGACGGTCTTGCCGTCCACCTTGACCGTACCGCGCTGGATTGCATCTCGCGCCCGCGAGCGCGTTGCAAACAGCCCAAGCTCCACCAGCAACTGGTCGAGCCGCAGGTTCTTATCGCCAACCGGTTCAGGCACGGTGGGAGGTAGTCAGTTGGTCGCGACCAAGAGCGGCAAACACCGCATGCACGATGCCCGTCCGGTCGAGACCGGCCTCGGCATACATGGCGTCCGGCTTGCCGTGGTCCTGATAGCTGTCCGGCAAGGCCAGCGCGCGCACTTTGAGGCCACGATCCAGAAGTCCGTCCGTGGCGAGGAATTGCAGCACGTGGCTGCCAAAACCGCCAACCGCACCCTCTTCCACCATCACCAGCACTTCGTGTTCACGCGCCAAGCGGCGGATCAGATCATGATCGAGCGGCTTGGCAAAACGTGCATCAGCAACCGTGGTCGATAGACCGGCAGCGCCCAGCTCATCGGCGGCGGCAAGGCATTCCTGCAAGCGCGTCCCGAAGGACAGCAGCGCAACCTTCGTGCCTTCGCGCACGATGCGCCCTTTGCCGATTTGAAGCAGTTGCCCGCGTTCAGGCAGATCGACACCGACACCATCGCCACGCGGATAGCGGAAGGAAATCGGACCTTCGTCATATTCAGCGGCCGTGCGCACCATATGGCGCAGTTCGGCCTCGTCGGAAGCGGCCATCACCACGAAACCGGGGAGAGCGGCAAGGAATCCTGTATCGAACGAGCCTGCATGGGTCGGGCCATCGGCCCCAACCAGACCGGCGCGGTCGATAGGGAAGCGCACCGGCAGGTTCTGGATCGAAACGTCATGCACGACCTGATCGTAGCCGCGCTGCAGGAAGGTGGAGTAGATCGCACAGAACGGCTTGAAACCTTCACTTGCGAGACCGGCGGCGAAAGTCACCGCATGTTGCTCGGCAATGCCGACATCGAATGTGCGCTGCGGGAACACCTCGCCAAAAAGATCAAGCCCGGTGCCCGACGGCATGGCGGCAGTGATCGCCACTATTCTGTGGTCGTGACGGGCTTCTTCGATCAGGCTGGTGCCGAAAATCTTGGTATAGCTCGGCGCATTTGCGGGCGGTTTCGACTGCTGACCGGTTATGACGTCGAATTTATTGACGCCGTGATATTTGTCGGCGGCAGCTTCCGCAGGCCCATAACCCTTGCCCTTTTGCGTGACCACGTGGATCAGTACCGGGCCTTCCTGCGTGTCTCGCACATTTTTCAGGATCGGCAGCAGATGATCCAGATTATGCCCGTCAATGGGGCCGACATAATAAAAGCCAAGCTCTTCAAACAGCGTGCCGCCAGTGAAAAAGGCACGCGCATATTCTTCCGACTTGCGGGCCTTGTCCTGAAGGAACTTCGGCAGTTTTTTGGCGACCTGCTTGGCGGCTTCGCGGACGCTGCGGTAAGTCTTGCCGGAGACAAGACGCGCCAGATAGGCACTCATTGCGCCGGTCGGCGGCGCAATCGACATGTCATTATCGTTGAGGATGACAATAAGGCGCGCATCGAGCGCACCGGCATTGTTCATCGCTTCATAGGCCATGCCTGCCGACATGGAACCATCGCCGATGACGGCAATCACATTGCGCTTTTCGCCCGAAAGATCGGATGCGACGGCCATGCCGAGGCCAGCCGAAATCGATGTCGACGAATGCGCCGCCCCGAAAGGATCATATTCGCTTTCAGTGCGCTTGGTGAAACCAGAAAGGCCGCCGGTCTGGCGCAATGTGCGGATGCGGTCGCGACGCCCGGTCAAAATCTTGTGCGGATAGGCCTGATGGCCAACGTCCCAGATGATGCGGTCGTGCGGGGTATCGAAGACATGGTGCAATGCCACGGTCAGTTCCACCACACCCAGTCCCGCGCCCAGATGCCCGCCAGTGGTCGAAACCACGTCGATCAACTCCGCGCGCAATTCCTGCGCGAGCTGCGGCAAGTCGGATTCCGGCAATGCACGCAGGCGATCCGGGGTCGGCGCCTTATCGAGCAATGGGGTCAGGGGTCGGGACATTAAAACAACCTGTTTCTGGTTCGGCCTTGTTGTCGGTATAGCAGCTACGCGACGGGATCAAGCAGGGAGACATCGTGTCCCAACTCAATTCATTTCATTCAGGCAAAGGTATGAAATCCTTTTCGTCACCGGGCACAATATCAAAACGCCCGGTTCGCCATTCTTCCTTGGCCTGCTCAATCCTCTCCCGTGAAGAGGATACGAAATTCCACCATACATAGCGCTTCGAGCCAAGGGCCGCACCGCCAAAAAGCATGATATGCGCTCCCTCCGGTCCGGCCTGCACTACGATATCGTCGCCGGGGCGAAAGGCCAGCAAGCGATCAGGCGGGAACACTTCTCCGCCAATGCCGACATTGCCCTGCAAGGTATAGATAGCACGTTCTTCAGCCACGGGCGGGATCGGGAAACGTCCGTTCGGCTCAATTCGAATATCTGCATAGAGCGTATCGGCATGTTGGATTACCGGAGACTTCAGCCCCAGCATGGCCCCCATGATCAGGCGGCCGGAAAAATCACGGTCCTCCATCACCGGCAGATCGGGAGCATTGGTATGAAAAAATTCCGGGTTGATTTCTTCCAGCGCGTCGGGAAGCGCGAGCCATGTCTGAATGCCGGAAATCGACAACGGTCCGTTGCGTTCCTCTTCCGGCGACCGTTCCGAATGCACAATGCCCCGGCCTGCCGTCATCAGGTTCACATCACCAGGACGGATGACCATTTCAGTGCCGAGACTATCCCTATGCCGGATATGCCCGTCAAAAAGATAGGTCACCGTGGAAAGGCCGATATGCGGATGCGGGCGCACATCCAGCGCATCGCCATCGCGCAGAACAGCCGGCCCCATGCGATCGAAGAAAATGAACGGCCCCACCAGACGGCGACGCACCGTTGGCAAAGCGCGCCGCACTTCCAGCCCGCCAATGTCGCTTGTACGCGGGATGACCAGCGTTTCGATGCTATCAACCGAGGTCTTGTCGCCAAGAACCGGATCAGGACACGGAAAGAAACTCATGAAACGCGACTCCAGCCATTAATCTGTAGAGCTTATATAAGAGCTGATTGCAGTTTATCGAAAGCGCATTCAAAACAAAACCGCACCGACGAGCGGTGCGGTTCAGTCTCCATGCAAAATCCTGTCAGCGCCCTTGCAACAGCTTGGAAAGCGCACTGGTGTCGGGAACCTGTCCGTTCGTCGTCAGCTTGTCCACCAGGCCCGGCAGCACCTGCGAGAGCTGGTCCAGAAGCTCCTGCTGATCGATGCCGGCATGCGCCGCAATTTCACTGAGCGTTTTCTGGCCGAGCGCATCGCCAAGCTGCCCTGGCTCGATTGGATGGTTGGAACCCTGACCAACCCACGAATCCACCTTGTCGCCAAGACCAGCCTGCTTGAGTTGATCGAGAAGACCGCCGAGTCCGCCGCCGAGAGGTCCCGGCGCGGAGGGAGCCGCAGAAGCATTTCCGGCAGCCGCACCGCCGAGCAGACCCCCAAGCCCGCCAAGGATGCCGCCGAGCAGCCCGCCGCCTGCCTGCGATTGATCCGGCACAGGCACAGGCTGCGCCGGAGCAGCCGCCGTATCGTCGCCATGGCCCTTCAACATCTTGCCGATCAGCAGGGCGCCGAGCGCAATCAGAACCGGCTTCGCCAGGCTTCCGCCAGGAATAGGCGAATTGCCCGAGTTGTCGTCATAACTTCCCATCACACGATACTCCCTGTTATCCGATGCCAACTGTGCATTCGGTAAGATAAAGGTAAATGGGTTTCCCATTTTGACAAGCATTATACCTTGCAAATTTTGTAGCAGTGTGAAAATTTCCTAAGTGCGTGATGCAAAAATGTATTTACGCATCGGGAGATATTAGATGTCTGTTATAAGCTGGATAATACTAGGCTTGATTGCCGGCTTCATCGGCAGCAAGATTGTCAATAAAAGCGGCCAGGGCCTTTTCCTGGATATTGCTCTCGGCATTGTCGGCGCCATCGTCGGCGGTGTGATTTCGTCTCAGCTTTTTGGACGTGGCGTCACCGGCGCGTTCGATCCGATCAGTCTTGTTATTGCGATAGTCGGTTCAATAATCGTGTTGTGGGTGTACCACGCAATTACCGGCAAGCGTTCCATCGGTTGATGTGATAGATACAGATTTCAGGCTCCGGCTCGTCCGGGGCCTTTTATCGTGTTTCGATCTGACTGGGATCAGATCGGCATTTGCCGAAAGACCTGCAAATCAATGAGCTTTCTGGAACCTTATATTGCCGCATATGGCGCGCTGGCGCTTTTCTTTATCGTATATTTTGAATCCTTCGGCGCCCCCTTGCCCGGCGAAAGCGCCCTCATAGCAAGCTCGCTGCTTGCGCTGCACGGAACGCTGAACATCGAAGCTGTGCTTCTCGCGGTTTTTGTTGGCGCGGTGCTAGGTGATTGCACAGGCTATCTGATCGGGCGTTTTGGTGGACGCCGACTGATCTTGCGATACGGCCATCTCGTCAAACTCACGCCGGAACGTCTGGAGCAGTTTGAAAAACTCTTCGACAGCAAGGGAATTTATGTGGTCGCAACGGCACGCTTCGTCGTGCTGCTGCGGCAGCTTAACGGCATCGTTGCGGGTTCAATGAAGATGAACCCGCCGCATTTTCTGGCCGCCAATATTATCGGCGCTGCAGGATGGACGCTTGCCTGGGGACTTGGCCCCTACATGCTGAGCGGCGTTTTAGCACCTTACATCACCCCGCTCAAAACGCTCTTCTGACCGGAAACACTCTGACCGATATTACTCAGGGTCCAGCGGTTCCGTTCCGACCGGCTGCCCATCGCGGCCAATGCGGATTTTCTCCACCTTGTCCTCGGCGGATTTCAGAAGCGTGTCGCAATGCTTCTTCAGGGCTTCGCCGCGCTCATAGATGCGAATGGATTCCTCCAGCGGCACGTCGCCCCGCTCCAGATCGTCGACGATCTTCTCAAGCTGCTTCAGCGCATCCTCGAAGCTCATTACCGCAATGTCGGCGTTGGACGGTTCGGTTACCATGATTCATCCTTTCAACAGCCGCGTAATATGCGTAGACGCGGACTGCGACAAGCCCTCTAGATCATATCCACCTTCGAGCACACTCACTAGCCGGTGATCGCAGAACCTTTCTGCCCGCTCCATGAGCTTGCCCGTCGCCCAATCAAAATCCGCTTCGTCAAGATTAAGCTCGGCCAGCGGATCGCGAAAATGAGCATCGAAGCCCGCCGAAATAAGGATCAAATCTGGCCGGAAATTGTCCAAGGCAGGCAATACACGACTATTAAATGCCTCGCGAAATTCGCGGCTTCCGGTATCGGGGGAAAGCGGCGCATTGAAGATATTGCCGACGCCGGTTTCATCCTTCGCACCCGTGCCGGGATATAAAGGAAACTGATGCGTCGAGCAGAACAGGACGCTTGGATCGTCCTTGAAAATATCCTGCGTTCCGTTTCCGTGATGCACGTCCCAATCGACGATGGCGACGCGCTCGGCACCGTGGCGGCGCTGTGCATGGCGGGCAGCAATCGCAACATTGTTGAAAAGGCAAAAACCCATTGCTGTGGAACGTTCGGCGTGATGTCCCGGCGGGCGAGCCGCAACGAACACATTATTTGCAGTTCCCGAAAATACATCATCGACCGCAGCCGTGGCCGCACCGATTGCCGTCAGCGCGGCTTCCAGACTTTTCGGGCTGACATACGTGTCGCCGTCGAGCCGCACCACTGGCGCCGGTGCTTCCTCGTCCGGAGAAGGCTCGGGTATTCCGGCGCGTATCGCTTCCAGATGTTCTTCCGGGTGCGCAAGAAGCACAGCCGTCTCGTCGGCGCGCGGTGCTTCAACTCGGTCGAGCCGATAGAAATCCGGCCCCTCGAGTTCACTCATCAGCGCCCGGATGCGATCCGGGCGCTCGGGATGGCCGGGTGGGGTCAAATGTTCCAGATAGATCGGATGCCAGTAAAGCCGTGTCGTCATAGTTTCACTATAGCATCTCACCGGCACATGACCATGACGGCCATGCGCCTGATCTGTCTGAAACGCGGTTAGATGATTTCCGTGCGGGCGATGTGAATGCCGAAGCCTTCGAGACCGACATAATGGCGCTCGCGCGACGCCAGAAGCACAATCGACGTGATGCCGAGGTCCTTCAATATCTGTGCGCCAAGACCGATCTGACGCCACTCTTCCTCGCGGGCAACCGCTTCGGCGTGGCTTTCATGCTCGCCCTGGATCGCATCGCGAGCGCGGGTATCGTGATGATCGGAACGAACGCCGACAGAGCCTTCGCGCAGATAGACCAGTACGCCGCGGCCTTCCTTGCCCATCTTTTCCATGATGGCGTCAAGATTGCTGCTGCCTTTGCCGAAAACGTCGTTCAGCACATCTTCGCGGTGCAGGCGAACCGGCACTTCCTCACCGTCACGAATGTCGCCGAATACGACAGCAACGTGCTGCATCGGTTCCCATGGCAGTTCATATGTGTAGGCATGGGCGCTTCCCGCACAGGTGCTTACAAGTGCATCGCCAACGCGCTTGACCAGCGTTTCCTTGCGCTGGCGATAGGCGATGAGGTCGGCAACAGTGACCCGATGCAGAGCGTGTTTTTCGGCAAAAGCCTTTACGTCGGGGCCGCGCATGACGGAACCGTCATCGTTGACCAGCTCGCAGATCACGCCGATCGGCGGGAGATTTGCGAGCTTGCAGAGGTCGACAGCGGCTTCCGTATGGCCGGACCGCATCAGAACGCCGCCTTCGCGGGCAACCAGCGGGAAAATATGGCCGGGACGCACGAAATCCGAAGCGCCTGCATTGGGATTGGCCAGATTGCGAACGGTCAGCGTGCGGTCTTCCGCCGAAATGCCGGTCGTGGTGCCATGGCGGTAATCGACCGTCACAGTGAACGCTGTCGTGTGGGCAGATTCGTTTTCAGCAACCATGGGTGCGAGGTTGAGCCGCTTGGCTTCCTCGCGTGTCATCGGCGTGCAGACGATACCGGACGTATGACGAACGATGAAGGCCATCTTTTCCGGCGTGCAATGCACGGCGGCGACAATCAGGTCGCCTTCGTTCTCGCGCCCGTCATCATCCATGACTACAACGATTTCGCCGCGTTCGAATGCACGAAGCGCATCAACGACCTGTTTCTGATTATAGCTCATTTCGACCTCTATATGTCAGACAACCGACTGGCCCAATCGCCGGTTAGATTATGGCCAGTCTGGCCCCAAATGAATCAGACGCGGCCAGTCTGACCGCGATGACGCAGATAATGATCGGCAATCGCGCAAGCTACCATCGCCTCGCCGATTGGCACGGCGCGAATGCCCACGCATGGATCATGACGGCCCTTGGTCATCACATCCACTTCCTGGCCGTCCTTATCGACAGAGCGGCGCGGGGTCAGAATCGACGAGGTCGGCTTGACAGCGAAACGCGCCACAACCGGCGCGCCGGTTGCGATGCCACCCAGAATGCCGCCTGCATGATTGGACAGGAACAACGGCTTGCCGTCATTGCCCATGCGCATTTCGTCGGCATTTTCTTCGCCGGTAAGACGCGCCGCCTCGAAACCATTGCCTATTTCGACGCCCTTCACGGCGTTGATCGACATCAGCAGGCTGGCAATGTCCTGATCAAGCTTGCCATAGATCGGCGCGCCAATGCCAGCAGGCACGCCTTCAGCAACAATCTCGATAACCGCACCGACCGACGATCCGCTTTTGCGAATGCCATCGAGATAGTCCGCGAACAATTCGACCGAACCCGCATCCGGCGAGAAGAAAGGATTGTTGTCCACTTCGGACCAGTTCCAGCGACGGCGGTCGATGCCGTGCACGCCCATGGCAACCAGCGCGCCCTTGACTTCCAGCCCCGGCACGATCTTGCGCGCTATGGCGCCAGCCGCAACACGGGCTGCGGTTTCACGCGCCGACGAACGCCCGCCACCGCGATAGTCGCGAATGCCATATTTGACGTCATAGGTGTAATCGGCATGGCCGGGACGGTACTGGCGAGCAATCTCGCCATAATCCTTGGAGCGCTGATCGGTATTCTCGATCATCATCGAAATCGGCGTGCCGGTGGTCGTCATGGTCACACCGTCATCGCCCAGAAGAACGCCGGAAAGCACGCGCACCTGATCGGGTTCGCGGCGCTGCGTGGTATATTTTGACTGGCCGGGCTTGCGCTTGTCGAGATAGGCCTGAATTTCAGCTTCCGTGAACGTGATGCCGGGCGGGCAGCCGTCAACAACGCAACCGAGCGCCAGACCGTGACTTTCGCCCCAGGTGGTTACGCGGAACAGATGGCCGAAACTATTGTGAGACATGCGCGACGCCTGAATAAATTGTCCTTGTCCGGAGCAGGCCAAGGAGAGAGCAGCTACTTTACGCGCCGGTTTTATTGGGCTTTTTGACGCCGGTCAAATCAAGCTCTCCGGCGACGTAAAATTTCCTTCTGAAGATCGATATCCGGCATTTTTTTTGACACATTCAGAACGCTACACTGTGGGATATCCGGCGCGACGCGCCAAAACACCAAATAGCGACAATCGTGTCGAATCGGTCAGGCGACAACCCAATCCGAGGCACAACCAAAGGAACGGAAAGTCATGCATTATCTGGTCGGATTAATCCTCATCGTTGCTTCGCTTTTCTCCACGGTAGCGATGGCGGACGATGCCGAAGGCAAGATCACCGGTATCAACAAGGACAGCGAAACCATTACGCTGGATGACGGCCAGACATACAAGCTGCCTGGCGAGTTCGATTATAGCGCAATCAACAAGGGCATGAAGGTCCTTATCATTTATGATATGGTCGACAGCACGCGCTTCATCACCGATATTCAGGAAGCGCCGTAAGCAGACCTTGACGGGCTAATTCGCGCGCGTTGAATGATCGGTTAAAGGGTCACGTGCCCGTCAACACATGTAACGACATTGCCGCCAATCCAAATGCCATCGACTTCGCGCCGCACGTGAATGCGCCCTGCCCGCCCAAGGGCAGTGCCTTGGCTGGCAACATAGGATTCGTCCGCTATACCACTGCCGATCAACCACTGGGCTATGCCCGCGTTTAGACTTCCTGTAACCGGATCTTCAAAGCCAGCCGCTGTAAAAGCCCGGACTTCAAAATCGGCAGCGGAACCGTCCTCGGCCTGTCTCCATGGTGCGACGACACCAACCCGCAGGCCAGAAATTGCCGCGAAATCTGGACGAAGGGCTAAAACGTCCTCCCTGCTTTTCAGAAGGACAGCCAGCCAGCCCGGACCGTTGTCGACCCACCGCGCATCAACAATAGTGTCCATGCTGATATGCAAGGCTCCTGCGATACGTTGCAGCAATTGCGGTTCAAGGGCATCGCTTCTGATGAGCTCGGGGGCGGCAAAGGAAAGCATGTCGCCGTTCCTGCGTATGCGGATCAATCCGGCCTCGCATTCCTGCACGACCTCCCCACCATCGGCTCTCCCATTCGAAGCGAGCCAGACATGACAGCTCCCTAAAGTCGGGTGTCCCGCAAAAGGTAACTCACGCGACGGGGTGAAAATCCGGACGCGATAGTCTGCCTCGATTTTTGTCGGCTTTAGCAGAAAAGTGGTCTCGCTCAGATTGGTCCAGTTTGCAAACGCAGCCATTTGGGTGTCGTCCAAACTATCTGCATCGACAACGACAGCCAGCGGATTCCCGCCCAACGGTCGGGACGCGAAGACATCGACCTGCTGAAATTTGAACGTAAGACCTTTAGAACCGAGCATCATCCCCCCCCCCCGAAATGTGGCTTTCAATATTTGATCGGTTCAGTCGTCGACTGCTCGTGTCTCAAATCCACTCAAGCTTGCCGTTTTCGAACTTCAGAAGCTTGTCCTGCGGGATGGATAGATTTGCCGCAGAGTGGCCGTCCATATCGCCGTAAAGGTAAAACAGCGTGCGAATGCAGCCGCCATGCGTCACGCAGACGGTAGGCCATTCCACAGCCTCCACCCAGCGCCCGATACGGCGCGAGAGGCTCATATAGCTTTCAGCGGTTGCGCCCGGCGGCACAAAATTCCACTTGTCGCGAGCGCGCGCTTCCAGAAGATCTTCGCGTTCCTTGGCAATGTCTTCCATCATGAAGCCTTGCCAATCGCCGAAATTGACTTCCATCAGCTGCGGGTCTGTGCGGTAATCATAAGGGTCGAGCCCCATGCGCAGGCGGATGCGCTCCATCGTTTCGCGGGTTCGACGCAGAGGGCTTGCCACGAAGTCGAAGCCCGCGCCGTCACCGATCAGCGATTTCAGCATATCGCCATTGCGATCCGCCTGGGTGCGGCCATGGGCATTGATATCGATGTCGAGCTGTCCCTGAATGCGCTGCGAAACATTCCAGTCCGTCTCGCCGTGACGCGAAAAGTAGATGATTTCCCGAGCCACAGCTCTACCCCAATATGCCGTCAGTCGTTGTCTGCATAGCTTCCCCGCATCGGGAAAGAAAAATCCCGAAAAGCCGGTCAGCTTTTCGGGATTTGATATTCGCTGCTTCAGTCTTTCACGACCGAAATATCCGGCGCGTCGACCGCTTTCATGCCGATGACATGATAACCGCTATCCGCGTGATGAACTTCACCGGTCACCGAACGGGACAGGTCGGAAAGGAAATAAAGGCCGACATCGCCCACTTCCTCGATGGTGACGGTACGGCGCAGCGGCGCATTGTACTCGTTCCACTTGAGGATATAGCGGAAATCGCCGATGCCGGAGGCGGCGAGCGTCTTGATCGGGCCTGCCGAAATCGCATTGACGCGAATGTTCTGCGGTCCAAGATCAACGGCCAGATATTTCACGCTGGCCTCAAGGGCAGCCTTGGCGACACCCATGACATTGTAGTTCGGCATGACCTTTTCGGCGCCATAATAGGTCAGTGTCAGGATCGAGCCGCCGTCAGCCATCAGCTTTTCCGCGCGGCGCGAAATCGCCGTCAGCGAATAGACCGAAATCAGCATCGTGTTGGTGAAATTGGCTTCCGATGTATCGACATAGCGGCCCGTCAGCTCGTCCTTGTCGGAAAAACCGATGGCGTGCACGACGAAATCGAGCTTGCCCCACTTCTTCTCAAGCGTCTCGAAAACAGCATCGATGCTGGCGGCATCCGCCACATCGCAATGTCCGGCAACGAAAGCGCCAAGCTCTTCAGCCAGAGGCTCGACACGCTTCTTCAATGCATCGCCCTGATAGGTGAATGCGAGCTCTGCGCCTGCATCGCGAGCGGCCTTGGCAATACCCCATGCGATGGAGCGGTTGTTGGCGACGCCCAGAATCAATCCACGCTTGCCCTGCAACAAACCTGACTGTGCGGTCATTAGGGGTCCTCATTGAAAACAATTAACTTGTTGCCCTATCGCACAGCCTCGGCTCTCCTTCAAGCAATTGCAGTGAAAAAGCCGGGCATTGTCACTTTACTGCCGCAAAGAGACAACACCCGGCTTCAAACGATTGAAGACCTGTTCAGGCTTGTTTGCGTTTTTGCAGGAATTCTTCCAGTTCCGTGTCGCCGCCATCCGGCAGCATGATCCGCACGTGAACATAAAGATCGCCGCGCCCGCCAGCTTTCAGCGGAAGACCTTTTTCCTTCAGGCGCAGCACGCGATCGGAACTTGACCATGCCGGTATTTTCACCGCAATCCGCCCGTCGAGCGTTTCAACCTCCTGCCTGCCGCCAAGCACCGCATCTGCAAGCTCGACCGGCAGGTCTACATGCACGTCACGGCCTTCCAGGCGAAACCGCGGATGCGCCTTGAATTGGATAGTGACCAGCGCATCGCCTGCCGTTCCGCCCATCAAGGTCTCGCCCTGCCCTTTCAGGCGAATGGTCTGGCCGTCTTCGACATATTTCGGCAGTTTGATCTTGAGGTGCTTGCCGTTCGGGAAAATCGCTTCGACCTTCTCCGCGCCTGCGGCCTGTTCCAGCGTAATATCGATGGAGGCGGAAAGGTCTGCCCCCTTGGATGGGCCACGCTGCCTTGCGCCGCCTGCCCTGCCCCCGCCGCCGAAAGCGCCACCAAAAAGATCGTTCAGGATATCTTCTGCGCCGCCGAAGCCACCGCCCTGCTGAAAGCCGCCGGGGCCGGAACGAAATTCAAAATGGCTGTTGCCGCCGCCCTGCCGGAAACCGGCGAACGGGTCGCCATGTGCGCCGCCGAAGCCCTGTCCGCCTGTGAAGCCCTGGAAAGCGGGCTTGCCCTCGGCGTCGATCTCGCCGCGATCGAATTGCCCGCGCTTGTCCTTGTCGCCCAAAATTTCATAGGCTTGATTCAGTTCTGCGAAGCGCTCCTGCGCCTTCGGATCGTCCTTGTTCTGATCCGGATGGTGCTTTTTGGCCAGCTTGCGAAAAGCCGATTTTATTTCATCGGGCTTCGCCGTTTTGGCGACGCCCAGCACGCTATAGGGATCGCGCATATAGTTCCTCTTTCAGGAAAATGACTGTGAGATGAGTAAGACTCGTTGCCCATAATATGCGCATCTGTCTGGAAAAGTTCCAGTCAGGTCAGGCTTTTCTTTTCAGATCGGGGCGAACGAAGTCACGGTCCATTGACCGCCGCGCTGCATGCAGGTTTCGCCGCGATAGATGGAAACGCCGTCAAAAGCTTCGCGCGAGGTTTCGAACTCGCGGCAGAGCTGATTGTTCTTGCTGTTTTCGGCAATTGTCGTGATCGTGCCCTGGCTACCCGTATCGGGATTGGCCCACGGTACGGGCTTCTTGCCCCATTCCGTAAAATTAAGCGCAGAAACCACGTTCTTTATCGCGGATTGGTCGGAAAGCTTGCCGGTATCGGTTTCGACCGGCTGTGCGTGCTTCACGGAACCGGTGATCGTGGAAGAATCAGGGACGGCTTTTTCAATGCTCACGCCACCCATGGCGCAACCGGCAAGCGAAAAAAGGCATATGCCGATCGCGGCCTTGCGCAGCACATTCGCGCCGCAGCCGAGGCTCCAGAGATTATATTTGTGGCGAAGCGTCTCAACGGCCAACGCTATTCCCTTATTTCTACACGCTTAAGATGCAGAGATTATGAGTGAGCTTGAGTTAACAAGCGGTGTGCCGGAAAGGTAAACAAATCGGAATCGGAGCACAACGGCCACTCCCGCAAATTATTCAGCCGTCAAAGGTTGTTCCCGGCTATCCATTTTCTTTGGGCAGCCACCACTCACCCAGGGACCAGCTGTCTTTCAGAAAAAGGAGAATCTGGGACATTCACCGTCGTCGTGCGGGTGGCATAGCCGTTTCGACCTGCCTGCTTTACCTTGTAAAGCGCCAGATCGGCCCGCGCAAAAACGTCGAGATCACTCGTTTCGTTACCCGGTTCCTCGCTCGCAATGCCGACGCTCACCGTCAAGACGAGTTTCCGGCCATTGAAAACAAGCGGCGCATGGTTGATAGCCCCGACGATTTCACGGGCGATTTCCGTCGCTTCCTGCTCATGCATTCCAGGCAGCAAAATCGAAAATTCATCGCCTCCAAAGCGTGCCAGCACGCCGCGCCGATTGAGGACATCGACTCCAATATCGGCAAAATGCACAAGGGCCTGATCGCCCAGCGCATGGCCATATGTGTCGTTCCATTGCTTGAAGTTGTCGATATCGATCAGCATGACGCTATAAGCCGCCCCGTCTTCGCTGAATGCGAGCTCCGCCCTCGCCAGCCTTTTCATGAAATGGCGCCGGTTCGGGAGTCCGGTCAATTCATCGGTCTCGGCGACCTTTGCCATATCGCCGTGCAGGCGATTCATCGCCATGACGATGAAACCGAAATTCCAGATCATGCCGCTATAGATCACGCAGACGAGCGCATAACTCTCAATAGCAAAATAAAGCGACTGGTCGAATTCTCCCGCCCATGCGGCGATGTTCAGCGATGTCTCGATCGCATGCCCGATGATGCCGAGCAAAAAAGCGACGATGGCGATACGGCCGCCGAGACCGAGGCTCTTTTGCCGTGCCAGGTAAAACACCGTCATCGCCATGGGGACCGACTGGCCCACCGCATAGGCGATGTTGCGCCCCTGCCAGCTCGCATGAAACGCGGCCATGACGGCGAAACTTGCGAGCGATATTCCCATCGCCATCCGCCAGCCGCCTCTCTGACCGTAGAAATGGCGCGCGCCGATGTAGGCCAGACAAAATCCGTAGATGATGATGGTGTTGCCGATGACAGCAGGCCAGAACGCCCCCTCATTGCCTTGCAGCGAAAGAACGAAGCCTCCGACAAGCAGAAGTGCCGTCGAAAGAAGCCATATCCGGGCCGGCCTGAACTTCCGATAAGAGAAGGCGATAGCGGTCCAGATTATACAGACCGTCAGTGAATTTAAAAATATGACTATATAGAGCGTCAGGAAATCGAGTTCTGGCATAGCCCCTACCTTGACCGGGCGCCCTACAAGAAGTTGTGTGTCAAGTAAAGCCATGCAGGCCTGCGACGACACATCCCGGCAAAGCGATGGACAAAACGGCGGTTATCGAAGAAGCTCCCCTTAGACTCCGACTGCGGGGATTCTTTGGCAGGATGCCCCACAAATTTCCGACAGGCTGTTGAAAATCCAAAATGACAAACGCAAGCGACGACTTCACCGAATCCTCCCAGCCGTTCAAGCTCTTTGCCGACTGGCTGGCCGATGCCAAACAGAGCGAACCGAACGATCCGAATGCGGTGGCGCTGGCGACGGTTGACCCCGACGGCCTGCCCAATGTGCGCATGGTGCTGCTGAAGGATTTTGACGAGCAGGGCTTCGTCTTCTACACCAATTATGAAAGCACCAAGGGCAAGGAAATCCTGTCGGCGGAAAAGGCCGCGATGTGCTTCCATTGGAAGACGCTGCGGCGTCAGGTGCGCGTGCGCGGCGTGGTGGAGAAAGTCAGCGACGCCGAAGCTGATGCCTATTACGCCTCGCGCCCGCGCGGTAGCCGCATCGGCGCATGGGCATCCAAACAGTCACGTCCGCTGGAAAGCCGGTTCGCGCTGGAAAAGGCAGTCGCGGAATATACCGCCAAATATGCCATCGGCGATATTCCTCGCCCGCCCTACTGGTCGGGTTTCCGTATCCGCCCGGTCTCGATTGAATTCTGGCATGATCGGGCCTTCCGCCTGCATGACCGCGTGCTTTTCACGCGGCCGACGCCGGAGGGCGACTGGAACAAGGACAGGCTCTATCCCTGATCCGATAAAGCAAGGCCACCGTTTCCGGTGGCCTTCTTATTTATACCAGCGGCTTGACCGCTACCCACAGGCTTCCGACAACAAGCCCGAGGAAGATCAGCCAGCCCACGATATTGTTGGATTTGAACAGTTTCAGGCACTGGTCGGGATTGTCGATATCGAGCACGATGATCTGGCGATAGAGATGCACGCCTGCGGCGAGCAATCCGGCAAGCGCTGGCATCGGCACCTCAGCCACGGCGAAAGCTGCCGCGAAGAAGCCGATAGCCCCGCCATAGAGGACCATCAACGCCGTCTTGGTGTGCTTGCCGAACAGGCGCGCCGTGGAGCGTACGCCCACCAGCGCGTCGTCTTCCTTGTCCTGATGTGCATAGATCGTGTCATAGCCGATCGTCCACAGGATAGCGCCACAATAGAGCAGCACCGGCGGAAGCGCGAGCGAGCCTTCCACCGCGGCCCAGCCCATGAGCGCGCCCCATGAGAAAGCGAGACCAAGCACAAATTGCGGCCAGTCGGTAATTCGTTTCATGAAGGGATAGGCGGCGACGATCAGAAGCGAGAAAATGCCAAGGCCGATGGAAAACCAGTTGAATTGCAGCACCACCACGAGACCTACCAGCGCCTGCAAGACCAGAAACAGCTTGGCCTGACTGCGTGTGACCTGCCCCGACGGCAGCGGACGCGAGCGCGTGCGGTCCACCTTGTCATCAATATCCTGATCGACAAGATCGTTATAGGTGCAGCCAGAACCGCGCATGGCGATGGCGCCGACCAGAAACAGAAACAGATGCCAGATAGAAGGCATGACGGCCCATGCGCCATCGCCGGGCTTTGCGCCTGCGCCCGCCACGAGCGCGGCCGACCACCAGCATGGCCAGAGCAGAAGCTGCCAGCCAATGGGACGGTCCCAGCGGGCAAGCTGCGCATAAGGCCACAGCCAGTGCGGCAGGACGTGATAAACCCAATGGCCGGACGGAGCATCCTTCACCCGCCCACGCGCCATGCGCGACTGGATATCGGAATTCGCCTGTGGTTGCTGCATGACCGCCTGCTTTCTCGAAACTGAACGACTCTACCCGCTTTTTCTGCAAAAATCGCGAGCCTGCCCTTGCCCGCGTGTGCGATGGGCAATACAGAGCCGGGTTAGTTAAGTGTTTACTTTCCTCAAGCACAGGGAGCAAGGCATGAAAGTTCTGTTGATCGGTTCCGGTGGACGCGAGCACGCTCTTGCATGGAAACTTGCCGCCTCTCCTTTGCTCGAAAAGCTCTATTGCGCACCCGGCAATCCGGGTATTGCGACGGTCGCCGAACTGGTCGACATCAGCGTCGATGACCACAAGGCACTGATCGCCTTCGCCAAGGACAAGAAGATCGACCTCGTGGTGGTCGGGCCGGAAGCGCCGCTCGTGGCTGGCCTCTCCGACGAAATGCGCACTGAGGGTATCCGCGTGTTCGGCCCCTCCAAGGCTGCGGCACAACTTGAAGGATCGAAGGGTTTTACCAAGGATCTCTGCGCGCGCTTCGATATTCCAACAGGCGCCTATGGTCGCTTCAACAATGCGCCCAAGGCCAAGGCCTATATCCGCCAGCAGGGTGCACCCATCGTCGTCAAGGCCGACGGGCTTGCCGCAGGCAAGGGCGTGGTCGTGGCGATGACACTCGATGAAGCCCTCGATGCGGTGGATGCCTGCTTCGAAGGCGCGTTCGGCTCTGCCGGTGCAGAAGTGGTGGTCGAGGAGTTTCTGGACGGCGAAGAAGCAAGCTTCTTCTGTATCTGCGATGGCAAGACCGCTTTGCCGCTCGGCTCGGCACAGGATCACAAGCGCGTCGGCGATGGCGATACCGGCCCGAATACCGGCGGCATGGGTGCCTATGCCCCCGCTCCGGTGATGACGCCGGAAATCGTCGAACGCACCATGCGCGAACTGATCGAGCCAACGATGCGCGGCATGGCCGAAATCGGCGCGCCGTTCTCCGGCATCCTGTTCCTCGGCCTTATGATCGGCAAGGACGGCCCGAAACTGATCGAATACAACACCCGTTTCGGTGATCCGGAATGTCAGGTGCTGATGATGCGCCTCGATAGCGACCTGCTGGCACTTATCAATGCTGCCGTGGACGGCAAGCTTGATGAAGTCTCGCTCGACTGGAAAGACCAGCCGGCGCTGACGGTGGTGATGGCTGCGGAAGGCTATCCGTCCAATGTGAAAAAGGGCAGCGTGATCCGTGGCCTCGACAAGCTCGAAGGCATGGATGGCGTCAAGGTGTTCCACGCAGGTACGGCGGAGAAGGAGGGCAACATCATTGCCAATGGTGGTCGCGTGCTGAACGTCACGGCAATCGCCGATACGGTCGCCGAAGCGCAGGCCAAAGCCTATGAAGCCGTGAAACGCGTCGACTGGCCGGAAGGCTTCTATCGCTCCGATATCGGCTGGCGTGCTGTCGAGCGTGAGAAACAGTCCTGACATCGCCGATCAGCCTCATCACCCCGCAATAATCCTCTTTTTTAAGCGCCCTGGCCGTTGCGGCTGAGGGCTTTTGCCTGTGGATGGCTGTCCGCCATCCCATCACGATGACGTGTATCGAAAACATTGACGTTTACGTAATAAGCCGATAGCTCTTATGTCGGATAGCCGTTTTGGCGCCTGCCGGAATGCGAACAGCGCCGATGCAGGGGGCTTCTGAGGAGAAGCTAGCAAATCATATTTGGAGGAAAGATGTATCGCGCGCCGGTTTCTGAAATTTCCCATACGCTGATGAAGGTTGCAGGGCTGGAAAAAGCTCTTGATGACAACCGTTTCCCTGAATTTTCCGCCGATCTGGCGGAAGCCATTCTGGAAGAAGCCGGCAAGTTTGCCTCAGAGCGCGTCGAGCCTCTGCGCATAACCGGCGACAAGCATGGCGCGACCGTCAAGGACGGCGTCGTCACCACCGCGCCGGGCTGGAAGGAGCTTTACCGCGACTGGATCGCAGGCGGCTGGAACTCGCTGACCGGCACGCCGGACTATGGCGGCCAGGGCCTGCCCACGATGATGTCGGTGGCAGTCAGCGAAATGTGGAACTCCGGCACACTGGCCTTTGCTATTGCTCCGACGCTGACCATGGGCGCGGTCGAAGCGGTTGAGAAGCACGCCTCCAAGGAACTGAAAGACATCTATCTCGAAAAGCTCATCAGCGGCGAGTGGATGGGCACCATGAACCTCACCGAACCGCACGCCGGTTCCGATCTCGGTGTCCTTCGCACCCGCGCGGAACGTGCCGGTGACGGCACCTACCGCATCTTCGGCCAGAAGATTTTCATCACTTATGGCGAACATGACCTGACCGACAATATCGTGCATCTGGTGCTGGCGCGCCTGCCCGATGCCCCGGCTGGCACAAAGGGCATTTCGCTTTTCCTCGTGCCGAAGTTTCTCGTCAACGAGGACGGGTCGCTTGGCCGCCGCAACGATCTGTTCTGCTCCGGCCTTGAGCACAAGATGGGCATCCACGCCTCTCCGACCTGCACCATGATCTATGGCGACGGTTTCGTGAAGGGCGAGGAACAGGGCGCGGTCGGCTACCTGATCGGCGAGGAAAATCGCGGGCTGGCCTGCATGTTCACCATGATGAACAATGCCCGCCTTCTGGTCGGCATTCAGGGCGTCGGCGTGGCCGAAGCTGCCTATCAGCAAGCCCTTGCCTATGCCAAGGAGCGCAAACAGGGCCGTGCTGTCGGCGCAGACCCCAAAGGCGGCATGAGCCCGATCATCGAGCACCCGGATGTTCAGCGCATGTTGCTGACCATGAAGGCGCTGACGCAGATTGCCCGCTCCATCACCTATTCCTGCGCGCATGCCATCGACATGAGCCATGCGACGGACGGCGCAGACCAGCAGTTCTGGTCGGACCGCGCCGGACTGCTGACGCCGCTCGCGAAGAGTTTTGCGACCGATGCAGGCGTGGATGTCGCTTCGCTTGGCGTTCAGATTCATGGCGGCATGGGCTTCATCGAGGAGACGGGGGCGGCACAATTGCTGCGCGACGCCCGCATCACCCCGATCTATGAAGGCACCAACGGCATTCAGGCCATCGACCTGGTGATGCGCAAGCTGCCGCTTGGGCAGGGCGAGCACATCAAGGGCTTTCTTGCAGAATTGCAGGCAGATGCCGACAAGGCCAGCGCGTCCAATCGCCCGGAACTTGGCGAAACCGGCGCACGTCTTTCCAAGGCAATCACGCAAGCCCGCGAGGCCACCGAATGGCTGCAAAAGGCTGTGGCGGAAGGACAGCTTGAGGCTGCCCTTGCCGGGGCCACGCCTTACCAGCGCCTCTTGTCGCTCGTTTCGGGCGGCGCCTACCTCGCGCGTGCAGCGCTTGCGGGTGACGATAACGGACGTGCGGTTCTGAGCCGCTTCTTCGCGGAAAACATGCTTGCCGAAGTGTCCTCCCTGAAGGACACCGTCATCACCGGCGCCGCCAGCCTTGCCGCCGCCAAATCAGCGCTGGAGGCATAAGCATGAGCGAACATATCCTGATCGAGCGCAAAGGCGCGATCCAGATCATCCGCCTCAACCGGGCCGACAAGAAGAATGCCATTACGCGCGCCATGTATGCCACCATGGCAAAGGCGCTCAAGGATGGCGACGCCGATGACGCGGTGCGCGTGCATGCGTTTCTCGGAGTGCCGGGGGCGTTCTCATCCGGCAACGACATGCAGGATTTCATGGTCGCGGCATCGGGCGGCGATCTCGGCAACGACATTCTGGATTTTCTGGGTGCTCTTTCCAGCGCGAAGAAGCCTATCGTTTCCGGCGTCGACGGGCTGGCTATCGGCATCGGTACTACGATCCACCTGCATTGCGATCTGACATTTGCAACGTCGCGCGCCCTGTTCCGCACGCCGTTTGTCGATCTCGGCCTTGTACCGGAAGCGGCTTCCAGCCTGCTGGCTCCACCGCTGATGGGGCATCAGAAAGCATTCGCTCTCTTGGCGCTTGGCCATGGTTTTAGCGCGGAAGCTGCACAGGAAGCCGGCATCGTCTATCAGGTCGTTGCCGACGATGCACTGGAAACGGAAGTGATGAAGGCAGCGGAAGAAATCGCCTCCAAACCGCCGCAGGCCATGCAGATTGCCCGTGCGCTGATGCGCCTGCCCGCTGAAAAAGTTTCCGAACGCATTGCGCGTGAAGCCAGGCATTTCGCCGAACGGCTCACTTCGGATGAAGCCCGCGAGGCTGTCATGGCATTCCTCAGTCGAAAAAAATAAACCCGAACGTCTTTTTTTTCGGGCGCATCTTTTTCCGAAAACCGGTTTCCACTTTTCGGGATGCGCCCCAAGACATTCGGGGGCTTTTTGGAGGTCAGCCAAATCTTGTAATAAGCCATTCTAACCGAGTGGCTTTTTCAATTCCAAAGATCAGTTCCGCGCGATGATTTCCTTGCCGGAGATCACCAGACGAACGCCAAGCGTACCGGTCTTGCGGCGGGCGAGAAAACGCGGACGGCGGCGGCGCGGCTCCTGCCCCTGACGGCGAGCCTGCGGCTCGCCACTGCGGACCGCGCCGGTGCTTTTGTAAAGCGGGCGGGCAACGCCATCTTCCTCGACCAGCATCATCGGCAGGTTGAAGCTTGCGGCCCAGGCGCGCCAGTCGGCGGCAACGTCGGTCAGATCATGTGCGACAAGCAGGGGAACGGAAAGCTGCGGATCTTCATGCATCAGTTCCAGCGTCACCGTGATTTCGCCAAACTCATCTTCCACCGCGCGAGCGGCAACGCCGACAAATGCGTTGGCCGGAAGAGCGATGGACATAGGCAGGCCGCTTGACGGCAGAACCTGCCGGATCACCGCGCCGCGCTCGTTGATGGTGAAGGTTACATCGGTGCGCCCGTCGTGGGTTGCATAGGTCACGACCTGCGGAAAGTGAAACGGATCGAGCCGCAATTCCCGTCCTGCCCAATCGGGCTTCAGTCCCTTGCTCATCATTTTCGACGCCTCTGTCTCTCTGTCTCTTTTGTCTCGGGAGCCGGTTATTCCGACTTCCCTTGTTGAGCTTTTGCTCTTTGTTGAGATGGAGAATAGGCGCTGATCCTTACCGATGAGCTTAATGAGTTGGGTTAACTTTTCCCTGCCTTTTCCTTTGGTTAGCAGAATGCAACCAGGTGTAAGAATTCGGAAATTCTTCTGAAGAAGCGTTTACGATTGTTCAATCTTGCCTCCATGTCGCCAATCCTCGCCAGCAATTGACGAAATGTCCTTCTCAAGCTATTTTGTATTACAAATAGAGGAAAAAATCGTGAAAAACCAATCCCTATCTGATCCGATCACCATGCGTATTCCGCGTGATGTACTCGCAGAAATCGAAGAAATCGCCCATATCTCGGAGCGAAGCAGAAGCTGGGTGATTGTTCGGGCGATGAAGGCCTACCTCGCAGCCGAAGGCAAGGAGATCAAGGACATCGCCAAGGCTCGCCGCGCCATCGAAAATGGCGAAGGTTTTGATCTTGATGAGGTGATTGAGGAAGCAGAGGCAATCATCAAGGGCGCGGCTGCGTGAAAGTTATCGTCTCTCCGGCTGCACGGGACTATATCAAATCCGAGATCGCTTATCTGAAGTTGCGCAGCCCACGGGCGGCTCTGCAATTGAGCGAAGATTTAAAACGCCTGAAACGCGATCTTGCCCAATTTTCGCAGATGGGGCATTTCACGGAGGAATTACCCATTCCCGGCATCCGCCGTTTTGTGATGGGGGCCTATCTCATCGACTACGAAATCCACGCCGACACCATCCTTATTTTTGCCATCCCCCATGGACGCGAGCGCCCGCCGGCGATTGCACTGGATGATGATTTCGATTTCGAACAGTCATAAAAAACGGCCCCCCGATTGTAAGGGCCGTTTTCCTTTTCCTATAACACCTTGCCGGGGTTCATGATGCCCGCCGGGTCGAAGGCCGCCTTGATGCGGCGCATCAGGTCGAGCGCAATATCCTGCTTGAAGAAGGCCAGTTCCTCGCGCTTCAACTGGCCAATGCCGTGTTCCGCCGAGATCGAACCGCCATAGCTCGCAACGATCGTGTGGATACGATGGTTCAATTCGTGCCAGCGTGCAAGGAAGGCTTCCTTGTCGGCGCCCACCGGCTGCGAAACGTTATAATGCAGGTTGCCGTCACCGATATGGCCGAAGCAGACGACGCGTGCACCGGGGATCATTTCCAGCGTCGTGGTATTGGCTTCATGGATGAAGGCAGGGATGGAAGCGACCGGCACGGAAATATCGTGCTTGATCGAGCCGCCCTCCGGCTTCTGCGCCCAGGACATTTCCTCACGCATCTTCCAGAAGGATTGCGCCTGAGCCACGCTTTCGCCGATGGCGGCATCCTGAATGATGTCGTTCTCGAATGCTTCGGTAAGGATCGTTTCCAGCGTCGTGCGCGCATCCTCTTCCGAGCGGGAGGAGGAAATGTCGATCAGCACATACCAGTCATGCGGGCTTTCGAGCGGATCGCGCACGCCATCGACATGACGCACGGTGAACTCCACGCCAACACGCGGCATCAGTTCGAAGCCGGTCAGCGACGGACCTGCATGTTCGGTCGCAAGCTGGAACAGGCGCAGCACATCTTCCGGGTTGCGCAGGCCCGCATAGGCCACGCCCTTGCCCTTCGGCTGCGGGAAGATTTTCAGCACTGCTGCCGTGATGACGCCAAGCGTGCCTTCCGAACCGACAAAAAGGTCTTTCAGGTCGTAGCCGGTATTGTCCTTCTTCACATAACGAAGATCGTTGAGAATTTCGCCGGTCGGCAGCACGACTTCAAGCCCAAGGCAAAGCTCGCGCATATTGCCATAGGCTAGCACAGCCGTCCCACCCGCGTTTGAACCAAGATTGCCGCCAATCTGGCACGAGCCTTCGGCACCCAGCGACAGCGGAAACAGGCGACCGGCCTTTTCAACGGCATCCTGAAGGTTCTTCAGGATCACGCCGGCTTCCAGCGTCACCAGATTGCCGACCGTATCAAGATTGCGGATGCGGTTCATGCGACCCAGCGACAGAATGATGGCCGTACCGCTTTCATCGGGCTGCTGTCCGCCGACAAGCCCCGTATTGCCACCTTGCGGCACCACAGGCGTCTTGGTTTCGGTGGCAAGCTTCATGATCGCCGCAACTTCTTCTGTCGAACCGGGGCGAAGAACGAGCGGCGTGCGGCCATGATAAAGATCGCGCTGCTCAACGAGATAAGCGGCGAGGTCTTCCGGCGCGGTCAGCGCGTTCTTTTCACCCACGATGGCGGAGAAGCTTTCGATCAGAGCGGTGTCCAGCATAGTCTGTCTCTTGAATTCAAAGGGAGGATTAGCGCGGGGCCGCCGCGCGTTTCAAACGGTCGTTGATGGCCTCGCCGAGACCGTCAAAAGGGATGGGTTCGACAGCGATGGTAGCGGCACCCGTTGCATCAAGCCTGCGCATGAAATCGAACAGATTGGCTGCTGCTTCACGCAGATTGCCACCTACACTCAGGTTCATGATCGTTGCGGCGCTTTCTGCACCGGCCACGCGCTGCGGGCCAAAGGCAAGCAGGGCCTCACCCGGCTTCACCGAACCGACATTGAGCCGCATTGCCGCGTCAGGCGCATAATGCGAGACCATCATGCCCGGCGCCTGAATTGCGGAAGTGTGGTCGGCGCGCACCAGCTTTTCACCGATGACAGCCTCGATTTCTTCCGCGGCCAGCCCGCCCGGACGCAGAAGATGCACCCTATCGCCGTCAACCTTGACGATGGTGGATTCGACGCCGACGCCGCATGGACCGGCATCGAGGATCAGATCAAGCTTGTCGCCGAGATCGCTTGCAACGGCATTGGCGCTTGTCGGGCTGATGCGGCCGGACGTGTTGGCGCTTGGCGCCGCCACCGGACTATCCAGTTCCCTGATTATATCGCGCACACGGCCAAGCGGCATGCGGATAGCCAGCGTTTGCAGTCCCGCCGTCACAAGCGGATGGATGGGGCGATCCGTATCCTGTTTGTCTTTCAGCGGCAGAACGATAGTCAGCGGGCCGGGCCAGAATATTTCCGCGAGCCTGCGCGACAGGACGTCGAAAGTGACATAGCGCTCGGCCATGGCAATGCCGCTTACATGGGCGATCAGGGGATTGAATTGCGGGCGTCCCTTGGCTGCGAAGATTCCGGCCACGCCCTCGCCGTTCGAAGCGTCGGCGGCGAGGCCATAAACGGTTTCGGTCGGAATGGCGACGAGACCGCCGCGCCGCAGCACCTCCACTGCGCGCTGGACTGCCTCATCATCGAATTTGACTATATCGGACACTGGTTTTCCGCCTCTCGGGCGTCCCAAGTTAAGCTCGTTCTGCCTACACAAGCTCAAGCCCCTGCGCAAGCAAGCTCAGACCTGCTGGAGACACAATCACGGCAAGACGATCACAATTACGCATGAAAAATTGCGTTTTGTTAGGTTTTTCCGGGCATGGTGATTTTATTCATGCGTGAGGTGAATAATGTTATCGCGATTTATCGCTATTTCGCTGACGGCCATCGGACTGCCCGCGATTGCTTTCGCAAACGGAAATGAAAGCGCGCCAACAACCTATCAGGTCGGCTCCATCGATTATATCGGCTTTGACAAGATTGGCGCCAACGGCCTGCCAGTCTGCGGCCCTTGCGCGGAGAAAAAGGCTGCGGAACTCGACGCACAGAAGGCGATCGAAGCCCGCCGCAAGCGCGCCCGCGCCTATATGGCGCGGATGCAAGGCCAGCCTGTCCCAGACGACCTACTTGAACCCGTCGCCACGCCAGCGGAGGATTTTGACCCCGCCAAGCCAGTGCGTGTCGTCGGCGATGCTTGGGCCGTGGCATCCGGCGAAACCGACCTCGGCTCCCTCGAACTCAGACCCGGTTTGAAATAAGCAAAATGACGTCGCCGCCTCGCTCCTCATCTTGGGGAGGCGGCGTTGTGCATTTTCCCTCAGCCCTTCGAGACGCCTCCCTTCGACAAGCTCAGGGAGGCTCCTCTGAATGAGGGAAAGGTGTCGCTTGGGCTGAGTATCAGCCGGCGATTTTCGAGAAATCAGCCACCTTGCCAGTGGCCGTGCGGATCAGGTCGAGCAATGCCAGGCGATTGGCGCGGACATTCTCGTCCTCGTCATTGACCAGCACCTTTTCAAAGAACGTATCGACAGGACCGCGCAGCTTTGCGAGTGCCAGCATCGCGCCGTTGAAATCCTCGCGGGCGATGGCAGCTTCTGCCTCGGTTGACGCCAGAGTAACAGCTTCGAACAATGCCTTTTCTTCCGCCTCGCGAAGAAGGGAAGCATCGACGCGGTCAGCGACCTTGGTGCCCTTCTTTTCCTCGGCTGCGAGAATATTGGCGGCGCGCTTGGTGCCAGCCAGAAGGTTTTTGCCGTCTTCCTCGTTGATGAAGACGATCAACGCTTCCAGACGGCGCGCGACCAGCAGCAGATTGTCGGCTTCCGGCGTCAGCACGGCGTCGATGGCGTCGTAACGTGCGCCCTCTTCCTTCAGATGCACCTTGAAACGGTCGTGAAGGAAGGAGAGGAGATCGGCCAGCACCGGCTCGGACGATGCTTCCGCCTCGGCGCGAGCCTGCTTTTCATAGCTGGCCAATGCGTTGTCCACATCCTGCTCGCCGTCAACATCGCCGGAGTTTTCTGCTGCAAGCTTGGCTTCAAACTCGCGCAGCTTGCGCTGGACCTGACCTTCTTTCAACGCAGCAAAGGCCGAACGGAAGAGCGGCAGCAGCGAGAATTTCCATTCCTGCGACAGCAGGAGACGGATCACGCCCAAAGCCGCACGACGCAGCGCATAAGGGTCTTTCGAGCCGGTGGGTTTTT
Organism: Ochrobactrum sp. PL_is483; assembly: GCF_055816855.1. Taxonomy (NCBI): domain Bacteria; kingdom Pseudomonadati; phylum Pseudomonadota; class Alphaproteobacteria; order Hyphomicrobiales; family Brucellaceae; genus Ochrobactrum; species Ochrobactrum sp. PL_is483. The sequence goes on from NZ_JBVPGS010000030.1 coordinate 147,497, forward strand.
CATCGATAGCCCAGAAGCCGACCAGCGTGTCGAGCTTGTCGGCCAGAGCCACAGCAACCGAAACCGGGTTCTTCGGCACCACATCGGACGGACCTTGCGGCTTGTAATGTTCCTCAAGCGCTGCGGCGACGGCTTCGTCTTCGCCCTGAAGCAACGCATATTTGCGGCCCATGGCGCCCTGTAGCTCGGGGAACTCGCCGACAACTTCCGTCTGGAGATCGGCCTTGGCCAGAACAGCGGCGCGGGTGGCAAGCTTCGGATCGGCACCGACCAGCGGCGCAATCTGCGCGGCCAGTTCGCGAACGCGCTCGACACGCTCGCCTTGCGTGCCAAGCTTGGCGTGGAAGGTCACATTCAGCGCATCCAGACGCGCCATGCGCTGATCAAGCGGCTTCTTCAGATCGAGACCGAACTTCTGTGCCGAAGAGGCCAGCTTGTCGAGATCCGGCAGATCATGCTGATCGGTGTGCCAGAAATAGAGCGCATCGGAGAGACGCGCGCGCACGACCTTGCCGTTGCCGTAGGCGATCTCCGTGCCGCCATCGCGGGCCGCGATGTTGGACACCAGAATGAACTTGTTGGAAAGCGCTTCCGCCTCGCCCTGCTTGCGGGTGACGAAGCATTTCTGATTGGCGCGGATGGTGAGGCGGATGACTTCCGGCGGAATGGCAAGAAACTCTTCCTCGAACTCGCCCATCAGCACGACCGGCCATTCAACGAGACCCGACACTTCTTCCAGAAGCCCATCGTCCTCAACCAATTCAAGACCGGAAGCGAAGGCGAGATTATGGGCGTCCTGCGAAATGATTTCCTTGCGGCGCTCGGCGTCGAGCACCACGAAAGCCTTTTCCAGCTTTTCGACATAATCCTCGAAACGGCGCACCTTGATTGCCTGACCGTCGCTCAGGAAACGATGACCGTAGGTGACGTTACCCGACTTGATGCCGTCGACATCAAAATCGATGATCTGCGTTTCCTCGGTTTCAGGGCCGAAGGTGCAGAGGATCGATTGCAGCGGGCGCACCCAACGGAGCGAACCGGGCTTGGCAGAAGCCGCACCCCAGCGCATGGATTTCGGCCATGGGAAGTTGCGGATCGTCTGCGGCACCAGTTCGGCGATGATTTCTTCCGCCGCGCGGCCGGGCTTCGTCAGATGGGCGACGTAGAAATCACCCTTCTTCGGATCGGAGTGCACATGCGCCTGCGAGACATCCGTCAGGCCTGCCTTGCGCAGAAAGCCCTGAATTGCCTGTTCCGGGGCTGTGATCGACGGGCCCTTGATATCCTCATGCACGTCCTTGGAACGCACGGTGAGACCGCGAATGTCGAGCGCCAGACGGCGCGGCGTCCAGTACGCGGTTGCGGCTTCATAGGTCAGGCCAGCATCGACCAGACCATCGGTGATCATCTTTTTCAGATCGCCTGCGGCCTTGCGCTGCATGCGGGCTGGAATTTCCTCGGAAAAGAGTTCGAGCAACAAATCAGGCATATCACTCGCCCTCACGCTTGAAATTGAAACCACCGGCGTCCGTCAACAGGAACGCTTCGCCGCACTGGCGCGCAAGATTGCGCACACGCAGGATGTAGCTCTGGCGCTCGGTAACCGAGATCACGCCGCGCGCATCCATCAGGTTGAAGACGTGAGACGCCTTGATGCATTGGTCGTAGGCCGGGAAAACGCATTTATGGAGAGAATTTTCACCAGTACTGCCAGCTTTCAGAACGGCCTCGCATTCGCGCTCCGCATCGATGAAGTGCTGATGCAGCATTTCGGTATTGGCCATCTCGAAATTGTAGCGGGAATATTCCTGCTCGGCTTGCAGGAACACGTCGCCATAGGTGACCTTCTCGTCGCCTTCGAGACCATTGAAGTTGAGGTCGTAGACATTGTCCACGCCCTGCACATACATGGCGAGGCGTTCCAGACCATAGGTCAGTTCGCCCGAAACCGGTGAGCATTCGATGCCGCAGACCTGCTGAAAGTAAGTGAACTGCGACACTTCCATGCCGTCGCACCAGCATTCCCAGCCGAGGCCCCACGAACCCGTCGTCGGGTTTTCCCAGTCGTCCTCGACAAAGCGCACGTCGTGGAGGTTCATGTCGATGCCGATGGCCTTCAGCGAACCGAGATAGAGTTCCTGCAAATTGGGCGGGCTTGGCTTCAGAAGAACCTGATACTGGTAATAGTGCTGGAGACGGTTCGGATTTTCGCCGTAGCGGCCATCCTTCGGGCGGCGCGACGGCTGCACATAGGCAACATTCCACGGGCGCGGTCCGAGCGCACGCAACGTCGTCGCCGGGTGCAACGTACCCGCGCCCACTTCCATGTCGTAGGGTTGCAGGATGGCGCAACCTCGCTCAGCCCAATAGTTATGGAGCGTCAGGATCAAACCCTGAAAGGAACGGGTGGGATGCATATGTGCTGGCAACGTACTGGACACGGGGTCGGGCCTCGTAATTGAAATGATGGCCCGGTCTAATTTGTCAGCACGGCAGGGTCAAGCACAGGCTGCCGGTTTCGGTGTCACACCACCCTGAAACCGGCAGCCCGAAGCAGTTAATCCGTTGCCGGCTTTTCAGGAGCCGTGCCGGAAGGTCCGGCAGGCGCAGGCGATGGAGCAGGTGCGTCCGGCTTTTGCTCAACAGGCTTTGCCGCATCGGCGGAAGATTTCCCCGGAATATCCGGCAAGCCTTTCTTGAGCTTTTCCTCGATCTTGGTCAGCTCTTCAGGCTCCGGCTTGCCTGCAATGGCGTGGTTCCACTGGAACGTCGCTTCGAGAAGACGACCGACGCGCCAATAGGCATCGCCCATATGGTCGTTGATCGTCGGGTCTTCCGGACGAAGCTTGACCGCCTTTTCCAGTTCGATCACCGCTTCCGGATAGCGGCCAAGCATGTAATAGGCCCAGCCAAGCGAGTCGACGATATAACCGTCCTGCGGGCGCAGTTCGACCGCCTTCTTGATCATGCCCAGCGCTTCATCGAGATTCTCGCCGCGGTCCACCCAGGAATAACCAAGATAGTTCAGCACCTGCGGCTGGTCGGGATAAAGCTCCAGCGCCTTGCGGAAATTGGGTTCTGCCTTGTCCCACTCCTTCAGGCGTTCATAGGCAATGCCGCGTTGATAAAAGACCGGCCAGTCCTTGCGCTCCGGCGTCTTTATTTGCTCGACAGCAGCATCGTAGATCTTCGCCGCATCGGCGAAATTCTTGTCCTGCGCATAGACGCCGCCGAGCGCCAGATAGGTGCGCATGTCCGTCTTGTCGCGGTCGAGAAGAATTTTGAGCTGCTTGATGGCTTCCGCCGACTGGCTGTTTTCGGCCAGATTGAGCGCTCGCTGCATTTCGGCATCGCGGCGGTAAGGCGATTTCTCCGGCACGCGGCCGTAATATTCGATGGCCTTTTCCGGCTGACGCAATTTCGCGGAAATATCACCCAGCTGATAAAGCGTCGCATCATTGTCGGGGCGCAGCGGCAGCGACATCTGCAGATATAGCTTTGCAAAAGCTTCCGCGCCGCTGCGATTGATCGCGGTGCCAAGCGTATAGAGCGCTTCGGCGGCACCTTCCTGAGCGGTCTTGATCAGGCGGCCATATTTTTCGCCTGCCTCGATCTTTTCGCGCATTTCGGTGATCGTCATGCGACCGTTGAGAAGTTCCTCGGCATCTTTCAGCGTCTTGATCGCGCCTTCCTTGTCGCCCTGACGGAGCTTGAAGGAGGCATAGGCCATCACGATGCGTTCATATGTGTCAGGTGCAGCGCTTCCGCCCGGCCTGTCATCGACGGCCTGCTGGTAGAAATCACGCGCTTCCTGCTTTTGACCGGCAAGATCGGCAATCAGCGCGGAATTATAAGTGCGGAACAAGCCGTACCATTCCGGCCCCTGCATCTTCTGAATGTCGGCGAGCGCCTGTTTGGGATTGCCCTGCCCGACCTTCACCCATGCATTCATGAAGCCGGTCGCAAGGCGATCCATATCGGATTGCATCGACAGCATCAGAAGCGGCCCGACCTTGCGATATTGCTTGCGGTTCATGGCGTCGATGGCCAGCGCCACCCGCGAAAAACGCTCGATGTCCGGGATGTTCTTCAATTCTTCCGCCAGCGGCAGGGCGTCCTTGAAACGGCCTTCCGTCAGCAGAACCAGCAGCAAATCCTGTTTGATCTGCGCATTATTCGGATCGAATGCCATGGCCTGCCGATAAAAATCGACGGCGGCGGCGAGATTATTATCGGATTCGGCAGTACGTCCGGCAAGATAGGCCCCGGCGAACGACCCGGCGCGGACAGGAGGCGGTACGGGATCGGTTGTCGCCTTGGCCAAAGCACCGCTTGTCGGGATCGCTATTCCCGCCAGAAGCGAGAGCAGCAAACCATAAAGCGGGCGGTATTTCGATCCTTGCCGCATAAAGCCCTATCCTCTTCTCAAATCCCTGTGACAGATACCGGCAAGTAAACCCTCAAGAGCCGTACAGGCTGTCTCTTTGCCGGAAAAGGCACCCCAAGCATGGCCTTTTTGGGATGGCGGGGCAAGAAAAGCATCCGTGAGAATGCTTTTCCTGAGTATCGGCGCTGGCCGGAGTGTCGCAATAACTGCCGGTCAGTTCACGCGGCTGATGCAGAAATCAATGACTTCGATCAGCGCATCCTTCTGGGGCGTTGCTTTCAGGGGCGCCAGAGCATCGCGGGCAATTTCGCCGAAATGCCGCGCGCGCTGCACTGTGTCGGCAATCGCGCCGTGCTTCGTCATCAGGCCGATGGCTTTTTCGAGCGAGGCGTCGTCACTGGCGCCGTCTTCGATCGCGTTCTTCCAGAAAGCGCGCTCGTCGTCGGTGCCGCGGCGATAGCTGAGAATCACCGGAAGAGTGATCTTGCCTTCGCGGAAATCGTCGCCGGTATTCTTGCCCAGATCGACCGCCGAGCCGCCATAATCCAGCGCATCATCGACAAGCTGGAAGGCAAGGCCGAGATTAAGTCCGTAGTCGCGCAAGGCTGCGCGATCCGCCTCCCGCGCGCCTGCGATGATGGGGCCAACTTCACCCGCCGCCGAGAACAGCGCCGCAGTCTTGGCCTTGATGACCGCCAGATATTCGTCTTCGGTGGTTTCCATGTTCTTGGCGGCGGCAAGCTGCATCACTTCGCCTTCGGCAATCACCGAAGCCGAGGTTGCCAGAACGTCGAGCGCATCAAGCGAACCGACATCGACCATCATCTTGAAGGCCTGCCCCAGCAGGAAATCGCCGACGAGAACGCTCGCCTGATTGCCCCAAATCATGCGCGCCGTGCTTTTGCCGCGGCGCAAATCGCTTTCATCGACCACATCATCGTGCAGAAGCGTGGCGGTGTGCATGAATTCCACGGCCGTCGCGAGACGCACATGGCCGTCGCCCTCGTAGCCGAACATGCGCGCTGCCGCGAGCGTCATCATGGGGCGCAGGCGCTTGCCGCCCGAGGAAATCAGATGATTGGCGACTTCCGGTATCATTTCGACATCGGATCCGGCGCGGGAAAGGATCATCTGGTTCACCCGCGCCATATCGGCCTTTGTCAGATCGACAAGCGGCTGAACCGATCCTTCCTGTTTCTTTTTACCGTCCAGATTCAGAACCACACCCAATGCCATTTCTCCTAGCTGCCCGGCCACACTATTAAAGCTGCCCGGATTGCTCAAGACGCAACTGCCCCCAAAGCGCCCTCAAAGCGTTACTATTCCAACGCCTGTTCACCATTGAAGGAAGCTGTTGTCAATGCGGTGCATTCGCTACAAACTGTTCAAATGATCGAACTTATGCGCACGAATGATTCCGTTCTGCTGTCCTTTGCCGAGGCCTTGATGAAAGAGGCCGGGATCGCTTATTTCATTGCCGACACGAATATGAGCATCATCGAAGGCTCTTTGGGCGTGCTACCGCGCCGGCTTCTGGTCAGCGAGGAGCAGCTTGAGGAAGCGCGGCAAATTCTGATTGATGCCGAGATGGAACACGAACTGCGCGATCAATGAATTCGGAAACAGGTTCGGAAACTGAAAATGAGGCCGCAGAAACGCTGGATGTGTTTCATCGTGGGGCATTTCATCTCGTCCAGCCCGCATTGAAAGGCCATCGCTCCGGCGTGGATGCGATGATTCTGGCAAGCGCTGTTCCAAACGGTTTCGCCGGGCGCGTGGCCGATCTTGGCAGCGGTGCGGGCGCTGCCGGGCTTGCCGTCGCCTCCCGCTGCCCCGGAGCCGCGATCACCCTCGTCGAGCGTTCCGGTTTCATGGCCGGTTTTGCCCGCAAGAGCATCAACCATCCACTGAATGCCGCTCTGGCAGGGCGCATCAGCGTGATCGAAGCCGACGTATCGCTCAAAGGCAAGGCGCGCATCGCCGCCGGACTTGCCGACAACAGCTTCGATTTCGCCATCATGAACCCGCCCTTCAACGAAGCGCGGGATCGCAGCACCCCCGATCCATTGAAGGCGGAAGCGCATGTCATGCCCGAAGGCATGTTCGACCAATGGGTGCGCACCGCGGCAGCCATCGTGAAACCCGGCGGCGGCATTGCCATCATCGCCCGCCCCGGTTCCATTTCTGCCATTCTCGAAGCACTTTCAGGACGGTTTGGCGGCGTGAAGATCGTCCCCGTCCAGCCACGGCCAGACGCGGCGGCAATCCGCATCGTCGCGACAGGCACACGCGGGAGCCGCGCGGGTCTTTCCCTGATGCCGGCGCTCATTCTCCATGGCGGCGAGGGGCATGGTTTCACGCCGCGCGCCGACGGCATCAATAACGGGCTTGATGCCCTCATTTAGAGCAAGCGTTTCACACTTTTCGGGATGCGCTCTGACTTCTCGGCTGGGCCAGCACGACCAGATTGCGGTCGGGGTCGCGCAATTTCAGAATCATCATATAGTCGGCGGCTTCGATATTTCCGGGGCGAATCCCATCGAATGAAAGCCGCGCATGTTCGGCCCGCACATCGCCGACGATCAGCGTCAGCGTACCATGCCCCGCATCGGCCGGGTTCAGATAAAGCTGGAACCCCGCGCTTGGCCCATGATGCCATTCCGCCAGCCCGTCCATCGGCCGTGCATCGGGGTTGCGGTCGAAGATCGTCGCAAACCATTCCGTGCTGCGTTCAAGATCGGAACAGGTGAGCTGGGCAAAAATTGCTGTGAGCGCCATCGCGGTCTCCTCCCGGATCGGATAACACGGCAGCATTTCATAAGTTCCAACGACCCAGAACTTGCCTATTTCAATCAAGGCAGGTGATTTTGATTGAAACCCTATATTCGAGCCAATATTCCTAAACCGCAATTTTCGTTCTGCGGCTCCCCGCCGCCCTTTTCCGAAAACGCGCAGACAACAAACAGATAAGAACAGGCAACGGGAACCCATGAACCACAGCCCAGACAATAGCCGCCCCGTATCGATCATGCGGCGCTTCCTCGATAGCGAATCCGCAGGCGGCATAAGCCTCATGGCGGCGGCAGCACTCGCGCTCATTGTGGCGAACTCTCCGTTCTCGCACGTCTATTTCGAAGCGTTGCACCTCTATATCGGACCGCTCAGCCTTTCTCACTGGATCAACGACGCCTTGATGGCGGTGTTCTTCCTGCTCGTGGGCCTGGAAATCAAACGCGAGTTTCTCGACGGACAGCTGGCAAGCTGGCCAAACCGCATGTTGCCCGGCATTGCCGCCGCTGGCGGCGTCATCCTGCCAGCCATCATCTTTACCGCGCTCAACTGGCACGATCCCGCCAAGGTGCGCGGCTGGGCCGTGCCCTCCGCAACCGACATCGCCTTTGCGCTTGGCGTGCTGTCGCTGCTGGGATCGCGGGTCCCCTCCAGCCTCAAGGTGTTTCTGGCGACGCTCGCCATTCTGGACGATCTTGCGGCGGTCGTGATTATCGCCATTTTCTACACGGCTGAAATCTCCCTGCCCTATCTTGGCGCGGCTTTCGCCGCCGCCCTGGTTCTGTTCGCCATGAACCGCATGGGCGTGATGAAGCTGCTGCCTTATCTGGTCGGCGGGGCAGCACTGTGGTTCTTCGTGCTGAATTCCGGCGTTCATGCAACGGTCGCAGGCGTGGTGACGGCGCTGATGATTCCGCTGAAACCCGCGCCCGGCAAGCCCGACGATATGACCTCGCCTCTGCATGTGCTGGAACATGCGCTGGCCAAGCCCGTCGCATTCTTCATCGTGCCTGTTTTCGGCTTCGCCAATGCGGGCATATCGTTCGCAGGTCTCGACGCCTCGGTAATGCGGGACACACTCACGCTTGGCATCATGCTCGGCCTCTTCATCGGCAAGCAGCTTGGTGTTTTCGGCGCAGCCTGGCTCGCCATCAAGACGGGCCTTGCCCAAAAGCCGCTCGGCGCGACATGGGTGCAGCTTTACGGCGTAGCGGTCCTGTGCGGGATCGGCTTCACGATGAGCATCTTCATCGGCCTCCTCTCCTTCCCGTCCGAACTCATGCAGGCCGAAACCAAGATCGGCGTGCTCGCCGGTTCAGGCCTGTCGGCGATTTGCGGCTATATTCTGCTGCGGCTGGTCACGAAGCCGAAAAACGCCTGACGAAACAAATACCGCCGCCCGGAAACAAATTTCCGGGCGGTTTTCTTTGTGTTTCCCATATTGCTCCCTACATTGCGGCTGAGAGATTTCAGTTCAGGAGTTTGCCTTGCCCGGTTTATTGACGCGTCTTGTTCCACGCCGCTTCCGCCCGGTTTCGATCGAGATACCAGTCGTGCGACTGCATGGCGCGATCATGTCCGGCGGCTCTGCCTTCCGGCCGATGCTCTCACTGGCGTCGGCGGCAGCGGTTCTTGAAAAGGCGTTCACCGACAAGGAAGCGCCTGCCGTTGCCATTTCGCTCAACTCGCCCGGCGGGTCACCCGTACAATCCCGGCTGATCTACAGGCGCATCCGCGATCTTGCCGCTGAACATCAGAAAAAGGTCTTCATCTTCGTCGAAGACGTCGCCGCCTCGGGCGGATACATGATCGCGCTGGCGGGGGATGAGATCATCGCCGATCCATCGTCCATCGTTGGCTCTATCGGCGTGGTGTCGGCCTCGTTCGGTTTCCCTGAACTGTTGAAGAAGATCGGCGTTGAGCGCCGGGTCTATACGGCTGGCTCCAACAAGGTGACGCTCGATCCGTTCCAGCCAGAAAAGAAGGCTGACATCGAACGGCTGAAATCGCTGCAACTCGAAATCCACGAAACCTTCATCGACATGGTGAAGGAACGGCGCGGAACCAAGCTTGCAGACGACAAAGACCTGTTTACCGGGCTGTTCTGGACCGGCATCAAGGCGCAACAGCTTGGCCTGATCGACGGGCTTGGCGACATGCGCAGCTTCCTGCGCAAAACCTATGGCGACAAGGTCAAGCTGAAGCTGGTTGAACAGAAGCGCGGCCTTTTGGGACGCAAGGTTCCCGGCGTGGATATGGCGCTTGGCAATCTTGAACCGGCTTCCATCGCCGCGCATCTGGGCGACGGCCTGCTTTCGGTAGCAGAGGAAAAAGCGCTTTGGGCACGTTACGGGCTTTAAAGAATATTGGGAAAAATAATGCTTCGGCGAAAAACACCGCCGATTTTCCCACCAATGCTTTGAATTCCTTCGTTTCACCATGATATGGTGTCAAAAAGCGGGGCGGGCCGCTTCCCGCCCCTCCATGAATATACGGCGTTTCGGCCTTCGCGATCCGGCAATCCGATGCGCAACCTTAAGGAATTGAGGCCATGCCCCAGCTCATATTTCTGCTGCTGATCATCGCCGCCGCCTGGTACGGCTACCGCTCGTTCAAGCGTGAAGCCGCGCGCGTGTCGCAGCGCGTGCGTCAGGCGGAAAAGGAAGCGCAGAACCGGGCTCACGGCACATTGGTGCAGGACCCCAAGACCGGCGAATATTACGTCAAGAAGGACTGACCTTTCCGTCACGAACAATTGCCGGCGAAGCGGTGCGATCGCCGTCACTCGTGTTCAGGTCCACCAGCAGAAATGAACATGTTCCCGAAAACCGAAACACATGCCGATGCCGGTTCTCCGCGTGCGGTGACGCGTCTGGCTCCCGCCAAGATCAATCTCGCGCTGCATGTGACGGGGCGTCGTGACGATGGCTATCATCTGCTCGACATGCTGGTGGTCTTTGCGCGCTATGGCGATATTATTCGGGTCGAAATTGCGGAAGAGGACAGCTTTACGGTCAGCGGTCCTTTCGCAAAGGGCATACCGCTCGACGGCGGCAATCTGATTCTCAAGGCCCGCGAGGCGCTGCGCGGCGAGACACAGCGGATTTCGCCGCCTGTCGCGATCCATCTGGAAAAGAACCTTCCGATTGCTTCAGGCATCGGCGGCGGATCGAGCGACGCAGCCGCAACCCTGCTCGCACTCGATGAGTTGTGGAGGCTCGGTCTCGGTTTCGATCGGCTTGCCTCAATCGGGCTCGGCCTCGGCGCGGACCTGCCCATGTGTCTGCATGGCGCATTGAAGGGGACGCCGCTTGCCGCCCGCGGAATCGGTGAAGAGCTAACCCCGGTCAGCGGCTTCCCCGCCTTGCCCATGCTGCTCGTCAATGACGGGACTGCCGTTGCAACCCCAGATGTTTTTCGCGCGCTTGAAAAGCGCGATCATCCAGCGCTGGCACTTGCCTCGCACCCGGATATCGGCTCTCTTTGCGCTTATCTGCAAACAACCCGAAATGATCTCCTGTCCCCGGCATTGAAACTTGCACCGCGGATCGGCGCCAAGCTCGACCTGCTTCGCGAGAGCGGATCGCTTTACGCACAAATGTCGGGATCAGGCGCCACCTGCTATGCGATCTACGAGGACATTGCTGCCACCGAACGGGCCGCTGGACATCTCTCAGCCGAAAGACCCGATTGGTTCGTAATCGCGACCCAAAGCGTCCCGTCCTGAAAACCCACATGTCGGTTGAAAAAGGCGGAGCTTCTGGCTTCGCCTTTTGCTTGTTCAGTCTTCGTCGGGCGGCAGGATGGAATGCTTGAGCCGGATGGGCTTCAAACGCTGCGGAAGCTGATCGAACGCCACGCCATCAAGCAGAAGCGGCTTTACCACATCGAGGCGCACCAGAAGTCCGGCATCGAGCGTCGTCTTGTGGCCGAAGATTTTGCGGACCGTCCCCAAACCGCTATCTTCCGGCAATGAAAAGCGCGCGGCCCCGCCGCCATTTTCCATATGGCGACGCAGCGCCTCCTCCCAGCCTTCCTGCGGGATAGCGCCGGGCCTCAGCAGCAGCGCCCATGGCGTGCGGATTTCATCGAGCGCCGCCTCAATGTCCATTTCGGAATGAAACGCACAGCCCGCCCCCAGCGCGACCAGAGCGGTTTCATCCGACGATCCCCTGTCGATAACCGTCACGCGACGCAACAAACCTTCCACAACAGCCGGCACCAGTGCCGAAAGCGTGTGAGCCAGCGCTCGTTCAGAATTCAGGGTCTCGATGACGACGGATAACATGAGCGCTTCATATATCAAGAACGTGTGACCGGAAAGCCGACACTTTTATGTTCTTGCTTTGTTCTAATTCTTATTATAGGAATAGATTCATCAGAACAGAGTCGCATGGCGGCACAGCACGCGCAACGGAAGAGTTGCCGGACCTGACAGGGTTCGCTGTCGCCGTGATTGTACAAGGCCAGATGTTTCCATTCAGGGAGACGAAGATGGAAGTGATCCAGCAGGCAGATATCATCAAGCAGGCCGACAGGGCTGCCTTCGGTAGCGGGCGCGCGGATCACGCCAATGCGGTGATCGGCGAGGCCGGCTTGCGCATCGATCACGCCCGGCGGCGTGGGCGCGGCGCGGGCATTAATCCGACCGGGCGTTTCGAGCCGACCACGCGCCACGACTTCGACGACGGCTGGACCACGCTTGAGGAATTGCCGCCGTTCAAGACCGATGTGCAGATCGAAAAGCCGCGGACGATCATCACCCGCAATGATTCACCCGACATCAGTTTCGATCGCTCGATCAATCCCTATCGCGGCTGCGAGCATGGCTGCATCTATTGCTTTGCCCGGCCGACGCATAGTTACATGGGGCTTTCTGCCGGTCTCGATTTCGAATCCCGCCTGTTTGCCAAGCCGGATGCCCCACGTCTTCTGGAGCGCGAGCTGGCCAAGCCCAGCTATCAACCGAAGACAATCGCCATCGGCACCAATACCGATCCCTATCAGCCGGTCGAGAAGAAATGGCGCATCATGCGCGAAATTCTCGAAGTGCTGGAGGCGGCCAATCATCCGGTCGGCATCGTGACAAAATCCGCGCTCGTCGTGCGCGACATCGATATTTTGAGCCGCATGGCGGAGAAAGGGCTGGCCAAGGTCGCCTTGTCGGTCACCACGCTCGATGCTCATCTGTCGCGCACGATGGAACCGCGCGCCTCGACGCCGACACTGCGCCTTCAGGCCATCCGCAAACTCGCCGATGCGGGCATTCCAGCCTCCGTCATGATGGGGCCGGTCATTCCCGGCATCAACGATCACGAGATCGAGCGCATTCTGGATGCCGCCTATGCGCAAGGCGCGCGCGAGGCCGGCTATGTCCTGCTGCGCCTGCCGCTGGAAGTCGCGCCCTTGTTCAAGGACTGGCTGCTGCGCAATTATCCGGATCGCTACCGGCACGTCATGTCGCTGGTGCGTTCCATGCGGGACGGCAAGGATTACGATGCCGAATGGGGCAAGCGCATGCGCGGCACTGGCCCCTATGCATGGCAGATCGGTCGCCGTTTCGAAATAACCGCGCGCAAGCTCGGCTTCAATGCACGCCGCCTTCAATTACGTACCGATCTGTTCGAGCCGGTCGAAAAGGGAGGCAAGCAGCTTTCGCTGTTCTAGAGCATTTTCAGCAAAAGTGTGCGCCGGTTTTGCGTTGGATGATGCGATGAAACAAATAGTTGGAGCGGTTCCAATCCTGCACAGCCTGCCAGTTGCCTGTTGAATTTCCGTCTGATTGTCCTTCAGACGGAGGGGCTGCCTGCTTTCACGCCACCATCCTCGAGCAGGGCCCTTGCGGAGAATCGGAAGCAATGCGAGCATTGCCGCCAAATGAAACGCTCGGCTTCTGATTCTCCGCTCCTCTTTGATATCCCGATCGCGCCTGACTTCTCGGAAGAGAAAAGGTTGCTTGCACGTGGATTGAAACATATCGTCGGCATAGATGAGGCCGGACGCGGCCCCCTGGCTGGCCCGGTGGTTGCCGCTGCCGTCGTGCTCGATATCGACAATCTCCCGGACGGGCTGGACGATTCCAAGCGGCTTACGGCTGCAAAACGCGAGGCGCTCTACGACGTCATTCTGGCGAAGGCCATAACGGTTTCGGTTGCAAGCCTCAGCGCACGCAGCATCGACGGAAGCGATATCCGGAAGGCAGCGCTTGAAGCGATGCGGCGCGCATCCATCGGCCTGACGCTGCGGCCCTGCCACGCGCTGATCGATGGCCGCGATGTTCCGCCGGGACTTCTCTGCCCGGGTTCTGCTCTCGTCAAAGGGGATCAGCGCTCCATTTCGATCGCCGCGGCTTCCATCGTCGCCAAGGTCACGCGGGACCGCATGATGATCAGGGCCGGTGCGGCGCATCCACCCTACGGGTTGGAAATTCATGCGGGCTATGCCACCGAAAGGCACCGCGCCGCCATCGAGACTGCTGGTCCCGTACCCGGCATCCACCGTTACACTTTCGCCCCCATCAAGGATCGCTTCGGCGTTTAAACCGTCGCCAGCTTGGCAGCAAAGCCGAACAGCAGCGCTGCAAAACCCCAGCGCTGGACCGACTGTATGGCGGGATAACGTTTGAACAGGGTTCCGAGCGAGGAGCCCGTAAAGGCATAGAGCGTGTCGAACAACAAGCCGACCGTCGTCATGATGCCGCCAAGAACCGCAAATTGCAGCGCGATGCTGCCATTTGCGGGGTGAACGAACTGCGGCAGCAGGACGGAACAGAAAAGCAGCGCTTTCGGGTTGAGCAAATTGGTGAGAAGCCCCTTGCGGGCCGAAGCCAGATAGGACCGCCGTTCACACAGGCCGCCAACCGCGTCCACTGTCGGCAGGGGATGGCGCAGAATCCCGATAGCAAGCCAGACCAGATACCCAGCACTTGCGATCCGCACGCACTGAAACGCGACGGGAAAGGCATGCAGAAGCGCCGCCAGACCGAGTGCAGCAAGAGCCACATGGCAGGTGCGCGCGATTGCAAGGCCAGCCGCAACTGCCAGTGCATGGCCCCTGCCCCGCGCTGCCCCGGTCTGGAGCAACAGGATCATATCCGGTCCCGGAATAAGAAAAGCGGCAGCCAATGCCCCCGCGTATAACCACATCTCGCTCATTGCTATCGCCTGTAGAAATCATGCCAAGCTAACCGCGGCGCGAAAGTTCCTAAAACCGACTGCGAAACAGTTGCACGTTCGAGAATATCCGCGAACAGAAGCGCATGTCCTTGCGATTTGTGGCGCAATGTCTTCCGGTTTTGGTATAATCAGCCAATGAATCAACTGAAGTTGCGAGATCATGCCAAAAATCAAACTCGACGCCATCGACCACAAGATACTGACTGCACTTCAGGAAGATGCCCGGCTTTCCAATGTCCAGCTGGCAGAAAAAGTCGGTCTTTCGCCCTCTCCCTGCCTGCGCCGCGTCAAGATGCTCGAGAAGGCGGGCGTCATTCGGGGCTATCACGCAGCCCTGGATCGCAATGCGGTTGGGCTTGGGCTGACGGTCTTCGTCGGCATCCGGGTGGAGCGTCATCACGAGGAAACAGCAACGGCGTTCCGCACTTCGGTGCAAACTCTGCCTGAAGTGTTCTCCTGTCATCTCGTATCCGGGGAATCCGATTTTCTGTTGCATGTCGTGGTGGCCGATCTCGCCGCCTACGAGCGGTTCTTGTCCGGCACGCTGCTGCGTCTTCCCGGCGTCATCGACATTCGAAGCAATTTCGCTATTCAGACGGTCAAGTCACAGGGAGAGCTGCCGCTTGCGCAACTGACCGATAACGAACACTGATTTTAATTCCGGACCATGGGAGCCCCTTATGCCGGATATCGTCAACGCAGTTCTCATCGGGCCCGAAGGCGTCCTACTCGGACGCCGCAGCCCTGATCGCCGCGCCTATCCGAACCGGTGGAGTTTTCCGGGCGGTCACGTGGAAGCAGGTGAGAGTTTCGAAAGCGCGCTCCGGCGTGAAATCAAGGAAGAACTTGGACTGACGCTGCGTTCGTTTTCTTTTCTCACGACTATATAGAGATCGTAAATCCGACAGCGTCATTCCATCTCTATACCTCCACCGCATGGGACGGTCAGCCTGCCATTCGCGACCGCGAGCACACGGAGCTGCGATGGTTCACACCGCAGGAAGCGGAAGCATTGGATGATCTCGCCCTGGAAGAGTACCGCCCGCTGTTCCGCAGCCTGGGCGGAATGAAAACTGGTCCCGGACCAGAGCGGTTTTAAAAACACTTCCGCACGTAAAACAAAAACGCCGCCCTTGCGAGGCGGCGTTTTTCTGAAAACTATGCGAGCCGTGATCAGTTCAGGTTCGACTTGACCTGCGCCAGAGCATCCTTGAACAGGTTGCCTGCGACCTTCGCATCGACCTTTTCAGCAACGATCTTGCCAGCCGCGGCGACTGCGAGGTCGACTGCCGAAGCGCGAACCGCATTGATGGCATCGACTTCAGCCGTTGCGATCTTCTGCTCGGCAAGCTTGTTGCGGCGTGCAACATATTCTTCCGTCGCGCGCTTGGCGTCTTCGAGAAGCGCCTTGGCTTCACGCTCGGCGGAAGCAACGATGTCGCTTGCTTCCTTTTCGGCTTCCTTGCGCTTGCGATGATATTCAGCCAGCAGCTGCTGGGCTTCTTCGCGAAGCGTGCGGGCTTCTTCCAGTTCGTTCTTGATACGGTCAGCGCGCTCGTCGAGCGACCGGCCGATCATGCCCGGAACCTTCAGATAGGCGAGGATCGCCAGAAAGATGATGAGGCCAATCAGTGCCCAGAATGTAGCGTCCATTGTCCTCTCCTCAGGCGTTGGCGGCCTTGACGGCTGCTGTTACCGATGCCTTGTCGGCCTTGGTGCCCAGAAGCTGTTCAACGATCTGCGCAGTGGTTTCCTCGGCAATATTGCCGACGTCGTTCATGGCCTTGGCCTTGATCGCGGCGATACGTTCTTCGGCTTCCTTGAGCTTGCCTTCCAGCGCTGCTTCGGCGGAAGCGCGTTCCGCGTCGGCTTCGCCCTTGCCCTTCTCGCGTGCAGCTTCTGCAATCGAAGCAGCCTTGGTGCGGGCCTGGGCCAGTTCCTGCTCATAGGCAGCAATAGCGTTGTCGGCATCCTGCTTGAGGCGGGCTGCCTGCTCGAGATCCTGAGCGATGCGGTCGCGACGGGTTTCGATCACGCCGCCGATGCGCGGCAGGACCACGCGCGACATGAACAGATAGAAAAGCCCGAACGTGATCGCCAGCCACAGAAGCTGCGAAGCATAATGGGTGGAATCAAACGGCGGGAATACGCCGCTGCCGTGTCCGGCATCGTTGGCGACCCCGGTCTCGGTGTGCACAGCATCGGCTGCGCCGTGCTCGCCAGCAGCAGGTGCCGGTTGCGATTCGGTGGCGGTTTGGGCAAACGCCGTGGACACGAACATCCAGATTTCCCCTTTAATCCAGCACAATCCGATCCAGATGGAAAAGGATCGCGCCTTACTCAGACGTCATATGCAAAAGCCAGCCGCGCTGCATTCGAGATACAGATCGCGGCCAGCCCGTTTCTTGCGACCGTTGATTAGACGGCGAAGAGGAGCAGAAGCGCGATGAGCAGCGAGAAGATGCCCAGAGCTTCCGTAACGGCGAAACCGAACACCAGACGGCCGAACTGGCTGTCAGCAGCGGACGGGTTGCGCAGAGCGCCGGAGAGGTAGTTGCCGAAGATATTGCCGAGGCCGAGAGCCGTACCGGCCATACCGAAACAGGCGAGACCGGCGCCGATGTACTTTGCTGCTTCCGCTTCCATGTTAAGCTCCTTCTGGATTTGAATATAAGCGCGGATTTCAGTTCTGGCGGTCGCCCGCCGGCTTGAACTCAGTGTCCCGGATGTACTGCGTCGTTGATGTACATGCAGGTGAGAACGGTAAACACGTAGGCTTGCAGGAAGGCTACGAGGAATTCGAGTGCGGTGATCGCGACCGTCATGATGAGCGGCAGGACAGCGCCGCCGATGCCGATGGGGCCGAGGGCTGCCAGCGAGACGACGAAGCCCGCAAAAACCTTGAGCGTGATGTGGCCGGCCAGCATGTTCGCGAAGAGACGAACCGACAGGCTGATCGGACGCGACAGGAACGAAATGATTTCAATGGCGACAACCAGCGGCACGATGATGCCAGGAACGCCGCTCGGCACGAACAGCTTGAGGAAGCCGAGACCGTGCTTGAAGAAACCGTAGATGATGACCGTGCCGATGACCAGAACGGCAAGCGCGAAGGTCACGATGATCTGGCTGGTAACCGTATAGAAATACGGGAAAAGACCGAGGAAGTTTGCGACCAGAACGAACATGAACAGCGAGAAGACGAAGGGGAAGAATTTCATACCCTTCGATCCCGCGGAATCCCGCAGGCTGGTGGCCACGAATTCGTAAGCCATTTCCGACACCGACTGAAGACGGGTCGGGATCAGGCCGCGGCCCGAAGACGTCAGGTAGAGAAAGCCCGATGCGACCACGACGGTTGCGACCATGAAGGCCGAAACATTCGTGAACGAAAGGTCCACACCGCCTACGTCGATGGGAATCCACCGGGAAACCTGGAACTGATGGATCGGATCGTTCGCCACCTTAACCTCGTCTGTCTTCCCTGCCCGAAGGCAATTTGGCCTGCCCGAAGGCAACTCTGCTGCCTGAAGGCAAGCTTGCTGCCCAAAGGCGTTTCAGTCTCGGACCAGAAGGCCCGTTTGTTCACTTACACTTGAACGAACTTTACCGTGAAGCCCGTCAAGCCCTATTTCTTGTCGTTCTGTTCCGCGCTAGACTTGATGCCGCCCTGTTCGGCAACATATCCAGCGGAACGAAGCACGTTGAGGACGCCCGCACCGAAGCCCAGAAGGAGAAATACGATCAATCCCCAGGGCGACGTACCGGCGACACGATCGATGAACCAGCCTATCAGCGCACCGACCAGAACCCCTGCGATGAACTCGCTGGAGATCTTCATGGCCTGCGCGACCGAACTTGCCGTCGCCGATCGCTCATCCTCGGAAACTGGCTGCTTGAGCACACCCTTTTTGGCCAGCTCGGCCTCAAGGCGGTTCAAACGCTGATCCAGTTCCCCGGAACCGGGTTCATTCTTCGTATTCTTGATCGCACCGGATGGCTTTCCGGGTTCAGTCCCGCGCGCCATTGGCAGCTCCTTTTTTCAAGAAATACGAGGTTTTCAATCCCATTTCCAAGTTGCGCGCAACATATTGACACGCCGTCCGCTAGTCAAGGCGGTGCAGGCATTGGTCCAGAAGGTTTTTTATCAAGTAATCTCAATTACTTAGATATTGGTGCGACTCATTTTCCGACCAAAGAACCAGATTGGCCACATTATTGGCTAAAAAAACGGAATCGTTTTTGGATGATTGCACCATGCCCGGCTTGAGATGAAAGCCGATCTTATGCGCCTGTTCGACCGTTTAGTCCGCTAACAAAAACGTGAGTTGAGACCCGCCGATCCGGCGATGGGCGCTCAGCTCCACCCGCCGCCATAGGTCCGGTAGAAAACGTGAAGACCGATCTTGGTGACCTTCTTCATGGTCGGGGCCCAGAACGGGCGAACATAGGTCGCGTGGTAGTGGGTGGCGGAACCGACTTCCGGCAACCATATCTGGCCAGCCGAGACCGTCTTTGCCACCTGCTGCGCCATGCGCCATTGCGGCATTTCGGTGACGCGGTGCTTCTGGCCGTCGCAGGCAAAGGAAAACTGGCAGGCATTGAGCCAATCGCGATTCTGATAGACGACGCCGCAGATCGTTCCCGGATAGGCGGGATTGCGCACGCGGTTGAGGACAACCTGGGCGACCGCAACCTGTCCCTTCACCGTTTCGCCGCGCGCTTCATAATAGACTGCTTCGGCAAGGCATTTCTGTTCGCTCGAGCTGAAAGCGGAAGGCGGCAGGGGCGTGGCCGCCCATTCATGATCCTGTTCGCTGATCGGCGGCACGAAGCGGCCTTCATCGGGCTGCGGCTTCAAAATGCTTTCGAAAGGCGAGGTCTTGCCATAATCCGGCGTTGCAGGCGCATAACCAAGGGCCAGCACATCCGGCTGGTCATTGGTAATGAGCTTGGCAAGCTGGGTCGGCATTTCAGAACGCGGCTTTGGCGGCTTCACCGCATGGAAAGCCATGGTGATGCCGATTTCCTTGCCTTCCAGCTTGCTGGAGAAAGCCATCTTCGTGTCCGTCTTTTCCGGCGGACGCGTGATCATGCTGATCTTGTCGAACATGCTGCCGGCAGTGAAGGCCTTGGCGGGGGCCTTCGGCTTCACCGAGACCAGGCGACCCGTCTTGTCGGAACGATTGATGCGGTTTTCGTCGGGGTTCGGATCGTCCGTGCCGAGTTTTGCCGTCTTGCGTCCGCCGGAGAGCGCAACGCGGCCTATGCCCGGTACTTCGATGCCGTTGGCGGCGATGCTGCCTGTCACGGTCGTTGCATCCACGAACGGCATTTCGGCCTGATGGACGGAGCCGACCGGCGCCTTGGCGACAAAGGCGGTCCAGCGGTGCGTTCCCATGTCGGCCGAGGGCACCAGGCTCGCCATGTCCTGAAAGGCAATTGTATTGGCGTTGAAAAGATATGCCATGGCCGCCAGAACCAGCGGCACCAGACGGTGCGGCTTATGGACTGTCTGGCGCGGCTTTGCACGGACGGCGTAATAGCGCCCCTCTTCCGGGCAATAGCCCGTGACAGGGTAATGCCACACCGGCTCGACAACGGCCTTCCTTCGACCAAACAGCGCTCGTAAAGATACAAGACGCACCGCACACTCCACTCACACTGACTAAACCGATGCGGCGATAACGGAGTATTAGCCTTGTCCGATGGGTGAGGACGCGCTTGCAGCTCTGGCGAATACAGTCATTATCAGCAGCGCGTTAACCATGAACGAATATGGTTAATGCAGGGTTTAAGCGAATCCTGCTTTGCGAATACCGGGCAGCTACGGTGAGGAGGTGCATCATGGAAAAGGTCTTGGGCGGATGCCTGTGCGGCAATGTTCGCTTCGAAGCGGCGGGACAGCCCTACCGGGTCGGCATCTGCCATTGCCTCGATTGCCGCAAGCATCACGGCGCGCTGTTTCACGCCTCTGCGATATTTCCCGAAACTGCGGTTACGGTCGAGGGTGAAACCCGCGACTATGCGGGACGCCATTTTTGCCCGCGCTGCGGGTCGTCCGTTTTCGGACACAGCGGCGATGAGATCGAAATCAATCTCGGCTCGCTCGATGCGCCAGATCAGTTCAAGCCGACCTATGAACTGTGGACCATCCGCCGCGAAAGCTGGCTGCCGTCTTTCCCCGCAATGCATGGCTATGAGCGCGACCGTGAGGGATCGAGCCGCTTTGAGGATTAGGATTAGGATGAAGACTTGATCAAGTCCTCGTCCTAGATACCATCTTTTCTTTCACGACAGCCGCTCTATCTGCGATATTGTGATCACTGCATTGGGGGTAATTTTATGCGCGGGTTGAAAATCGGGATTTTTGGCGCCCTGTTGAGTTCATTTGCGGTCGTTGCCACGGCACAGGCCGATGACTGCCAGAACGCCAGTTCGCAAGCCGCACTCAATGAATGTTATGGCAAAGCCTACAAGAAGTCGGATGCCGAGCTGAACAAGGTGTTCAAGACCTTGCAGCGCCGCGCCGACGATGCCGACCTGAAGAAAAAGCTGGTTCAGTCGCAGCGCGCCTGGATCGCGTTTCGTGATGCCGAATGCGACATGCAGACAGCGGGCGGCGGCAGCATTTCGGGCATGGCCTATTCGATCTGCCTGTCCGGCCTTACGCAACAGCGCATCAACGACCTCAAGAAATACCTCAAATGCGAGGAAGGAGACAGCAATTGCCCCTTCCCTGCCGCCAGTAACTGATTAGTTGCGGCTCTCATAGGCGGCGTCGAAGAATGCCTTTTCCAGTTCTACTGCGCGGCGGAAGAACTGCCGGCATCGTTCTTCCGCCGCCGGGCCGACCCGGTCCAGCTCCGAACGCAGGAAGCCCACGAACTCCACAAAATATGGATTGTCGTGCAGCACGATCCATTCTGAAAAAATGAAATCGTCAGGCGAAGGCTTCGGCGCTTTTTCAGCCCAGTCGAGATAAAGCCATTCGGCGACCGTCAGCACTGACAGGCAGACCGCATAGGAACCGGAGCGCGCAGCCTCCAGCATCAGATCCTTGAATGCAGCAGTTGGCGCCGCGTCAGGCGCATCGAAACGCTCGGCGTCGGAGACCGCAAGTTTTGCAAAAGCGCGCTCGAAATAGGAGTTTTCATCGCTGCTGATCATGCCGATGAAGCGGCCTAAAGTCAGCTTGGCTTCCATCCGGTCACAATTGACGAGTGTTCCGCCCAGCAGTGATAAAAAGCAGTCGATGAACCGATGGTCCTGCACCAGATAGCGCGTCATGACATCGGGCGCGGCCGTACCCGCATAAATTTCGCGGACAAGGCGATGGCCGACGGCTTGCGACCAGAATGGTTCGGCGTTCTGACGAAGACCGTCGGTGAAACGCCCGGCTTTGGCATCACTTGGCATGAAAAGGCCGACTCCTTTCTATTTTAGCGACCGGACTTTATCGGCGCTGTTCCGCATCGGCAATGCGCCTGTCAAAATCCCCTTATGCATCGGCGACGGATTGGTTATGCTGCTTAAATGAAGTGGACATTTTTCTGAGGGAAAGAATGAACACATATTTTTCGCCTGCCCGTGCGGCGCTTCTGCTTGCTGTTGCGATGGCTCTTCCGACAGGCAGTGCCTTCGCCAAATCTGCCTGTGACGGCGTGACGACGACACTGACCAAGCAACAGAAATCCGACTACAGGTCTCTCATCGCGCAAAGCCTCGGCAAGAAAGTCAAACCGGCTTCCGTCAACATTGAGAGCTTCATGCAATATGGCAACTGGGCGGTCGCCTATGCGGATGTCCCGGTGGCTGATCCGGGCTATTTCTTTTTCGACCTTTCCGGCAAGGTACCCAAACTGAAGGACGTCTGGGGCGGGATGGCTGAAAGAAGCGAGATGCCCGATCTGGTCAAATGGGCTGAAAAGCTCGGCGCCAACAAGGAAATCGCCGCCTGTTTTGCCGATACGGCAACCGCTTCCTAGCACTACAGTTGCAAATTCGTCAGGCCGTGGCGAAAAGAGTGATTTTCGAGTACCGGAGCGGAGCGTACTTAAAGGTACGTGAGCACCGGAACGCAGACAAATTGCTTTTTGCAGCCCGGCATCACGAAGAATGCAACTGTAGTGCTAAGTGGGAGGGACGGCTCCACAGATCATAGTTGCCTTGTGAAGGCCCCAATTATTGGTGACAAGCGACCGGATACAGATCTATTCGAAGTGTGGGGCATGACCAAGAAAATCCTTTTCGCCGTAGCGCTCATCGCTATTGGCCTGTTCGGCTATACGAAGGTCATGGCCCGGATCAGCCTCGTCGAGCCTCCCCTTGCCGCACCGTCCGACCAGCAGGCCGATGCGATCCGCGTGGAAAAGGCCAGTCGTCAGATGTTCCTGCTTCGCGAAGGCAGGACAATCGGCACCTATCGCATATCGCTCGGCAGCAACGGCGATGGCGGGCACAAGCAGCGCGAAGGCGATGAAAAGACACCGGAAGGGCGTTACGTCATCGACTGGCGCAACCCGCGTTCGATGGCGCATCTGAGCCTGCATATTTCCTATCCGAACGAAAACGACAAGCAGGCCGCAGCGACAGCCGGTCACGCACCGGGCGGCAATATTATGATCCATGGCCTGCCGAATGGCTGGGGCTGGCTGGCATCCGCACACCGGCTCTGGGATTGGACTGATGGCTGCATTGCCGTCACCGATGCGGAAATGCGTCACATATGGGCCAGAGTTCCGACCGGGACGCCGATTGAAATCCTGCCCTGATCTTTCAAATGCCTTTCGAGCGGTTCCTGCTTTAACGGGATCGTTGAAACCGCACTAACTCTTGACCGACCAGCGTTCGATATCCGCGCTCTGCCCAATCAATGCGAGGCCGTTGGCAATGGAATCGAACTGGTTCGAGCTTGTCACCTCGGCATCGGGGAAGCGGCTTTCAAACACGGTGCGGATGACCGGCACGAAAGACGTGCCGCCCGTGAGGAAAACCCGGTCGATAGACGAGGTTTCCAGCGCTGCTTTCTCGACCGCCTGCTGCACCGAGTTTTCGATCTGGCGCACATCCTCCGCGATCCAGTTTTCGAAATCATTGCGGGTAATGTCGGTGCGGATTTCAAAATCGTCGGCCTTGAAGTGCAGTTCCGACATGCGCTGCGTTGAAAGGCGCACCTTGAGGTCCGATACGGCGCGGTAAATTTCGTAGCCGTAATCGTTTTCGATCAGGTTGATGAAATGTTCGAGCGGCTTCGGGTCAACCGCTTGCCGGGCCAGTTCGTCCAGATCGCGAATGGTGGCCGGTGAGTTCATCAGGAACAGCGTATTCCAGCGCGCAAAATTTGCATAATAATGGTTCGGCACGGTCAGCCTTTTGCCGAAGGACTGATATTCAGTCCCCTTTCCAAGCAGCGGCGAAACGGCATTGTCGATGATACGGTAATCGAACGTATCGCCCGCGATGCCGACACCCGTCTGGCTGAGCGGCGTGAAGCTCAAGCCTTGCCTGCCCACGTCGAACCGCACGATGGAAAAGTCGCTGGTGCCGCCGCCGAAGTCGGCCACCAGAACAGTGGATGCGGCTGTCAGTTCCTGCGCATAAAAATAGGCAGCGGCGACCGGCTCATAAACATAATGAATGTCGGTGAAGCCGAACGCCCGAAACGCCTTTTCATAGCGCTGCATGGCCAGCGCTTCATCAGGCGATGCGCCCGCAAAGATCACGGGCCTGCCAATAACCACGCGATTGCCCTTTGGCGGCAGACGGTCACCCAGCCGCGCGGCAACCGTGTTGAGGAAAGTGGTCAGGATATCCTCGAACTTGAACCGCTTGCCGAAAACCGGCGTGTCGGTAAAGGATTTCGAGGCCGCGAATGTCTTGAACGATTGCAGCATGCGCGTGGAGTGCGGCGCATTGACGAATACGTCCATCGCCCATGGCCCGCTTTCGACGGTGCGCTCCCCGGTTTCGCGATCCTGCCAGAAGCAGAGAACCGAACGGTAGCCGGTAATATCAACCCCATCCTTCGGCACACTCAGAACGGCAGTCGTGCCATCCGGCGCGGCAACGGAAAGAACCGTGTTGGTCGTGCCGAAATCGATGCCCAAAGTCACGCCATCAAATGGGCTCTGGTCAGCCTTCGTCATTACTGCACCTTTTTTGGAGGAAATCGGGGAGCGGGCGGATTAGCAGTCGCCAGAGCCAAGCTCAACCCGAAAGTGCGAAATTAAGCACTGGTTGCGATCACGATTGCAATCATTGCCACCCGAATGAGAAAAATTCCCGGTCGCGCAAATATTAATGGCTGTCTCGAAAGTTTACATGATCTCTTTCGTCTGCCTGCTAGGTTTCTGCAACGCATCATGAGCAGTTCACCTTTCAGTCACATCCGTGAACTGCTCCGCTTATTTGTTTTCACCACCTTGGCAATGCCAGATGTTGTCCATCCGGTTTCGCTATTCCCAAGCCCCCCAACAGATGAAAGCGATAAACATGGCGTTTCTATCCCGTACCGTTCTTGCGGCTGCCCTGCTTTCGGCCAGTACGCTTCCTCACATTGCCAATGCCCAGGCGACAACCGGACAGCCCATAGCAAGCGGCTATCACAGCAGCGGTCAGGCCACCGCAGAGGTTAGCGGTGTCGTGGCTGATGGCGACAAGGTGACCGTCAAGGTCCGTTTCATCAATGCCAAGGAAGGCGGGAGTGTTTCGACGACGCTTTACAGAGAACTGTCGGACAAAGATTACGAGAATGAATATTATCTTCTCGCGGGCGACAAAAAATATCTTCTGCTGAAGGACTCCGAAGGCAAGCCGCTCGCGCCTGCTTCGGTTTCCCTGTTCGGCACGGGCCAGGTCGTCGGCGTCTGGCACGGCGTCTTTCCCGCGCCACCGAAGGGCCAGAAGGTGACGCTCTATATTAAGGGGGTCGAGCCGCTCGGGCCTTTTGCCATTCCCGCCGAATAGGGGCGAGCCATGACCAGTCTTACCCTGGGCAGCATCGTTCTCGGCCTCGCCGCGCTTTGCCTGCCATCCATCGCATCCGCGCAAGACACAAGCACCGACAACAGTGCCTATATCCGTGATCTCGTACCGGAGATCCGCGATCTTGTTGCAGCATCGGGCAGCACCGATGGCAAAGCACGGGGCCTGTCCAGCGCTGCGCAACAAATTGTCGAAAAAAGCGGCAATATCACCATGCGGGAAACGGACGAAAGCATCGTCCTTTCCGTGACGAGTGATATTTTGTTCGATTTCGACAGTGCCAAACTGACGGGCAAAGCCAAGGCGACACTGACCGATATTGCCAGAATATTGGAAAGCATGCCGGATTCTGCCGTTCGCGTTGTCGGCCATACGGATTCGAAAGGGTCGGACAGCTACAACGATAAACTGTCGAAAAACCGCGCCGATGCCGTGGTCCGGTTTCTCGTCAGCAATGGCGTTCAATCCGCGCGGTTGAAACCGGAGGGGCATGGCGAAAGCGAGCCTGTCGCGCCCAACGAAATCAAAGGCAAAGACAATCCCGACGGGCGGGCGCAAAACCGGCGTGTCGAATTTGTGCTGCCGAAAGCATGATGCGCCTCACCTTTGGAAACAGAAAAAGCCCGGATCGCTCCGGGCTTTTTGTCACTTCTTCTTTTTGGCACGGCCTGCGAACGGGTTGTCCGAGGTGCGCAAGGAAAGCCTGATCGGCACGCCCGGCATGTCGAAAGTTTCGCGCAGGCCGTTGATGAGATAGCGCACATAGGATTGCGGCATCGCATCGGGGCGCGAGCAGGAGACGACGAAGCCCGGCGGGCGGGTCTTTACCTGCGTCATATATTTCACCTTCAGGCGGCGACCCGAAACTGCCGGTGGCGGCTGGTGCGCGATGACACCCGTCAGCCAGCGGTTGAGACGCCCGGTTGAAATACGGCGATTCCAGATTTCGTGGGTCTTGACGACATTCTCCATGAGCTTGTCGATGCCCTGTCCGCGCTCGCCGGAAATCGGCACGGCGCGAAGCCCGCGCACCTGCGGCAGCAGGCGGGCCGTCTTTTCGTAAAGATCGGCGAGGACCATCTGGCGGTCTTCGATCAAATCCCATTTGTTGAATGCGATGATCGGCGCCCGGCCCTCACGGATGATGAGATCGGCAATCTGCAAATCCTGCTTCTCGAACGGGATCGTCGCGTCGAGCACGATGATCACGACTTCCGCAAACCGGATGGCACGCAGGCCGTCGGCGACCGACAGCTTTTCGAGCTTTTCCTGCACGCGCGACTTGCGGCGGAGGCCAGCCGTGTCAAACAGCTTGATCTTGCGGCCCCGCCATTCCCAATCCACCGAGATCGAGTCACGCGTAATGCCTGCTTCCGGTCCGGTCAGCAGGCGGTCTTCGCCGAGCATCGTGTTGATCATCGTGGACTTGCCAGCATTCGGGCGTCCGACAATGGCAATGCGCATCGGCTTGGTGGCATCGTAGGCTGGGATTTCTTCTTCGTCCGGGTCCTCGATGTCGTCGCCGATCAGTTCGCCGACAGCCTTCGGTGTGAAAACCTCGTCGGCGGCTTCCTCTTCCTTCTCGTCGGCGAAGACGCGCTCTTCGCCCAAAAGCTCGACAATCGCGTCGCGCAGGTCGGGCATGCCCTGGCCGTGCTCGGCAGAGATCGGGCATGGTTCGCCAAGGCCAAGCTGGAAAGCGTCATACATGCCGGATTGCGCGCCGCGCGCTTCCGCCTTGTTGGCCACCAGCACGACCGGCTTGCCGGAACGGCGCACCACTTCGGCAAAGGTGCTGTCGGTCGGCGTGATACCGGCCTTGGCATCGATGACGAACAGGATCACGTCCGCTTCCTGAATGGCGGCCTCGGTCTGGGCGCGCATGCGCGCTTCCAGACTGTCATTGGCAGCTTCTTCCAGACCGGCTGTGTCGATGACCTGAAATTTCAGATCGTAAAGCTTGGCATCGTGGATGCGCCGGTCGCGCGTGACGCCCGGCAGGTCATCGACCAGCGCCAGC
Source organism: Ochrobactrum sp. PL_is483 (assembly GCF_055816855.1). Taxonomy (NCBI): domain Bacteria; kingdom Pseudomonadati; phylum Pseudomonadota; class Alphaproteobacteria; order Hyphomicrobiales; family Brucellaceae; genus Ochrobactrum; species Ochrobactrum sp. PL_is483. The sequence continues at coordinate 174,855 of NZ_JBVPGS010000030.1, forward strand.
TTGCGGCCGACGAGGCGATTGAACAGCGTGGACTTGCCGACATTGGGACGCCCGACGATGGCGACTGTGAAACCCATGGGAGAAGATAACTCCAGAAATCAGAGCGGTTCCGATTTCGATCGAAACGTGGAACCGCTCTATTTATTTATCCTGACGCGCATCTTATCCGAAAACCGCTTCACACTTTTCGGGATGCGCTTGTTTATTACGTATTTTGCGCGTCGGGCACCTTGACGCCCGCGCTGCGCATCAGATCGAGCATCGTATTGGAACGCTGGCGGGTATTGGCCGGAGCAAGATTGTCATTGGCAATCTGCTGGAACAGCTTGACCGCATCATCGAAACGCTCGGCCTTCCATGCCGCCAGCCCCAGGGCTTCCCGCGCGCTTGAACGCATCGGATTGCCGTCGGCGGACAGCGTTTCCACGCGCTTGGCCACATCGTCATAAGAACCGCTGTCGACCAGCAGATAGCCTGCCCGCAAGCGCGCCACATCGCGCAGCGGCGCGGGCACTGCGTTGTCGGCGGCAACGTCATCGAAAGCCTTCACGGCACCGGCGGCATCGCCCTTGTCGGCGATCACCGAAGCGGCGCGAAGACGCGCCAGCACCGGATAGGAGCCGTAGCCGGTCTTTTCGAGATCGTCGAGCGCAGCAAGCGCCTCATCGTTCTTGCCTGCCGAGGCGAGATCGAGCGCGGCCAGAAACTTGTCGCCGGAAGCGGAAGCCTTGCTGTCGGTCCAGTGCTGATAGCCGACCCAGCCAGCCGTTCCCAGAACGATCGCAACGGCAGCACCAATCACGACCGGGCCGAAATTCTTCCAGACCTGCTTTGCCCGTTCCGAACGGAGTTCCTCGTTTACCTCGCGAATGAAACTGTCGTCTGCCATGGACCTGCCATCGTTCTTGAAACTGGTTTACGAAATAGATGTTCTGGCGCTTTTAGTCGGAATTGTCGCCATATGTAAGACCCGTCTGTGAAATAAGCCGAAACACGTGTCACAAAGTGCATTTCGGTCCGACAATAGCCTTATTCAAGGAATAGAGCATTTCCAGCAAAAGCGTGAAACGGTTTTGCGTTGGAGAATGCGACAAAACAAATAGTTAGAGCGGTTCCGATGATTCAGTAAAAATAGGAACCGCTCTTGTGACAATTCTTCGGAACCCTTCCTCCTCCCCCCCCCTCGTTTAGTGGTCCATGCGCTTTCTTTCCCCCCGCCCTGTTCTTCTTTCAGCCCTGGCTCTTTCCACCTGCACCGCGCAGGCGGAACCGGCGCCCGCAAAGCCGCAATATGTGCTGATCTCCTTCGATGGCGCGCACGACAATGCGCTGTGGACCCGCTCGCGCGAATTGGCGAAGAAAAACAACGCGCATTTCACCTATTTCCTGTCCTGCGTCTTCCTGATGACCAAGCAGAACCGGCGGGATTACCAGCCGCCACGCAAGCGGGCGGGATCGTCCAATGTCGGCTTCGCGCTCAGCCGCGATGAAGTCGTCGCCCGCCTTGGCAATATCTGGCAGGCGCATCTGGAAGGAAACGAGATCGCCAGCCATGGCTGCGGCCATTTCGACGGCACCGACTGGTCGACCGCCGACTGGGACAAGGAGATCAGGGAATTCCGCCGCATCACCGCTGACGCCTACAAGAATAACGGCATCGAAGGCGAGCCGGAAGGCTGGCGCGATCTGGCGCTGAACGGCATTGCCGGCTTCCGCGCGCCCTATCTCGCCGCATCGAAGCCGGTGCAGGATGTGCTGAAGGCGAACGGCTTTCGCTATCAAGCGTCGTCCGTCACCCGCGGCCCGGAAGAACCGATCATTGCCGGCCGGTTCGCATCCTTTGGATTGCCGCTTATCCCGGAAGGCCCGTCGCAGCGCCCCATCGTGGCGATGGACTATAATCTCTATGTCCGCCACTCGAAGGGCAAGGAAGCCGTGCTGCAATCGGCGGCGTTCGAGGAGCGGGCCTACAAGGCTTTCCGGGCAGCCTTCGACAGGCAATATGCGGGCGAGCGCATTCCGCTTCAGCTTGGCTTTCATTTCGTGCTGATGAATGACGGCGCCTACTGGCGCGCCATGGAACGGCTGGTGACGGAAGTCTGCACCAAGCCGGACGTCAAATGCACGACCTACAGCGACTATCTGGACAGTCTCGACAGGGAGACGGTCCACGCAGGCCAGAACAGGTCCTGACTTTAGGCCGAAGGCAGTGTTTCCAGATTTTCGAGATCCAGCGCGGGTAGCGGCTCGTCGCGGATAGTTGCCTCAAAAGCTCTCAGACGCTTGTAGATCGACAGCAGCTCGATGATCGTCGTCCACGATTTGACGAGATACTGGAACGATTCTTGTACCTGCGAAAATACATTGATGATCTGGTTCATCAGGCCAAGCGTCAGCTTTCCAGCCACGATGGACGGTATGAGGATCAGGGTCGCGAAAATATTGTCGGCCTGCAGATAGAAAATGCGGGCCACGTTGAAATAGACATAGTGGAAATAGAGCCGGAAATAATTGTGCCGGACGTTGCGGAACAATTCGGCCATTGTGACTGGCCCGGCGCGATCGTCATGATCTTCACCATAGACGAGTTCCTTGCGGTAAGCCGCTTCCACGCGCTGGTTGTTGAACTCCAGCCCAGGCAACTTGATGCCGACCAGCGCCAGCAGACCGGTCCCGAAGGCAGCCCAGAAAACAGCCGCCCATACAAGCGCATGTGGTATTGTGCCGATAACCGGCAACTCGGTGATTTTCTCGGAAAAGCTGAACAGGACCGGCAGAAAGGCGATCAGCGTCAGAATAGCTTTCACCAGATTGACACCGAGCTGTTCCAGCGTCGTTGAAAAGCGCATCGTATCTTCCTGCACACGCTGTGCAGCGCCTTCGATGGAACGCAGTTTCGGCCAGTACCTGACATAATAGTCATTCATCGCCGTGCGCCATCGGAAGATATAATGGCTGACGAAGAAGAGGCTCAAAACGCTGATCGTAACGCTAATAAAAGCAATCTTGGCAAAAGTGACCAGCCCCCAGTAGAAATCGGACGCGCTTACGGCGCCGGGTGTTGTCAGCGCCTTCTGTATCATGTCGTAGAACGGCCCATACCAGGCATTGACCGCCACGCTGACCTGCACGCCGAAATAGGTGGTGAACAGGATCAGCGCCGATCCGAGTATCGACCAGCGCTGCCACGGATGCGGAGAGAACCACGCCCAGAACAGATAGAACGCGACCACCGCCACCGCGAAATAAATATAGAACCAGAGAAACGGCGCCGACCAGAAGACGCTTGCGCCGATGATCGGCGCAGCGTCATGCGCCAGCGGCGGCAGGCCGAATGTTGCGCCCAGCCTTTCTCCTCCCTCGTACCAGCCGATTATCGCCAGCAGGCACCAGCCGAGAGCGGACCAGAAGAACAGTTTCGGGCGGGGAAAGAACGACACAAACACCGGATTTCATCCAACTCTTGAGGAACTATCCTCATAAGAAGCCGGTCCTTGCGCCTTTACCAGTTAAATTCCTGTAAGGTTTTCAGCCCCTTGTTCCGGCAGCGCGTCCCGCCACGATGCCTAGCACCGCGACGACCACCAGCGAGAGCGCTGCGGCCAGACTTGCCGAGGTGAACGAACCGGAGCGCTGCGCCATGAAGCCTGCCACCAGCGGGCCGACGATCTGGCCGATGCTGAAGCAGACGGTCATTCGCGCCAGAGCGCGTTTCGGTGACGCCGGTGCGAGCGTGCGGGCAATCTGCAATCCGAACGCGGTCAATGCCATGAAGGTGATGCCGAGAAGCGCGCCGCCCACAAGCGGCCCAAGCGGCGGCGCCAGAACCACGCTCGCGGCAACGCCGATGGCCTCCAGAATGGCGGTCAGGGCAAATGCGTGGAAAAGGCCGAACTTCTTCGCAGCCGGACCCCACAGCCAGATCGAGGGCGCAGCCGTCAGGCCGGTCACCACCCACACGGACGCTTCCATCAGCGGACCGCCATCGGTCGCGCGCACGATTGCAATCAGGAACGTCGCCGTGATGACATAGCCGAAGCCGAAAATCCCATAGGCCAGCGCCAGCGCGTTGAAGGCGAGGCTTTTGGGGAGCGGCGGCTCACGCGTGCCGCTGTTTCCGCCGACCGGACCTTCCTTCACGAAAGCCGCAACCAGAACAACCATCACGATGGTCAGGACCGCAGCGCCGATCCAGTCTGCGCGCCAATCAAGTCCGGCAAAGCGGATCAGCGCCACCAGAACGGCGGAAAGCGCTATGCCGCTGCCAACGCCGCCGAAATGCAAGGCGCCAAGCCCCGCCTTTTCCGCCGCCGTGACGTGGCTCAGCACGATTGCCGTAGACAGGATCATCGTCACCGCGCTTATGAAGCCCGCCGCAAAGCGGATGATGGAAAACAGCCATACGCCGTCAAAAAGCGCCATGGCCGCGCACAGCAAACCGCTGATTATCAGGCCCGCGATCACGCTTGCCCGTTCGATGCCCGCAGACCAGCCGTAGCCGGCAACGACCGCCCCCAGCAGATAGCCGATATAGTTTGCAGACGCGATAAAACCGGCATCGGCGGCGGTGAAGCCGATATCGGCCATCATTCCGGGCAGGATCGGCGTATAGATGAAGCGCCCGATCCCCATGGCGGCGGCCATGGCGAGAAAACCGCCGAAGGCATAGCGGACGGCAGTGTTGCGTCGGGGAAAAATTTGCTGGTTCATTCGAGGGAGGTCTCTGTTGTTCGCCAGGAACATAAACCTCGCGCCCGGCGGGACAATTCAATTTTTCTGATCGGATCGATCACCTGGAATGACGCTGAAACCGTTTCCCGCCTTTTGCCGCTGCACCGGCCATTGGGGCGGCGCGCCAATAGCCTGCTGGTCTTTGCCTGCGGGTTTACCGCGTGGCATAAAAGCTGGAAGCAGATGCGGCAACGGCACTGTTTCTAATTTGAAAGCAAGCAGCGGAGTGTAGCCTCGGCGCGCTGGCATTAGCCTTCCTTCATGCTCATATTGAAGGAATACGGACATGAACCTTATGACCATGAAGACCCACGACCCTGACGAAAATCGCTGGCAGAAGGTGCTCGACCGCGACAAGGCGTCGGACGGGACATTTGTCTATGCAGTGCGCACCACCGGCGTCTATTGCCGTCCGTCATGCCCGTCGCGGCGCGGAAAGCGCGAAAACGTACAGTTTTTCGATGGTTGCGAGGATGCGGAACGCGCAGGCTTCCGGCCCTGCATGCGCTGCAAGCCGCATCTCTCCGAAACGCTGGCGACGCAGAACAGCACCCGCTATGCCGATATGGTCGCGAGTGCCTGCCGCTTCATTGAGACGGCGGAAGAAGTGCCTTCCCTTGAAGAAATAGCGGCTTCGGTGAAAGCGAGCTCCGCCCATTTTCACCGCATTTTCAAGGAGTTCACGGGGCTGACCCCGAAAGCCTATGCCGATGCGCACCGCGCGAAGAAGATGCGAGCAGCACTCGATGCGCCGGAAATCCGCGTAACCGACGCAATCTATGATGCCGGTTACAATTCCAGCAGCCGCTTCTATGAGGCTTCGGACGGAATTTTGGGAATGACTCCAAAGGCTTACAAGCAAGGCGGCAAAAATGCGGATATCCGTTTCGCCATCGGCCAGTCAACGCTCGGCGCGGTACTGGTGGCTGCGAGCGACAGGGGTGTCTGCGCGATTTTGATGGGCGACGACCCGGAAGAGCTGATCCGCGATCTGGAAAGGCGCTTTCCGCAGGCCAATCTCATCGGCGCGGACCGCGATTTCGAGGATATGGTGGCCAAAGTGGTGGGCTTCGTCGAAGCGCCCCGCATCGGTCTCGACCTGCCGCTCGATCTACAGGGAACCGCGTTCCAGCAGCGGGTGTGGCAGGCCCTGCGGGAAATTCCTGTCGGTAAAACAGTGAGTTACACCGAAATTGCCGAGCGCATCGGCGCGCCGAAATCGGTGCGGGCGGTAGCGCAAGCCTGCGCCGCCAACAAGATCGCCGTCGCGGTCCCGTGCCACCGCGTGGTGCGCAACGATGGCGGTCTTTCCGGCTATCGCTGGGGCATTGAGCGCAAGCGCGATCTTCTCAAGCGGGAGGGCCAGGCGTGAGTGATATCCCTGCCTATGACTGGCAAAAAATCGGTGCCGAACTGGACGAGTTCGGTGCCTCAATCCTCAAAAACATAATTTCGCCACAGGATTGCCGCGAAATAGCCGCCGGCTACTACAATTTGGCCGCATTTCGAAGCGTTATTTCGATGCGAAAACACGGTTTTGGGCGCGGAGAATACAAATATTACGCAAATCCCATTCCTGCCTTAATTTTGAATCTGCGTCAGAAGCTCTATCCGCAGCTTGCCCCCATCGCCAATCGGTGGAGCGAAAGGCTGGGATCGGATGTCCGCTTTCCGCCGACCCATGATGCGTTTCTGGAACGCTGCCACGCGGCGGGACAGACCCGGCCGACACCGCTCATCCTGCAATATGTGGAGGGCGATTATAATTGCCTGCATCAGGACATTTACGGCGATATCGCTTTTCCGTTGCAGGTGGCGATTTTGCTGTCCGAGCCGGAAAAGGATTTCACGGGTGGGGAGTTCGTCCTGACCGAACAGCGCCCGCGCATGCAAAGCCGGGCGGAAGTCGTGCCGCTGCGACGGGGAGACGGCGTGGTCTTCGCGGTCAATGACCGCCCGATGCAGGGAACACGCGGGGATTACCGCGTCAAGATGCGGCACGGCGTCAGCCGCATCCGCTCTGGCGAGCGGCATACGCTGGGCATAATCTTTCACGATTCCAGATAGAGGTTGAAACCGAGGTTTCGATGGCCTTTGATCGCAACAAAATGATTGAAGGAGTCGAATATGAGCGTGACCATCTACGGTATCAAGAACTGCGACACCATGAAGAAGGCGCGCACCTGGCTTGAAGACCACGGCATCGACTACGCGTTTCACGATTACAAGAAGGAAGGGCTCGACGGTGAAACGCTCGACCGTTTCCTGAAGGATATTCCGTGGGAGCAATTGCTCAACCGGGCCGGAACGACGTTTCGCAAACTGCCCGAGGAAGAACGCCAGAACGTCGATGCCGCCAAGGCGCGGGCGCTAATGCTGGCGCAGCCGTCCATGGTCAAGCGCCCGGTGCTCGACAAGGATGGAACGCTGACGGTCGGTTTCAAGCCGGACCAGTATGAAAACTTCTTCAAGCCTTGAGGCGGGAAAACGCTGCCATAGATAGCTGCCGATAATAAGAGCGCGTTTCGATCTGATTGAATCGGATCGGCGCTCTATTTATTTGTTTTTAGGTACATCTTGTCCGAAAACCGCTTCACGCTTTTCGGGATGTGCCGGATGGAGAAACCGATGCGGCAGCGCGCGAAGAAGGTCGTTCAGCAATGGTCCGCGAGCTGGCGCGATTCCCTGATTGCTTCCTTCGCGGGCGGGGTCGCCTGGCTGATCTGCCAGCTGCTTCTGAACCAGCCGAAACCCGTCTTTGCCATGGTAACGGCGGTGATCTGTCTGGCGCCGAACCTGCCCAACCATGGCAAGCAGGCGATTGGCGTGATCGTCGGGGTCACGACCGGCGTGCTGGTGGGCGAGCTTTCGCTGCTCTTGCGGGAAACAGTTCCGGTCTTCCACACAAGCATCGTGACTTTCGTTGCCATGGTGCTGGCAACCTCTTTCGGCATGGCGCCTGCAATTGCCATCCAGTCGGGCGTTTCGGCGATCCTGGTTCTTGCCATGGGGCCGCAGGTCGCTGGCGTGACACGGCTGGTGGATGTTCTGGTGGGCGCGGGCGTGGGCTTGCTGTTCAGCCAGATTTTGATGACGCCGAGCCCGCTGCTTCTGATCGACAAGGCGGCTCGCGGCCTGATCGACCGTCTTGCAAACGGGCTTAAACAATCGGCTATCGCGCTGGAAAAGCAGGACCCGGTGCGGGCGCAAAGTGCGATCAACCAGTTTACATCGGCGCACCGGGCGGTGATCGCTCTCGGCGACGGTATTGCGCTGGCGCGCAGCAACGCGCGCTGGTCGCTGCGCGGGCGGCTGGTGGCGCGCGAGGTGACGGAAATGGCAGGCCGCTACGACCGTCGCGGCATCCGCCTCTACGCATCGGCGCTGCTGTTCGGCGAAGCGCTGGGCAATGCGCTGCGCAAGAAGGAAGCCCCGCCGCCGCCATGGCTGGCGGAAGCCTTGCAGGTGGTCATCGCCAATTGCGAGCTGGAGGAAGGAGAGCAACCGCGCCGGATACCGCCCATGCCCAAGGACATTCCGTTCGGCTGGCGCGATTGCGTGCACCGGCTGTCATCGGTTCAGGACACGCTTCTGCACTTCCTGCATTCCGATATTCCCGACAGCCTTCCCGTACCCGAACGGCGGCAAAAGCAAACTGCGGCCTGACGGTTTTCAGGCCAGAGACCACACATGCTGCGCCAGCTCGTCCGCTGCCTGTTGTGCGAGCGTCGGGCGATTCCGCCAGTCGTCCAGGGCAGCGCCGCGATAGGCCGCCTGCGCGAGCGCAAGGACCGACGCGGTTTCGGGCGAAACACGCGGCAGTGCCCATTCGGCAGCGGCATCTTTCGGCGCGAATTTTCCGGTTTCGAGCGTGTACCACATGCGGGCAAGCGTCAGCAGGACGTTGCGCTCGTCGCCTGAAAGATTGCCGACGAGGGCAGGCAAAGCATCGGCAATCGCCCGCCGAACATCTTCGTGCGGCATGGGCGGCAGAAGATGTTCGCGCACGGGGCCAACGAGGCTTATGGCTTCCTGAGCGGCTTGCGCCAGCACCAGCGTATATTCGGGATCGGTGTGCGGCTGCGGCACGGTTCCCGCCTCGAATTCGTCGCGCAGCCATTCTCCATAAATGAAGGCGCAACGCGCGGGATAGCCGGGTTCAGCAAGATCCTGCCGCAGAAAGATCATCACTTCCAGGCATCTTGGCAGGCCGGGTCTGGCCGGGTGCCGGCCAGAAATCTGCATCAGACGGTCAACGAGATGCGCCCCGGTTTCGGGTGCCAGTGGCCGGTCGCTGACCGCCAGCAGATCGACATCGCTGTTGGGGCGAAGACCGCCATTCACGGCGGAGCCGTGCAGATATACGGCCTGCAAGGACGGCCCCAGACATTCTTGCAGAACGGTCAGGGCCTTCGCCGCTTCTTCGGGGATTGCTGCGTGATTTCTATCCATCCTGCGTTGATACTGTCCCCGACGGACATATACAACGGCAGCCGACGACAGAAGGCCGTCGCTTTTTCAGGCCGCAGCAACTTCTCGCCGTTCCAAGGCGTATCCCGAAAAGTGCAAAGCGGTTTCCGGACAGGCTCCGCTTGAGCACCGGTCCGGTTCACTCAGATCGGTGCTCAAGAATGCGGTCGATCAATCCCCATTCGAGCCCTTGCTCGGCGGTCATGAAATTATCGCGGTCAAGCGCGCGTTCCACCTCTTCATAGGTGCGCCCGCAATGTTCTGCATAAAGCCGCGTCATCAGCCGCTTGGTTCGCTGGGCTTCCTCGGCATGGATGAAAATGTCCGATGCCTGCCCCTGAAAGCCGCCGGAGGGCTGGTGTACCAGCAGGTTGGCATTGGGAAGGGCGGCGCGATGGCCGGGCTCGCCCGCCATCAGCAGAAAGGACCCCATGGAACGCGCCGTCCCCATGCATAGCGTGTGCACCGGCGCGCGGACATAGCGCATCGTGTCATAGATGGCGAGGCCGCTGGTCACGACGCCGCCCGGCGAATTGATATAGAGATTGATCGGCTGCTTGGAATTTTCCGCTTCCAGAAACAGCAATTGCGCGCAGATCAGCGCGGATACGGTGTCGTTCACTTCGCCGTTGAGAAAGATGATCCGCTCGCGCAGCAGGCGCGAATAGATATCGAACGACCTTTCGCCGCGGCTCGACTGTTCGACGACCATAGGGACGAGTTGCATCGTTTCGCGCATGGGCGAACTCCTCTCTTCCAAAATCAGGATGTGGGTGCTTCAGGCGGCGCGCATGACCGGCATCCGGTTGCTGTTGGCGGCAACCGGTGCGGCATGTTTCACCCGCGCATCGTTCAATTCATGGATGACGCGCAGGCAGGTGCCACCGGCAATGCCCGGCACGATGCGGAACGTGACCATGCTTTCCAGAAAGGGCGGCTGGCTTTCCCGCATCCGGTAGCTGATCTCCTCGCCGGGCTTGCAGGAAGCAGGTTCGGGATCGGCCAATGCCTCGGATGGGAGCCAGTTTTCGCGAAACTCCGGAATGCTGATCGCGCGCCAGACTTTCTGCGGCGCGGCATCCAGCTCATATTCCAGCTCGATGCCATTTTCGCGGTGTTCTTCCTGCCGGTCGGTCATTGGTCCATATCCTTCAGCAAGGTTTTGAGAGCGTCGATACGTTCCGGCCAGTAGGCGCGGTATTTCGCAAGCCAGTTGGCGATGAGGGAGAGCCCGTTCGGATCGACTTCATAATTGACGAAGCGCCCTTCGCGTTCCTCGCGCACCAGTCCCGCGCCGCGCAACACCGCCAGATGCTGCGACATGGCAGGCTGGCTGATTGTCATGCCTTCCCGCAGCGCGCTTGCATTCATGCTGCCCGCTGCCAGCTTCTCGAAGATCATCCGGCGGGTCGGGTCGGCAAGCGCCCGGAATATGTCATTGAATATATCGCTCTCATTCATACGAACACATAAGCGTACACTTATGCGATTCGCAAGCGAAATCTGTTGTCGGCTCGCGAGAAAAGTCAGGCAAGCTTGTTCAACGGCACCCAGCCGCAGACCCCATTGGGCGCGCGGCACCATGCCCATCCATGCGTTTCCTCGATAACAAAGAGCGTAGCACCTTTATTGCAGGTCAGTTCCATGGCGGAATAATCGCGCAGGGTGACGGCCCGGCCATCTACGAAGGTGATGCAATCATCGGGAATCCATCCCGCACGGCCATCGGGTCCGACAGCCCATAGCCATCGGTAGCCGTCCCAGATTTCAGCTTTCCCGGTCAGGGATACAGCCTGCCCCTGGCTAAAGGCAATGGGATCACTGTACGGTGCAACGTGATCTTCCAGCAGACGTTTGGAAACAGGCTTTTCGAACATCGATTGCACTTCCGTTGCCAACAACTGGTGAAGATATTGCCGCCAGCGCCTTCGCTTGGAGCCTGAATCAAAAAGGGCGGAATTTTACTCCGCCCTTTCGTCAATCATCCGAGTTCAGGACTTCCGCGCTTCCTTGATCGCTTCGAGCAGTTCCGGCTCCTTCATGACACCGCCATAAAGCTTGGTGCCGATGACGAAGGATGGCGTGCCGCCAAAATTGAAGGCTTCGCCCTGATCCATATTGCGCTCAAGAATGGCATTGATGCGCTTGGAATCGGCCTTATAGGCAGCGTTCAGCTTTACCGGATCAAGCCCACCCTTCTTCAGCGCCACGTCCACCTGTTCCGGCGTAAGGCGGCCTGGCGTTGCCATCAGCGCTTCCATGGCCTTCACATAGTTGCCGGACTTTTCCGCAGCCAGAACCAGACGCGCGGCATAGGCCGAGGTGTCGCCGAAGATGATCCAGTCCTTCATGACGAGGCGGACATTGCCGTCATTCTTGACCACGCGCATCAACTCGCCATGCCCCTTCTTGCAGTAGGGGCATTGGTAGTCGAAATATTCCACGATGGTGACATTGCCGTTCGGGTTGCCCAGAACCGGGATTTCCTTGTCGTAGAGTACTTCCGCAACCGTCGGCACGCGCTGTGCGAGGCTTTCGCCGCCCGAAATGGCAATCGTTGCGGCACCTGCCGCCGTTGCGGCCAGTATCTGACGACGGTTCATCATGAGCTTGCTCCTTTGCCCGATTGGGATTTATCCAACACGACGACACGCGCACCGGAATTGGCGCGCTTGTAGAGATCGAGGATGTCCTGATTATAGAGGCGGATGCAGCCGGACGATGCGGCCTTGCCCACAGACCAGGGCTCGTTGGTGCCGTGGATGCGGTAAAGCGTGTCCTTGCCATCGCGATAGAGATAAAGCGCGCGGGCACCGAGCGGGTTGCGGATGCCGCCCTCAAGGCCCTTCGCGTATTTTGCGTAATGCTCCGGATTGCGCTTGATCATGTTGGCGGTCGGCGTCCAGCGCGGCCACTGCGCCTTGTAGGCGACCTTGGCATCGCCCGAGAAAGTCAGGCCCGCGCGGCCAACGCCCACCGAATAACGGATCGCCTTGCCGCCCGGCTGCACGAGGTAGAGATAGCGCGCATAGGGATCAACGACGATGGTGCCGACAGGTTCATTCGTGACATAGTCGACTTCGCGGCGCAGATTGCGCTCCGAGATCTTGTTGACATCGAGCGCCGGGATGAGATTGCCGCGGTCGTTCACCGCGCCATACATGGAGGCATACTCGCTTCTTGCCGTTTGCACTTCCGGTGCAGGCTGGCTCACCGGCTCGGCTGCGACAGGTTCGGGCGCGACGGCCGCCGGCTGCGGCATGGTGACGGCAATGGGCCGGTCCGCCGACGCGGTCGTGCATGCCGCGGCAACAAATGGCAAGCAGGCCACAAGCGCGATCCGCACCAGGGATGCCCGGGCACCCCGCTTTTCATCAGATACAGTCAATTTCAAAGCCCCCAGGCCAGTTTCAATACAGTGATCATTGCTTCCGGCCCGCGCTCACAAGGCCGACCGAACGTTCGATAGAGGCGGCCGTGACATCGCCCACCAATCTGGTCCCTTCCGCTTCCTTGCTGATGCGATCGAAGAAGATCATCGTCGGCGGACCGGCTACACCAAGCTTTGCCATCAGGTCGGCATTGCCTTGGGTCAATTCAGAAATATCTGCCTTGACCAGCTGATAGCCTTCCAGCGCCTTCTTCACGTCAGCATCGGGCAAAACCCGGCGCTCCACGGTGGAACAGCTCACGCACCAATCCGCCGTGAAATAGACAAGCGTCGGCTTGTCGCCGCGCGCTTTGCCAAGTTTCTCCTGAAGGGAAGAAACAGTCTCGACCGGCGCAAATTGCAGCGCGGCCAGATTCTGATTGCCGCCACGGTTACCGAATGCGGCCAGCGGTTGCAACGGGTCTTTTCCACCAGAAGCCACGCCAAGCATCAAAATGACACCGTAAACGAAAGCTGCCGTGCCGATGGTGCGGGCGACAACGCTGCGCCCCGGAATTTTGAGGAATGCGAAACTTGCAGCCCCGAAAAGCAGAAGCGCCCACAGCACCATGTCCACGCCGGGCGGCAACAGCGGCGCGGCCATGAAGATTGCGGTGGCGAGAAAACCGAAGCCGAAAACCTGCTTCACCGTTTCCATCCATGCGCCTGCGCGTGGAAGCGTGCCTGCGCCGAGCGTTGCGAAAGCAATGAGCGGCAGTCCCTTGCCGATGCCAAGCGCAAAGAGGGCGGAAGCGCCGAGCGCGACATTGGCGGTCTGCGCGATATAGAGCAGCGCCCCTGCGAGCGGCGCCGTCACGCAAGGGCCGACAATCAGCACCGACGAGAAGCCGAGAATCGCTGCCGAGCGTTTTGAACCCGTGCGCTGGCCGGTCCGCGACGAAATCGCGCTGACCCATGAATTGGGAAGCTGGATCTGGAACAGGCCGAACATGGACAACGCCAGAAGCGTGAAGATTCCGGCGAGGGCAAGGGCAGTCCATTTCGATTGCAGCACCATTTGCAGATTCTGCCCCGACCAGCCTGCGATTGCGCCGACCACGGCGAAGCCCAGCGCCAGGCTGACGACATAGACGGACGAAAGCACGAAGCCGCGCTTTGCCGTCAGTTTCTCCCCTTCCCGCGCCAGCGTTCCGGCCAGGATGGGATAGATGGGAAAAACGCAAGGGGTGAAGGCAAGCAGCACGCCGAAAGCCAGAAATGCGGCGATCACCAGCCCGGTGCCGCCCCGGTCAAGCAGCCCCTCGACCATGCCCTTTTCGGGTGCAAGGGCGAAGGCCATGTCTTGCGGGGTTGGTTGCGATGCAGCCGGAGCAAATACCGATGCCTGCGTCAACGCCTTGGCCTTCTGCCCCATTTCGCTCGATATTGCGAGCGTGACCGGATCGATGGTCCTCGTTTCCGGACGGTAGCAGATGCCGTCTTCCTGACAGCCCTGATAGGTCAGTTCCAGCGGCTTGCCATCCGCCTTCACGCTTGCTGTGGCGTGGGTGTAATAGACTTCAAGCCGCCCGAAATTCGGGTCGTCTTTCGGCAGGCCGGGTTGCGTGTCGACGGCAAGCGCGTTTCCCTGCCCGTCCTTCGCCTCTATGTGGTCGCGATAAAGATAATAACCGTTTGCAATCTGCCAGTTGAGCACAAGACGGCCATCCGTATCCTTCGTTACGCTCAGGCGGAAAGCCTGATCGACCGGCAGGGGGTTCGCGGCCAATGCCGGGCCAAGCGCGAGAAACAAACTGATGAAGAAGCCGGCAAGGCTCGCAAGGAAACGCATTATGATTTTCCGCACAAATTCGATTCGGGACAAATTTATCATGTTGCAAGAGCCGAATGTGCCCGTCACCTTAAGGCAGCCTTAAGGTGACGCGGGGAAAAGCCCGTGCCGGGTTAAACATCAATAAAGGCGGAAACGGGATTTCATGCGCATACTCGTGGTGGAAGACGACATAATCCTTCTCGACGGACTGACCGTCGGGCTGGGGCTTGCCGGGTTCACCGTGGATGCCGTTTCCAGTTGCGGCGATGCGGAAGCAGCGCTTGCCGCGCAGAATTACAATGCCGTGGTGCTCGACCTGATGCTGCCCGATGGTTCCGGCCTCGATATTCTGAAATCCATGCGGCGCGCCCGCGACGAGACGCCGGTTCTGCTGCTGACCGCGCGCGACCAGGTGCCCGAGCGCATTGCGGGCCTTGATGCCGGTGCGGACGATTATGTCGGCAAGCCCTTCGATCTGCACGAGCTTGCGGCCCGCGTGCGCGCAGTTGCGCGCCGGGGCGCCGGACGCGCCAATGCCCTGCTTGAGTGGCGCGGCGTCGAGCTCGACCCGGCGGAAATGTCGGTGCGTTTCCATGGCGAACCCGTCCGGCTGACCCGGCGCGAATTCTCGATCCTGCGCGCCTTGATGGAGCGACCCGCTGCCACCTTCTCCAAATCCTCGCTGGAAGAGGCGCTTTATGGCTGGCAGGAGGAAGTGGAAAGCAATGCGGTGGAAGTGCATATCCACCATCTGCGCTCGAAACTCGGTTCTGATTTCATCGAAACGGTGCGCGGGGTCGGCTACCGTCTGGCAGGGAAAAACGCATGAATTCCATTCGCAGCCGCCTGACCGGCATACTGATCGGCGTGACATGCCTTGTCTGGCTTTTCGCGGTGGTGTGGATTCATATCAGCACCCAGTCGCAGCTTGAAAAAGTGCTCGATGCACGCCTGATGGAGGCCGCGCGCATGGTCAATTCGCTTCTGACCGAGCATCGGGTGGAGGTGGGGCCGGAAGGCGATGGCGGGCAGCTCTCGCTGAAGCCGATGCCGGATTTTCCGCTCTATGACCGGCAGCTGTTCTGCCAGATATGGGCGCTCGACGGCAAGCTGGTGGGCCGCTCCGAAAGCGCGCCCGGCGTGCGGCTTACCAATGTGGCGAACGGCTTTTCCAATACCGAAGTTGCGGGCGACCGCTGGCGGGTATTCGCGGTGGAAAATACCCAGCTTGGCCTGCGCGTCATGGTGGGCGACAGCCTGAGCGTTCGCGAAAGGCTGGTGCGGAATGTCGTGACCGGCCTTGTCCTGCCCGCCCTCTTGATGCTGCCCGTTCTGGCGCTCATGATCTGGCTGTGCGTGCGGCGCGGCCTCAATCCGCTGAGCCGCCTTGCGTCGGTGCTTTCCAAGCGGCGGGCGGAGGATTTGCGGCCGCTTCCCGAACAGAATTTGCCAAGCGAAATTGCGCCCGCCGTCACGGCGCTGAACGGGCTTTTCCATCGCGTTGAAGAAGCGCGCGAGCGCGAGCGCAACTTTGCGATCTTCGCCGCGCATGAGTTGAAGACGCCGCTTGCCGGGCTCAAGACACAGGCGCAGATTGCCGAAAGCGCAAAGGATGACACCATGCGCGCCAATGCGGTGCGCCAGATCGCGGCGGGCGTCGACCGCACCAGCCGCCTTGTCAACCAGTTGCTCGATCTGGCGGCACTCGAAACCGGCGAGGAATTGGAAACATCCGCATATGAACCGGCGTGCCAGCTTCTGGTCGCGGTTTCCACCGACATGCGGATGCTCGCGGCGCAGCGCGGCGTTTCCATCGAACTGCCGCAAAACATGCCTCTGGTGCAACTGCCCTCCCCGCATCTCTTCACGCTTGCGGCGCGCAACCTGATTGAAAATGCAGTCAATCACTCGCCGAAGGACGGAACCGTGCATTGCCGCATCGAGACGGAAAACGGAAAGCTGCGGCTTGTCGTGGAGGATGGCGGCCCTGGCATTCCCGAAGGCGAAATGCCGCATGTGACCGAGCGCTTCTTCCGCGGCACGCACCGCAACGAGACCGGCAGCGGCCTTGGCCTCGCCATCGTGAAGATGGCAGTTGAGCGGATGAGCGGCGAATTTCAGCTGCAAAACCGCCCCGAGGGCGGTCTTCGGGCGGAATTCGTCGTTCCCGGCATACCGATCGGCTGATCTGCCGGAAGGCGGAAACACGACCGCCTTCGGCGCTGCCACAATTCTTTCCGCCGCTCTTTGATTTAGATCAATGACACCCGCCTCCCGGGCGCAGATAGGAAACCTATCGCTATTGCTGTCTCATCCGAGGCAGCTCTTGTCATGCGCTGCGAGGGGATTTCATGAACTACGCCGCTGGAACAGTCCTTTCCGGTCTGGGAGCACTTTTTGCCGTGCTTCTGGCCGGATTTTCCCATGATGAG
The DNA here is from genome assembly GCF_055816855.1 of Ochrobactrum sp. PL_is483. NCBI lineage: Bacteria > Pseudomonadati > Pseudomonadota > Alphaproteobacteria > Hyphomicrobiales > Brucellaceae > Ochrobactrum > Ochrobactrum sp. PL_is483. Next base: position 191,692 of record NZ_JBVPGS010000030.1, read on the forward strand.
CTGTTCAGAAACCATATGTGGATTCTGTTCGCTACACTGGCCATCTTCACCATTCTTCTGATGCGGAATGCCAATTACGGCCTGACGCCCAAAAAGGTCGACCAGTCCACCTATATGGACGGCCCGATCCGCTATGGTGTCATCGCAACGGTTTTCTGGGGTGTGGCCGGTTTTCTGGTCGGTGTGGTTATCGCCGCGCAGCTCGCCTTTCCCGATCTCAATCTGGAACCCTATCTGAACTTCGGCCGTCTGCGTCCGCTGCACACTTCTGCGGTGATCTTCGCCTTCGGCGGCAATGCGCTGATCGCATCGTCCTTCTATGTCGTGCAGCGTACCTGCCGCGCCCGCCTCATCGGCGGCGACCTCGCATGGTTCGTGTTCTGGGGCTATCAGCTCTTCATCGTGATGGCCGCGACCGGCTACCTGCTCGGCATCACGCAGAGCCGTGAATATGCGGAACCAGAATGGTATGTCGACATCTGGCTCACCATCGTCTGGGTCGCCTATCTGGTCGTCTTCCTCGGCACGATCCTGAAGCGCAAGGAGCCGCATATCTATGTGGCGAACTGGTTCTACCTGTCCTTCATCATCACCATCGCCATGCTGCACATCGTCAACAACCTGGCGATTCCGGTCTCGTTCCTCGGCGTGAAGAGCTATTCCGCCTTTGCAGGCGTGCAGGATGCAGTGACCCAGTGGTGGTATGGCCACAACGCCGTCGCCTTCTTCCTGACGGTGCCCTTCCTGGCCATGATGTATTATTTCGTGCCGAAGCAGGCAGAGCGTCCGGTCTATTCCTACCGCCTGTCCATCGTGCACTTCTGGTCGATCATCTTCCTCTATATCTGGGCTGGCCCGCACCATCTGCACTACACCGCTGTTCCCGATTGGGCGCAGACGCTCGGCATGGTCTTCTCCATCATGCTGTGGATGCCGTCCTGGGGTGGCATGATCAACGGCCTGATGACGCTTTCGGGCGCATGGGACAAGGTCCGCACCGATCCGATCATCCGCCTGATGGTCGCGGCCATCGCCTTCTACGGCATGGCGACCTTTGAAGGCCCGATGCTGTCGATCAAGGCCGTCAACTCGCTGTCGCACTATACGGACTGGACCATCGGTCATGTTCATGCGGGCGCGCTCGGCTGGAACGGCATGATTTCGTTCGCCGCCGTATACTATCTGGCGCCGAAGCTGTGGAACCGTCAGCGGCTCTATTCGATCCGCATGGTCAACTGGCACTTCTGGCTGGCGACGCTCGGCATCGTCCTCTATGCGGCGGCCATGTGGGTTGCCGGTATCCAGCAGGGCCTGATGTGGCGCGAATACGACGATCAGGGCTTCCTCGTCTATTCCTTCGCGGAAACCGTGCTCGCCATGTTCCCCTACTACGTCATCCGTACGCTTGGCGGCGTGCTCTACCTCGCCGGTGGCCTCGTGATGGCATGGAACGTCTATCAGACCATTCGCGGCAATCTGCGCAACGAAGCGCCGATGGGCGGCACCCGGACTGTTGCCGGTGCGGTCATGCAGCCTGCCGAATAAGGAGCGTGTGATTTATGTCGATACTAAAGAACCACTCCAAGCTGGAGAAAAATGCAACGCTGCTGCTGATCGCATCGCTCGCCGTGGTCACGGTCGGTGGCATCGTTGAAATCGCACCGCTCTTCTATCTCGAAAACACCATCGAGAAGGTGGAGGGCATGCGCCCCTATTCACCGCTGGAACTGGCGGGCCGCGACGTCTATGTGCGTGAAGGCTGCTATCTCTGCCACAGCCAGATGATCCGTCCTTTCCGTGACGAGGTCGAGCGCTATGGCCATTACAGCCTTGCGGCGGAATCCATGTACGACCATTCGTTCCAGTGGGGCTCCAAGCGCACGGGGCCTGACCTCGCGCGCGTCGGCGGCCGCTATTCGAACGAGTGGCACGTGCAGCATCTCGTCCGCCCGCGCGACGTGGTGCCGGAATCGGTCATGCCAAGCTATGCCTTCCTGAAGGACCGTCCGCTGGAGGCTTCCAACATTGCGGCCAATCTGAAGGCCAATGTGGCGGTTGGCGTGCCCTACAGCCAGGAAATGATCGACAACGCGCTTGACGATCTGAAGGCACAGGCCACGCCGGATGCCGACACGTCCGGCGTCGAGGCACGCTATCCCAAGGCCAAGGTCGGTGATTTCGACGGCAACCCGCAGATGATCTCGGAGATGGACGCACTCATCGCCTATCTCCAGATGCTCGGCACGCTGGTCGATTTCTCGACCTACGACCAGTCCCCCAAAGCGAGATAAAGCGGAGATTTAGCGATGGATTACAATACCATGCGCACTTTCGCCGATAGCTGGGGTCTGCTCGGCATGGCGCTCTTTTTTCTCTTCGTCGTTCTCTACGCCTTCCGGCCAGGCAGCAAGCAGCTAGCCGACCACGCGAAGGACATTCCTTTCAAGGATGACGCAAATGACTGACAAGCAAATCGACGAAGTAACCGGCGTCGCGACCACCGGCCACGAATGGGACGGCATCAAGGAACTCGACAATCCAATGCCCCGCTGGTGGCTGTGGACATTCTACGCGACCATCTTCTGGGCGCTTGCCTATGTGATCGCCTATCCGGCCTGGCCGCTGATTTCCAGTTCAACCGGCGGCATGCTCGGCTGGTCGAGCCGTGGTGCGCTGCATCAGGAAATGCAGCAGGTTGCAGCAGAAAAGCAGGGCATCATCGACCAGATCAAGGCCAAGGACGTGCACGAGATTCTGGCGGATGAAAACCTGCGCCAATATGCGATTGCCGGTGGCGCTGCTGCCTTCCGCGTCAATTGCGTGCAATGTCATGGCTCCGGCGCGCAAGGTGCGCCCGGCTATCCGAACCTCAACGACGACGACTGGCTGTGGGGCGGTTCCATCGACGACATCGTGACGACCATCCGTCATGGCGTGCGTTCGAAGGACGATGCCGACACCCGCGTTTCCGAAATGCCGGCTTTTGCCGACGTGCTGGAACCGCAGCAGATCCGCGATGTCGCCGCCTATGTGGTGAGCCTGTCGGGCACGCCGCACAATCCCGACATGGTGCCGGAAGGCAAGAAGGTTTTCACTGAAAACTGCGCTGTCTGCCATGGCGCGGACGCCAAGGGACTGCGTGAGTTCGGCGCACCGGACCTCACCGATGCCATCTGGTTCTATGGTTCCGGCGAGGACGCCATCGCGCGTCAGGTCTCGCATCCCAAGCATGGCGTCATGCCCGCATGGGAGACGCGCCTTGGCGATGCTACCGTCAAGCAGCTTGCCATCTTCGTCCATTCGTTGGGCGGAGGTGAATGAAGAAAAGGGAGTAAGGCAGTAGGGGAATAGGGGAGTATGTTTTGGTTGTGAACGTCCGAAACGACACTCCCCTTCTCATACTCCCTTACTCCCATATTCCCCTACTCCCCTTTAGCCTCTGAGCTTGCCCAGGGCCCAGTGCGGCAGGAGCGAAAAATGTCAGACGATGTCGAACGCATTGACGTTCAGGCAGTCAATTCCCCCAAGACCCGCCAATCGCTTTATGCGGCGCGGGTGAAAGTGTTTCCGAAGCGCGTGCAGGGCGAGTTCCGGCGCTTCAAGTGGATTGTCATGCTCATTACGCTCGGCATCTACTATCTGACGCCCTGGCTGCGCTGGGATCGCGGTCCCTATGCGCCCGATCAGGCAGTGCTGATCGATCTCGCCAACCGCCGCTTCTATTTCTTCTTCATCGAAATCTGGCCGCAGGAATTCTACTACGTCGCGGGCCTGCTCATCATGGCGGGCCTCGGCCTGTTTCTCGTGACCTCCGTCGCGGGCCGCGCCTGGTGCGGCTATACCTGCCCGCAAACCGTCTGGGTCGATCTTTATCTCGTCGTCGAGCGCGCCATCGAAGGCGACCGCAACGCCCGCATGAAGCTCGACAAGGCGCCATGGACCTTCGACAAGCTCTGGAAGCGCGTGACGAAACATTCCGTCTGGCTGCTGATCGGCGTGCTGACGGGCGGTGCATGGATTTTCTATTTTGCCGACGCGCCGCAGCTGCTCATGGATTTTGTGACCGGAAAGGCGGCGCCCGTCGCCTATTTCACCGTCGCCATCCTCACCGCCACCACCTATGTTTTCGGCGGGCTGATGCGCGAGCAGGTCTGCACCTATATGTGCCCGTGGCCGCGCATTCAGGCCGCGATGCTGGATGAAAATTCGCTCACCGTCACCTATAATGACTGGCGCGGCGAGCCGCGTTCGCGTCACTCCAAGAAGGCGATTGCGGCGGGCGAAACCGTGGGCGATTGCGTGGATTGCAATGCCTGTGTCGCCGCCTGCCCGATGGGCATCGACATTCGCGACGGCCAGCAGCTTGAGTGCATCACCTGCGCGCTGTGTATCGACGCCTGCAATTCGGTGATGGACAAGATCGACAAGCCGCGCGGCCTCATTTCCTATGCGACGCTTGCCGATTACAATGCAAACATGGCGCTCGCGACCAATAACGGCACGGCTTCTATCGATCCCGCCCGGGTCTACAAGGCGCCGAACAGCTTTTCTGACAAGGTGCAGAGCCTGTCGTGGAAGAAGGTGCTGCGCCCGCGCAGCATGTTCTATTTCGCCATATGGGCGCTGATCGGCCTGACGCTCGTCATCTCGCTGTCGACGCGCCAGCGTATCGGCATCAACGTGCTGCATGACCGCAATCCGCAATATGTGCTTCTGTCGGACGGATCGATCCGCAATGGTTATACAGTCAAGCTGCTCAACATGATCCCGACGCCGCGCACCTTCCGCCTTTCCATAGAAGGACTGCCGGGGGCAACGCTGACCGTTCAGGATGAAACCGCAGATGCGGGCGGCAATTACGATATTCCGGTGGAGCCGGACCGTCTGAAGACATTGCGCGTGTTCGTCACCCTGCCGCATGATGCGATTACCGAACATCGCCACGACTATGAAATCGAAGTGCGTGACGCGGACGGCGCGGAACATGCACGCTACAAGGCAACTTTCATGGCACCGGAGGGCAGATAATGTCGATCAAGTCGAAAACCGCAGGCACGTTCACCGGCTGGCACATGCTGGGCATTATGGTTGCCTTCTTCGGTGTCATTATCGCGGTCAACCTGACCATGGCCTATAACGCGATCCATAGCTGGAGCGGGCTGGTCGTGCAGAACACCTATGTCGCCAGCCAGGAATTCAACGACAAGGCTGAGACTGGTAAGGAACAGGCCGCGCTGAACTGGCAGTCGAAGCCTTCTTTTGAAAACGGCGTCTTTGCCTGGCAGCTGGCCGACCGCGACGGCAAGGCGGTCGCCATGACCGGCGGCACCGTGGAATTCAAGCGCCCGGTCGGTGATGAGCACGACACCAAGGTCACGCTCACCGTTCGCGAACCCGGCGTGCTGACCGCGCCGCTGGAACTTGGCGAAGGCGCATGGATCATGGAAGTGAATGCCGATGCCGGTCTTGAAGACCCTTATCGCCATATCATCCGCGTTCTGGTGAAGGATGGGAGGATACTATGAGCTGCTGCGTCGAGAATGCACAGATAGCGACCGTCGTTCAGGCCGTTTCGACAGATGAAATGCAGGTCGCAAGCCGTGCGCTCGGCGATGGCCTGCGCCAGCTCGACCTGTCGGTTCCCGGCGTTCACTGCGGCCTGTGCATCAAGAATATCGAGGAGACGCTCGGGAAGATTTCGGGCGTTGCCTATGTTCGCGTCAACCTGACGGCGCGCCGCGTGACCGTGCGCTGGAAGGACGGCGAGACGCCGCCCAATGTCGTCGACCCATTGCGCAGGCTCGGTTACGAGGCGCATATTTTCGACATGGCGCAGGAGAAAGACCCGACCTTCACGCGACTTCTGATCGCGCTTGGCGTCGCGGCCTTCGCTTCCAGCAATGTGATGCTGCTGTCCGTTGCGGTCTGGTCGGGCGCGGATGCCGCGACCCGCGACATGTTCCACTGGATTTCCGGCCTTATCGCCCTGCCGACGCTGATCTATTCGGGCCGCATTTTCTATGTTTCCGCATGGAATGCGCTGCGCGCGGGACGCGTCAACATGGATGTGCCGATTGCGCTCGCCATCACGCTTGCCTTCGGCATGAGCGTTTATGAAACCCTGCATCACGGCCAGCACGCCTATTTCGATGCGTCGGTGACATTGCTGTTCTTCCTGCTGATCGGCCGCACGCTCGACTATATGATGCGCGCCCGTGCCCGTTCCGCCGTGCGCGGTCTGGCGCAACTGGGTTCTCGCGGCGCGGTGGTGATCGGCGAAAATGACGAACGCAATTACCTGCCGGTCAACGAAATCCGCCCCGGAATGCGCATCATCCTTGCAGCAGGCGAGCGGGTTCCGGTCGATGCCAAGGTGGAGGAAGGCCGTTCGGAACTCGATTGCGCCATTGCATCGGGTGAAAGCGATGCGGTGCCTGTCGGCCCCGGCTCGGATATCCGCGCCGGCACGCTCAATCTTTCCACGCCGCTCGTCATTCGCGCGACGGCGGAAGCCAAGGATTCCTTCCTGGCTGAAATGGTGCGGCTGATGGATGTCGCGGAAGGCGGGCGCGCCTACTACCGTCGCCTTGCCGACCGCGCTTCCGAGCTTTACGTGCCGATGGTCCATAGCATCGCTTTCGCGGCCTTTGTCGGCTGGATGTTCTACACCGGCGGCGACTGGTATCGCTCGATCTATATCGCGATCTGCACCCTCATCATCACCTGTCCCTGTGCGCTCGCCCTTGCAGTGCCGATCGTTCAGGTGGTCGCGGCGCGCCGCCTGTTCGAAAACGGCATCATGATCAAGGACGGCTCCGCCATGGAGCGGATGGCCGAAGTCGACACCGCCATTTTCGACAAGACCGGCACATTGACCCTCGGTCAGCCTCGGCTGATCAATGCCGACGCCATCGATCCCAACAATCTGGAAATCGCCGCCGAACTGTCGCTTTATTCGCGCCATCCGCTGTCGCGGGCGCTGGCGCTATTCTCCGGCGCAAAGCCGATGACGGCCTTTACCCGTATCGAGGAAGTGCCGGGTGCCGGTATCGAAGCGGAGCTGAACGGTGCCGTCTATCGGCTTGGCAAGCGCGACTGGGCGGACAAGAGCGCCGCCCTGCCTCATGCCGACGGCCCTGAAACCTGTCTTTCCATTGATGGCAAGCTGGTCCAGACCTTCCGTTTTGAGGATCAGCCGCGTGAAGACGCTGCGGGCGCCATCGCCACACTGAAGCGAAACGGATTGAAGCTCGGCATCATTTCCGGTGACCGGCTGCCTGCCGTCGAGAGGCTTGCAGGTTATCTTGGCGTCGACAATTTCCGCGCGGAGGTGCTGCCTGCCGACAAGTCGGAACTGGTGCAGAAACTGTCGGCGGAAGGAAGCAAGGTGCTGATGGTCGGCGACGGCTTGAACGACGCTCCGGCCCTTGTTGCCGCCCATGTTTCCATGGCGCCTGCCACCGCTGCCGACATTGGCCGCAATGCAGCCGATTTCGTCTTCCTGCGTGAAAGCCTGTCGGCAGTGCCGCTTGCCTTTGCCGTATCGAAGGAAGCGGGCCGGTTGATCAGCCAGAACTTTGCGCTTTCCATCGGCTATAATATAATCGCCGTGCCGATAGCGATTTTCGGCTATGTCACCCCGCTGGTGGCAGCGCTTTCCATGTCGCTGTCGTCCATCGTGGTCGTCAGCAACGCATTGCGGTTGCGGGCCGCAAAACAAAAGCAGCAGACGCAGAAAGCAATCGCGCCTGTTGCCGCCATCAAGGAAGCGCACAAATGAGCGGACTTATCTTTCTCATCCCCATTGCGCTGTTTCTGGGCCTGCTTGGCCTTGTCGCCTTTCTCTGGTCGTTGAAAAACGGCCAGTATGAGGACCTCGACGGAGCGGCAAACCGCATTCTCCTTGATGACGAAACTAGCCCGATATCAAAATCGCGCGCAGGTCATTAACATTCGTGCCGGTCGGTCCCGGCACGAACAGATCGCCGATAGAGTCGAATGCCGTCCATGCATCGTTGTTGGCGAGACGCGCCGCACCATCCTCGCCCGCTTTTTGCAAGCGCGAAACCGTGGAACCATCGGCAAAAGCGCCCGCATTGTCTTCCGAACCATCGATGCCATCCGTGTCGGCGGCAAGCGCATGGATATTGTCATAGCCATCGATATCGAGGGCGAAGGACAGCAGGAACTCGCTGTTGCGTCCGCCCTTGCCGCCTTTCCCACGAATGGTGACAGTGGTTTCGCCGCCTGACAGAATGACCACCGGCTTTTTGAACGGACGGTCGCGGTCGGCCACCTCACGGGCAATCGCCGCGTGGACATGCGCCACTTCCCGCGCCTCACCTTCCATTGCGTCCGACAGGATCACCGCTTCCACACCGTGGCGCGCCGCCTCCTTCACCGCCGCTTCCAGCGAAACGGCGGCGGATGCAATCACGCGCACTTCGTTTCGGGCGAAAACTTTGTCGTCCGGCTTCGGCGCGTGGGCGGCTTCGCTCCTGATATGGGCAAGAACGGCTTCGGGCAAATCCAGCCGGTAGCGTTCGATGATTTTCAAAGCCTCGTCGCGGCTGGTGGAGTCCGGCACGGTCGGGCCGGAAGCCACGAAGGCCGGATTGTCGCCCGGAATATCCGAGACAACGAGCGAGAACACCGTTGCCGGATGCGCGGCGGCGGCGAGCCTGCCGCCCTTGATGGTGGACAAGTGCTTGCGAACAGCATTCATTGCCGAAATCGGCGCGCCAGAGGCAAGCAATGCCTTGTTGACGGTGATTTCGTCCTCCAGCGTCAGCCCGTCAGGGGGCGACGGCAACAGGGCGGACCCGCCGCCGGAGATGAGTGCCACCACGAGGTCATCTTCGGTCAGGTTCGACACGGCATCGAACAGCCGCCTGGAGGCGGCAAGCCCCGCTTCATCGGGGACCGGATGCGCCGCTTCGATGATCTCGATACGCTCACAAGGCGCGCCGTAGCCATAGCGCGTGACCACCACGCCCTCCAATGGAGCGTCATATTTTTCGGCCCACGCCCGCTCGAAAGCCGCCGCCATCTGGGCCGAGCCCTTGCCCGCGCCGATGACAATCGTGCGCCCTTTCGGCTTGGCCGGAAGATTGGCGCGGATCACCAGCTCAGGATCGGCAGCCGCAACGGCAGCGTCGAACAGACTGGTCAGAAACTTCTTGGGATCGGTGATGGCAGTCATGAGTTTCCCGATGCTGGCATGTTACGGCGGCACTATTCCCCGCCCGAGATATAAAATCAATGGAGCCGGCCACCTCCTCCAAGCAGCCAGCTCCGCCCTCTCCCTCCAGAGAGTTCGCCTGAGACGTCAAGCGACGTCGTGGTTCGCCATCCTCTCCAGTGCACGCACCAGACCCGAATGGTCGAGACCGTCATCGCCATGCGCCGCGCAGGAATTGAACAGTTCCTGCGCCGTGGCCGTGTTCGGCAGCGAAACACCAAGCGCCTTTGCGCCTTGCAGCGCAAGGTTCAAATCCTTCTGGTGCAGCGAAATGCGGAAACCCGGATCGAAAGTGCGCTTGATCATGCGTTCGCCATGCACTTCGAGAATGCGCGACGATGCAAAGCCGCCCATCAGGGCTTCGCGCACCTTTGCCGGGTCAGCGCCCGCCTTGGAAGCAAAAACCAGCGCTTCGGCAACCGCCTCAATATTGAGTGCGACGATGATCTGGTTTGCAACCTTGGTGGTCTGGCCGTCGCCGCAATCGCCGACGAGGGTAATGTTCTTGCCCATGAGCTTCAGGAGCGGCAGGGCACGGTCGAACGATTCCTGCGAACCGCCCGCCATGATGGAAAGGCTTGCGTTCTTCGCGCCAACCTCACCTCCAGAAACCGGCGCATCGATATATTCCGCACCGGTGGCGCGGACTTTCTTTGCAAATTCCTTCGTTTCGATGGGCGAAATCGAGCTCATGTCGATGAGCAGCTTGCCCTGGCCAAGACCGCCGATTGCGCCGCCCTCCCCGAAGATGACTTCGGCCACCTGCGGCGTATCGGGAAGCATGAGAATAATCGTGTCGCATTCTTCGGCAACGGCCTTTGGCGTTTCCACAATCTGCAGGCCGTTATCGATCAGCTCCTGACGCGGCGGAGGATTGAACCGTGAGGTGAAGATCTGGTGTCCCGCATCCTGCAAATGACGCGCCATCGGCGTACCCATGATCCCCAGTCCGATGAAGCCTATCTTGGCCATGTCGTTTACTCCCTAATCAAAATTATGCAGTCAGCCGTTCGGCTTCATACTGCTTGAACCAGCCCAGACCTTCCTCGGTGGTGGTCTTCGGCTTGTATTCGCAGCCGATCCAGCCCTTGTATCCAGCGTTTTTCAGCGCTTCGAACACGTTCGGATAATTGATCTCGCCGGTGCCCGGCTCATTGCGGCCCGGATTGTCGGCAAGCTGGATATGGGCGATGAGCGGCTTGTAGCGTTCGTAGGTGGCGACCAATTCGCCGCGCGTGCGCTGCTGGTGGTAAAGGTCATACTGGATGAACAGGTTGTTGCTGCCCACTTCATCGATGATCGAAACCGCCTGCTCCACCGTGTTGAGATAGAAGCCGGGAATGTCGTAGTGATTGATCGGCTCGATCAGCAGGCGAATGCCGTGCTTGCCCAGTTCCTTCGCGGCCAGGCGCAGATTGCTGACGAAAGTGGCGCGCAGCACATCTGGGTCCACGCCCTGCGGCGCGATGCCGGAAAGACAGTTGACCTGCGAACAGTTGAGCGTCGTGGCGTAATCGATGGCATCGGCCACGCCGCGCCGGAAATCGTCTATACGATCCGGCAGAACCGCAATGCCGCGCTCGCCGCCAGCCCAGTTGCCCGCAGGCAGATTGTGCAGGACTTGCGCCAGGTTGTGTTTGGTCAGTGCTGCCTTCAGCTCATGCCGGTTGAACTCATAGGGGAAGAGATATTCCACCCCAGTGAACCCGGCCTTTGCGGCCAGCGCAAAGCGGTCCATGAAAGGCACTTCGTTGAAAAGCATGGTGAGATTGGCTGCAAATCTCGGCATTTCTTATCTCCTCTGAATTTAGTCCAACAATGCCGCAATCGCAGTCGGCGCATCTTCGCCACGTTCGGCCAGTTCCTCGAATTCGACAACCTGATCGATGTCGACACCCATGGAAATATTGGTAACGCGTTCGAGGATGAATTCCAGAACAACCGGCACCTGATGCTCGGCCATCAGCGCTTTTGCCTGTTCAAAACTTTCGGCGAACTGGTTGGGGCTGCGCACCCGGATCGCCTTGCAGCCGAGACCTTCAGCGACCGCCACGTGATCGACGCCATAGCCCTTTTCCGCATCGCCATCGGCATTGATGTTGTCGAAGGCTAGGCTCACTTCGAAATCCATGTTGAAGCCGCGCTGCGCCTGCCGGATGAGGCCGAGATAGGAATTGTTCACGACCACATGGATGTAAGGCAGCTTGTGCTGTGCCCCGACCGCCAGTTCTTCGATGAGGAACTGGAAATCATAATCGCCGGAAAGCGCAACAATCGGGCGATCGGGATCGGCAGCCCGAACCCCCAGAGCCGCAGGCAGCGTCCAGCCAAGCGGACCGGCCTGACCGCAATTTATCCAGTTGCGCGGACGATAGACATGCAGGAACTGCGCGCCCGCGATCTGGCTGAGGCCGATGGTCGTCACATAGCAGGTGTCGCGGCCGAACGCCTTGTTCATCTCTTCATAAACACGCTGCGGCTTCAGCGGCGTCTGGTCGAAATGCGTCTTGCGCAGCATGGTGCGCTTGCGCTCCTGGCATTCCTTCGCCCAGCCCGACCAGTCGCGCAGCTTGCCTGCCGACTTCCATTCCGTCGCAATGTCGAGCAGCAGCTTCAGCGCCTTGCCCGCATCCGAAACGATGCCGAAATCCGGCGCGAAGACACGGCCGATCTGGGTCGGCTCGATGTCGATATGGATGAACTTGCGGTCCTTCCGGTAGGTGTCGACATTGCCCGTATGACGGTTCGCCCAGCGGTTGCCGATGCCGATGACGACATCGGAGGCCAGCAGATTGGCATTGCCATAGCGGTGCGAGGTCTGGAGGCCGCACATGCCCGCCATCAGGCGATGATCGTCAGGAATGACGCCCCAGCCCATCAGGGTCGGGATGACCGGAATGCCGGTAATCTCGGCGAATTCGACCAGAAGATCGGATGCACCGGCATTGATGATGCCGCCGCCCGCGACGATCAACGGGCGTTCCGCCTCGTTCAGCATGGCGAGCGCCTTTTCAGCCTGCGCCCGCGTTGCGGCGGGCTTGTAGGCTTCCATCGGCTGATAGGTGTCGATGTCGAATTCGATTTCGGCAAGCTGGACGTCAATCGGCAGGTCGATCAGGACCGGACCGGGACGGCCCGACTTCATGATATGGAACGCCTTCTGGAAGACGTAAGGCACCAATGCCGGTTCCATGACCGTTACCGCCCACTTGGTGACAGGGGCTGCGATCTTGGCGATATCGACCGCCTGAAAGTCTTCCTTGTCGAGACGCGCGCGCGGGGCCTGCCCGGTGATGCAGAGGATCGGGATCGAATCGGCGGAAGCCGAATAGAGACCCGTAATCATATCCGTTCCGGCGGGGCCGGAGGTGCCGATGCACAGGCCTATATTGCCATGCTTGGCGCGCGTATAGCCTTCCGCCATATGCGAAGCGCCCTCGACATGACGCGCCAGTATGTGGCGGATCGAGCCGCGCGCCTTCATCGCCGAATAAAATGGATTGATCGCTGCGCCCGGTACACCGAAGGCACAATTGATCCCTTCTTTTTCCAGCACAAGCACGGCTGCATCGACTGCACGCATTCTGGCCATGGCCATTCCTCCTATGGAACTCTAATCCATTTACCAATGCTATTATCAAAAAATGGAAATGCATACCATTATATGGAAATAAAGATTTTCAACGGAATGGAGATAATCCGCAGCTCCCTTTCCGACCGGCAATGGATGCGATAGTGGTATTTTCTGAGTTGAGGCGGGATTCGGAGACAGTCGATGGAGCAGGCAAAGGTAAAGCGGGGTCGCAAGGCGGCGGAAAACGCTGCGCCCTCGTCTGTGCAGGTTCTCGACCGGAGCCTGAAGCTTTTGGCGCTGATTGCTGAAAATGACGGGTCAACGCTGACCGACCTCGCCGAGGAGAGCGGCATGGCCCCTTCGACCGTGCACCGGCTTCTGTCGTCGCTGGCAAATCATGGGATGGTTTCCCACGATCTGGAAAGCGGAGACTGGACTATCGGCGTGAAGGCTTTTGAAATCGGCAATGCCTTTCGCCGGTTCCGCAAGCTCGGCATTCTGTCACGGCCCTATCTCAAGACATTGATGGAAACGACAGGCGAGACCGCCAATATCGGCGTCGAGGACGGCGGCGATGTGGTGTTTATCTCGCAGATTGAAAGCCATGCGCCGATGCGCGCCTTTTTCCGGCCCGGACGGCGCGGGCCTATCCATGCATCCGGGATCGGCAAGGCCATATTGTCCACCTGGTCGGACAAGGAAATCGCGCATGCGCTTTCGGGGCGCACGCTGGAACATTTTACGCAGCGCACGCTCGACAGCCTGCCTGCGCTGTTGAAAGACATTCAGGCCACCCGGACGCGTGGCTGGTCTGTTGACGATGAAGAGCACACGCTCGGCATGTGCTGCATCGCCGCTCCCATCTTCAATGAATATGGAGAGGCGATTGCGGGCATTTCCGTTTCCGGCCCTGCCGTACGCCTGCCGAAAAAGAAGCTTGAGGAATTCGGGCCGCTGATCCGCGCAACCGCCGACGAACTCACCAGAGCTATCGGCGGCAAGCGCCCGGAAGAGTTTTAACGCGCACAGTGAATTTGGGCTAATCGACGCTCTGCGCCCCTCTTTCCCTCATCCTGAGGAGCTTCCCCGAGCTTGTCGAAGGGGAGCGTCTCGAAGGGCTGAGGGAAACCGCGCTGCGCGTGCCCTCGTCCTTCGAGGCTTCGCTTCGCTCCGCACCTCAGGATGAGGGGGAAGCGCAGCGATGAAGCTTTATAGTTCAGCCTTGAGCGGCTTTCCCGCCACATAGGTTTCGATGACGGCACGGTCATCGCCCAATGTCTGCAACAGGAAGAGCTCCTGCTCCAGCGTCGCGCCAGCCGCCATGCGCAGCCGCATCGGTGACGTGGCGGACGAATCCAGCACGACGATATCGGCTTCCGTGCCTTCATCCAGCGTGCCGATCCTGTCTTCCATCGAAAGCGCGCGGGCATTGCCAAGCGTCATCATATAGAAGGACTGGAACGGGTTCAGGCGCTGTTCGCGCAATTGCAGAACCTTGTAACCCTCATCCATGGTGCGCAGCATGGAGAAACTGGTGCCGCCGCCGACATCGGTCGCCACCGCCATGCGCACGCCCGATGCTTTCAGGCGATCCCGGTCGAAAAGGCCAGAGCCGAGGAACAGGTTCGAGGTCGGGCAGAAGACGGCAACCGAGCCGGTTTCCGCCATGACGCGCACTTCGCGTTCTTCCAGATGGATGGAATGGCCGAGCAGGGTCTTGTTTCCCAGAAGGCCGTAATGCTCGTAAATGCCGAGGTAATCCGGCGCATCCGGGTAGAGCGACTTGGTGAAGGTGATCTCGTCGTGGTTTTCCGACAGATGCGTCTGGATGTAGCTGCCGGGGTGTTCCCGGACAAGCGCCTGGCTTGCCTCAAGCTGTTCCGGCGTGGAGGTGATCGCGAAGCGCGGCGTTATCACATAATCGAGGCGGCCCTTGCCCTGCCAGCGCGCGATCAGCGCTTTCGTATCGTCATAGCCGGACTGCGCCGTATCGCAAAGTGCAGGCGGCGCATTGCGGTCCATCATCACCTTGCCGCCGAGCATGCGCATGTTGCGATGCTGCGAGGCGCGGAAATAAGCATCGACGCTCTGCGGATGCACCGAGCAATAGGCAACCGCCGTGGTGGTGCCGTGGCGGATCAGCTCGTCAAGAAAGCGCTCCGCGATAAATTCGGCATGCTGCTCGTCGGCAAATTTCTGCTCGGCCACGAACGTATAGGTGTTGAGCCATTCCAGCAGATTGGCCGCATAGGAAGCGACGACCTGCGTCTGCGGATAATGGATATGCGTATCGATGAAGCCCGGCAGGATCAGGTGCGGGCGATGGTCGGCGACTTTTACGTCGCTGCCTGCCTCGCGACTTACTTCAGCATAATCCCCAAGACGCAGGATACGGCCATCTTCGACCAGAACGGCGCCGTCTTCGATATAGCGGTAGGCGGCCTTGTCATCGAGGCTTTGCGGCTCGTCACGAAAGGTCAGCACGCGGCCGCGGATCAGAAGCTTGGTCATCAAATTGTCCTTATTTCTGGCCTTGCGTGGCGGACTGATACCAGGAGGCAAGAAGCTGGCGCTCTTCAGCGCTCACGCCGGTCACATTGGCGGGCGGCATGGCATGAGAGCGGCCTGCCTGCAAATAGATTTCACGCGCATGGGCCGCAATGTCCCGGTCGGTTTCCAGCACAACGCCCTTCGGCGGCGCAATAATGCCTTCCCAGCCCGGCTCCTTGGCGTGGCACATGGCGCAGCGCCCCAGAACAGTATCCCGCACTTTTCCGAAGTGCGGGTCCGAGATGAAAGACTGCTGCAAGGCCGAGACCTTCTGTTCTTCCGGCTTGCCGGTCAGCACCTTCGGCACCGTCGAGAGCCAGATGATGACGATGAACAGGATGACCGTGACGAGCCAGGTCCAGGTCGGGCTGCCCTTGCGAGCGTGCTGCGTGTTGAACCAGTGGCGGATCGTGACGCCCATCAGGAACACCAGCGAAGCGATGATCCAGTTGAACTCGGTTCCGAAAGCCAGCGGATAGTGGTTCGACAGCATCAGGAACAGAACCGGCAGCGTCAGATAGTTGTTATGCGTCGAGCGCTGCTTGGCGATCTTGCCGTATTTCGGGTCCGGCTTGCGGCCAGCGATCAGATCGGCCACCACGATCTTCTGGTTCGGAATGATGATCATGAACACGTTGGCGGACATGATCGTCGCGGTGAATGCGCCCAGATGCAGGAAGGCTGCGCGTCCGGTGAACAGGTGCGTATAACCCCAGGCCACCAGCACGAGGATGACATAGAGAAGCACCATCAAAAGCGTGTCACTCTTGCCGAGCATGAGCTTGCAGATCGTGTTGTAGGCGATCCAGCCGAAGGCCAGCGAAGCAATCGAAATGCCGATGGCGACCGGGCGCGAAACATCGAGAACATTCGGATCGATCAGGTACAGATCAGCGCCAGCATAATAGACGATGCAGAGCAGCGTGAAGCCCGACAGCCATGTGGCATAGGATTCCCATTTGAACCAGGTCAGGTGTTCCGGCATCTGCGCGGGCGCGACGAGATATTTCTGGATGTGGTAGAAACCACCGCCATGGACCTGCCATTCCTCGCCATGCGCACCTTCCGGCAAGCCGGGACGCTGGCGCAAGCCCAGATCGAGCGCGATGAAATAAAAGGACGAGCCGATCCACGCAATCGCGGTAATCACGTGCAGCCACCGCGCTGCGAAGCCCAGCCAGTCCCAGGCTACGGCAAAATCATACATCAGGGACTCCCATTTCTTATCCCGTTTCTTGAGCCAATTCTTAGCCCATTGTTCGTTGTTGCATTATGTGCCAAAGGAATCAGGTTCAGGGAACGTCACATCACGACCAGCACTTTCAAAAAAAAATATACAATTGGTGGAAGTCCGCATGTCATATCTTGATAATCTGCGCGTTTTTGTGCGCGTTGTCGAATTGGGAAATCTATCTGCGGCGGGGCGCGACCAGCGCGCATCGCCGGCAGTTGCAAGCAATCGAATCAAGGAGTTGGAGAAGCATCTGGGAGTGAGGCTCTTCAACAGGACGACGCGCAAACTCACGCCGACCGAACATGGCCGCGTATTCTATGACGGCGCATTGAAAATCCTCGAAGCTGTGGATGAAGCGGAAGCGGCCGTGGCGGAACTGGCGAAAAATCCGAAGGGATCGATTCGCATCACCGCGCCACTCGGCTTCGGCAGACGGCTGATTGCATCCGGCATTCCGGAGTTTCACGACAAATATCCGGATATCGAAGTGCGGCTTCGCCTGTCGGATCATGAAGTGGACATCATGAGCGAAGGTGTCGATGTGGCCTTCAAGCTCGGCGTTCTGGAAAACTCGAACCTGCGCATGCGCGGCATCATGAATTGCGAGCGCGTGATCTGCGCGGCGCCTGAATATCTGGAGAAACACGGGGTTCCGCAGTCACCGGACGAGCTGCTTGGCGACAAGCATGATTGTCTTCTGCTGCGCTTTCCGGGCTCGAAGGAATATTACTGGTCGCTGCAAACGCCGGAAGGGTTGCGCAAGTTCGAAGTCACCGGGCCTTACGACTCGGACGACGGCGACGTGCTGACGCAATGGGCGCTCGGCGGGCGGGGCATCATCAACAAGCCGCTGTTCGAAGTGAAGGAATATATCCGCGACGGACGGCTGGTCCCCATCCTCGAAAGCACGCCACCGGCCCCGATCCAGCTTGCTGCGATCTATCCGCACAAGCGCTTTCAGGACCCGAAGGTGCGCCTCATCATCGATTTCATGACGGAACGGTGCCAGCGGCTGATCCGCGAGGCTTTGGCATAGGGCGGTTCAAACCGCTCTAATGCAGTTGAAAAAGCCCGCCGGATCAGGCGGGCTGCGCTATACGGGCGGATGCCAGAACAGCTGTCAGGACTTCGGCTGCGGCCAGCGCCGCGATTACTTCCGGTCTTTTATCCTTCACGACCGTACCGCCGACCGGACACACGAGATTTTCAAATAAATCTTCGTCTGCGACCTCGCGTTTCAACCAATTTTTGAAAGTGGCCTTCTTGGTCTTCGAACCGATCATGCCGACATAGACCGCATCGCGCCGCTGCAATGCTTCGGCGGCGATCAGGAAATCCAGCGCATGGTCGTGGGTGAGGATGATGAAAGCGCTGCCCGGCGGCGCGGAACGCACCACCTGCTCGGGCATGGCTGAAAGACAGGTTTCGACCCCCGGCACATCGCAGGCCATCAGCTCTGCTTCCCGTGTATCCACCAGAACGACCCGGACGGGTGTAAGCGAAAGCGCATGGGCCAGCGCATTACCGACATGGCCCGCACCGAAGATATAGACATGCGGACGCGTTGCTATTTCAGCATCCACCTTGCTGACAAGTTCATCCGTCAGCCCGCGGTTCACCCGCCTGAAGCTCAAGCCCACCCTTCCGCCGCAGCACTGGCCGATTTCCGGGCCCAATGCCACATTCATGGGTGGAACGTCCATGGGTGTGTCCTTGCCGCCAGCCAGGATTTTCCGGGCATGATCGATCGCCATATATTCAAGCTGACCGCCGCCGATAGTCCGGAAGATCATGTTGCGGGCCACCAGCATCCACGCCCCCGCATTGCGGGGCGCGGAGCCTTTCACGTCGGTGACTTCAACCAGCACGCAGTCCTGAGAATTCCGGGCAGAACGCCGGTTGAGAAAAGCCCGGATATCGTCGCGTGCGCCCGGCATTTCCCTAGCCCTTTTGTTTGCGGAGCCGTTCGATGGCCATCAGCACACGTTCCGGCGTCGCAGGCGCATCAAGACGCGGGCAGACCTTGTGATCGGCAACGCTGGCGACGGCATCGGCCAGAGCATGCAGCACCGACAGGCCCAGCGGCAGCGGCGGCTCGCCGACGGCCTTGGAGCGATGGATCGTCGGCTCATAGGCTTCCGACCAGTCGGTCAGCGCGACATTGAAGATCTTGGGCCGGTCGGAAGCCAGCGGGATCTTGTAGGTGGAAGGCGCATGGGTGCGAAGCCGCCCCTTGTCGTCCCATACAAGCTCCTCGGTCGTCAGCCAGCCCATGCCTTGCACGAAGCCGCCTTCAACCTGGCCGATATCGATGGCGCGGTTCAGGGAACGCCCCGTATCATGCAGAATATCGGTGCGCTCCACCACATATTCGCCAGTCAGAGTATCGACGGAAACTTCGGAACAGGCCGCTCCGTAAGCATAGTAATAGAAGGCGTGGCCGCGGCCCTTGGCGCGGTCCCAGTGGATTTTCGGCGTCTTGTAATGGCCTGCCGCCGAAAGCTGCACGCGACCGATAAAAGCCTGCTTCACAAGATCGTTGAAGCTGATTTCCTGATTGCCGACCCGAACGCGGTTGGGAAGAAAGACGATCTGATCTTCCGGCACCTGATATTGCTGTGCCGCAAAATGGATGAGGCGTTTCTTGATCTGGCGGGCGGCGTCCTGCGCTGCCATGCCGTTCAAATCGGCACCGGAAGAAGCCGCCGTCGGCGCCGTGTTGGGCACCTTGGCGGTGGTGGTCGCGGTGATCTTCACCCGGTCGATGTCGATCTGGAATTCCTCGGCCACAACCTGCGCCACCTTCATATGAAGCCCCTGCCCCATTTCCGTGCCGCCATGGTTCATATGCACCGAGCCGTCATTATAGACATGCACCAGAGCGCCAGCCTGATTGGACTCCGTCTTGGTGAAGGAAATGCCGAATTTTACCGGCGTCAGTGCGATACCGCGTTTCATATAGCGGCTTTTCGCGTTGAATTCGCGGATCGCCTCGCGGCGCTTTGCGTAATCCGCGCTTTCCTCCAGTTCCGCAACGATGCGCTGGATGATGCAATCCTCGACCTTCTGGTGGTAGGGCGTGACATTGCGCGTGCCATCCTTCCCCATCTCGTCGTAGAAATTGCGCTTGCGGATTTCGAGCGGGTCCTTGCCGACGGCGAACGCCACCTCATCGATCACGCGTTCCGCGCCGACCATGCCCTGCGGGCCGCCAAAGCCGCGAAACGCTGTGTTGGAAACCGTGTTCGTATAGAGCGGCGCCGACTGCGCATGCACCGCCGGGAAGAAATAGGCATTGTCACAGTGAAACAATGCGCGGTCGCCGACCGGCCCGGAAAGGTCTGCCGAGAAACCGGCATTCAGCGCAAACAGATAGTCGATGCCCAGAATATTGCCGTCGTCGTCGAAGCCGACTTCATAGTCGATGATGAAGTCGTGGCGCTTGCCGGTCGAGGTCATGTCCTCGTCGCGGTCGAGCCTGATCTTCATGGCGCGCTTGTGCTTCTTGGCGGCAATTGCCGCAATCGCCGCCCACTGGTTGGCCTGCGTTTCCTTGCCGCCGAAACCACCGCCCATGCGGCGCACTTCCACCGTCACGGAATGGCTCGGAACGCCGAGCGCGTGCGCAACCAGATGCTGGGTTTCAGTCGGTCCCTGCGTGGAACAATAGACGGTGACGTCCTCGTCCTCGCCGGGGACGGCCAGCGAAACCTGGCCTTCCAGATAAAAGTGATCCTGCCCGCCGAGATACATGCGGTTCTTGATGCGATGCGGCGCGGCGTCGATGGCCGCGCGTGCATCGCCGCGCTTCAGCGTCAGCGGCGTGGTGACGAGCCTGTCCTTCAGACCGTCCAGCGCGCTGATGGAATAGATACCCGGCGTTTCCTCATATTCGATTTTCGCCAGACGCGCGGCGCGGCGTGCCTGATCGCGGGTTTTGGCGATCACCGCAAAGATCGGCTGGCCGTGGAACTCGACCTTGTCGACGGCAAAGATCGGATCGTCATGCATGCCCGAGGGCGAGACGTCGTTTTCGCCGGGCACGTCCTTATAGGTCAGCACGTCGATCACGCCGGGCGCGGCGCGCACTGCCGACAAATCAATCGACTTGAAAGAGCCATGTGCGACGGAGGAATAGCCGATCCCGATATGCAACGTGCCTTCGGGCTCCGGAATATCGTCGATATAGACGGCCGTTCCCGTCACATGCTTGTGGGCGGAGTCATGCTTCTGGTCGGTCGCAACGCCGCCGACAATGCGGGCAGCTTTCAATTCACTTGCAGGATGCTTGTTCATGATTGCCTCCTCACGCCACAGCGATTTCCGCCGCGCGCAGCGGCGTGTAACTGCCTTCCGTTTCGGCGAAGAAACGCCGCAACAGATTGCGCGCCGCGAGCAGCCGGTAATCCGCCGTCGCGCGCATATCGCTCAAGGGCGTATAATCTTGCGAATAGGCTTCCAATGCCGCTTCTACCGTGGCCTCGGTCCATGGTTTGCCCATTAGTGCCGCTTCCACCGCGTTTGCCCGCTTCGGCGTGGCCGCCATGCCGCCATAGGCGATGCGAATTGTTTCCACATTGCCCACCGCGTCGAGCGTCAGGTGGAAGCTACCCAGCGTCGCGGTGATGTCTTCCTCGAAGCGCTTCGACACCTTGTAAATGGCAAAATGGCTGCCTTTCGCCGGAACCGTCACATGCACGGCTTCGACGAATTCGCCCGGCTGACGATCCTGCTTGCCATAGGCGATGAAGAACTCTTCCAGCGGTATGGTGCGGCGCTCCGCCCCTTTGCGCAAGGTCAGCGTAGCATTGAGTGCGATCAGGGGTGGCGGGGTGTCGCCAATCGGCGAACCATTGGCGATATTGCCGCCGATCGTGCCCATATTGCGCACCTGCTCGCCGCCGATGCGGTTGATGAGTTGCCCAAGCTGGGGAATGCGCTTTGCGAGAAAACCGAACGCTTCCGTATAGGTCACGCCTGCGCCGATGGTGACAACGCCATTGTCCTCGCGGATGGAGCGCAGTTCCTCCAGATGGCCGATGAAGACGACCGGAGAAATGTCGCGCATCATCTTCGTAACCCACAGGCCCACATCGGTCGAACCCGCAACGATGGTCGCCTTTGGTTCGGCCGCCAGAATGGTGGCAAAATCGTCGAGATCGGCAGGCACGATCAACCGATCCTTGCCTTCGCCCACTTCCACCCGCACGCCATCACGCATCGCCGTCAATTGTTCAAGAACATGGGCGCGCTCGGCTGCGAGCGGGTCTTCCATGGCCGTGCCATAGTCGGAAATGGCGCGGGCGGCACGCATGATGGCCTCGTAGCCCGTACAGCGGCAAAGATTGCCCTGCAAGGCCTTTTCAATCTGCGCATCGGCAGGCTTCGGTTCGCGCATCCACAAAGCATAGAGCGACATGACGAAGCCCGGTGTGCAGAAGCCGCATTGCGAGCCGTGAAACTCGATCATAGCCTTTTGCACCGGATGCAGGCCGCCGTCGCTGCCGCGCAGATGCTCGATTGTCACCACATGGCAGCCATCGAGCGAACCCATGAAGCGGATGCAGGCATTGACGCTTTCATAAACGAGCTTGCCATCGCAAATCTTGCCGACCAGCACCGTGCACGCGCCACAATCGCCTTCGCCGCAACCTTCCTTGGTGCCACGCAGCTTGGCGGACAGGCGCAAATAGTCGAGCAGCGTTTCGGTCGGCGAAACACGGTCGAGTTCGATCTTTTCACCGTTCAGAAGAAAGCGGATGGTGTGTCGCACAGACTGATGCACCGGCTGGTTCATGGCGCTTAGCTCCCGCGATAGGTGGAATAGGAAAAGGGCGAAACGAGAAGCGGCACATGATAATGCGCCTTTTCATCGGAAATGCCAAAGCGCAGGGGAACGACATCGAGGAACGGCACGACACCTTCGGTCTTGCCGAAATATTCGCCGACATGGAAGAGAAGCTCGTAGGAGCCTGTCCGCAAATTCTCGCCCGACAGCAGCGGCTCGCCGCAACGGCCGTCGTCATTGGTGCGGATTTCCCGGATGGTCTCTGCCTGTTGATTTCCGACGCGGCGCAATTCGATGCGCAGATTTGCCGCCGGTTTGCCGCTTACCGTATCGAGGACATGCGTCGTCAACCGGCCACTACCGCTCTTTTCCTGACCCATTTGCACTCCTGCAGCTTGCTGATTCTCTCGTGACGAACACTGGAAAATGTTGCAAGCTTTTGATTTCTGGTGGTTTATTTCTGCCCAACGTCGCCGCTGGCTATGGGGGCCGCAAACCACACCATGTTCCCAGCATTCAGTATTTCGCTATCTGCTGCATAGGGGAAGATGGGTATCGTTGGATGTCTTTCAAATTTTTGAAGGGGAATAAGAGCGGTAAATCTTTATTATCATAGGCGAAATGAACGAAATGAGGGAAGATTTGCAATGAAATATCCGCGCAATCTCGTCGGCTACGGGCGCAACACGCCAGATCCGCGCTGGCCGGGAGGAGCCAATATCGCTGTTCAATTCGTCGTCAACTATGAGGAAGGCGGCGAATCCTGCGTTCTCGACGGCGATCCGGCCTCCGAATGCCTCCTGTCCGAGATTGTCGGCGCGCAAGCCTGGAAAGACCAGCGCAACCTCAACATGGAATCCATCTACGAATATGGCGCCCGTTCCGGCTTCTGGCGCCTGTGGCGCGCCTTCACCCGCCGCAACATGCCCGTTACCGTCTATGGCGTGACACTTGCCATGGCGCGCAATCCGGAAGCCGTCGCAGCCATGAAGGAAGCCGACTGGGAAATCGCCAGCCACGGCTTGCGCTGGTGGGAATATAAGGATGTTCCCGAAGAGATCGAGCGCGAACATATCCGCGAAGCCGTTCGTCTTCACACCGAACTCACCGGCTCGCGTCCGCTCGGCATCTATCAGGGCAAACCTTCCGACAACACGCTGAAACTGGTGATGGAAGAAGGCGGTTTCCTCTATTCCGCCGATTCCTATGCCGACGAACTGCCTTACTGGGTTCAGGGGCCGAAAGGCCCGCATCTGATCGTGCCCTATACGCTGGACGCCAATGACATGCGTTTTGCAACGCCGCAGGGCTTCAACTCCGGCGACCAGTTCTTCACCTATCTGAAAGACACGTTCGACGTGCTTTACCGCGAAGGCGCGGAAGGCGCGCCGAAGATGATGTCCATCGGCCTGCATTGCCGCCTTGTCGGGCGCCCTGGCCGTGTCGCAGCGCTCGAACGGTTCCTGGATTACGTGCAGAGCCACGACAAGGTATGGGTCGCCAAGCGCGTCGATATTGCCCGCCACTGGCACGAAAACTACAAGCCTGTCACTGCCGATGTCGTGCCATCGAAGGCCGGTAAAGATGAATTCGTCGCGCGCTATGGCAGCATTTTCGAGCATTCGCCATGGATCGCGGAACGGGCCTATGATGCGGGCTTTACCCTTGAGGAAGATACCGCTTCTGGCCTCGCCGCAGCCATGACCAAGGTGTTCCGCGCCGCCACGCCTGAAGAACGGCTGGCTGTGCTGAAAGCGCACCCCGACCTTGCGGGCAAGCTGGCGCAGGCAAAGCGGCTGACTGCGGAATCCACCGCCGAGCAGGCCGGGGCCGGTCTCGACGCGCTGACCGACGCGGAGAAGCAGGCATTCACCGAACTGAACGACGCCTATACCGCGAAATTCGGCTTTCCCTTCATTATCGCTGTAAGGGGACGCAACAAGAAGGAAATCCTCGACACCTTCCAGCGCCGCGTTTCCAATGACCGCGATACGGAATTTGAAACGGCCTGCGCCCAGGTGGAACGCATCGCTCACCTGCGCCTCAAGGATATTCTGCCCGAAGCGCTCTACTGATCCCCGCCGCCCGGAAGGTTCGCTTCCGGGCGCTTTCAATCTACGATTTCATGACTGGCCTTTTGACGCGCCGCGAATGCCAGCTTCTCACATAAGGAATTCCCCATGGGCAACGACAAGAACACTCGCACCTATTATGCACCGACGGGCGGATTGCCGCCGCAGACCCAGCTTCTCACCGATCGCGCCATGTTCACCGAAGCCTATGCGATCATCCCCAAGGGTACGTTCAGCGACATCGTGACCAGTTTCCTGCCCTTCTGGGACAAGACACGGGCCTGGGTGATCGCGCGTCCCCTCTCCGGCTTTGCCGAGACCTTCTCGCAATACATCATGGAAGTGCAGCCGGGCGGCGGCAGCGACCGCGCCGAACTGGATGAAGGCGCGGAAGGCGTGCTGTTCGTGGTGGAAGGCGAGGTTTCGGTAACGGTTGCAGGCAAGACCCACACGCTGACCGAGGGCGGCTATGCCTATCTGCCGCCGAAGAGCGGCTGGACGTTGCGCAACAACGGCGCGGCGACGGCCCGTTTCCACTGGGTGCGCAAAGCGTATGAATATGTCGACGGCCTCGACGTTCCAGAGCCGCTCTTCCTCAACGAAAAGGACATCGCCCCCAATCCCATGCCGGATACCAATGGCGCATGGGCCACGACGCGCTTTGTCGACCCGAACGATCTGCGCCATGACATGCATGTAACCATCGTCACGCTTGAGCCGGGCGGCGTCATTCCTTTTGCCGAAACCCATGTGATGGAACACGGGCTTTACGTGCTGGAAGGCAAGGCGGTCTATCGGCTCAATCAGGACTGGGTGGAAGTGGAAGCCGGCGACTTCATGTGGCTGCGCGCCTTCTGCCCGCAGGCCTGTTACGCAGGCGGTCCGGGCAAGTTCCGCTACCTGCTCTATAAGGACGTCAACCGGCACATGAAGCTCTCGCGATAGAGCGGTTCCTATTTTAACGGAATCGTCAGAACCGCTCTATCTATTTTTTTCTCCGCATTTCCGAACGCAAACAGTTTCACACTTTTGCTGGAAATGCTCTAGGACGTGCCAGTCAGTCCATAGTATCTCCAACGCAGCCACACAGTGGAAAGGCCGGATCAGTCCGGCCTTTTCCATTTCTCGCGCTCCAATGCGCCGAAAACAAAAACGGCGAGCCGAAGCTCGCCGTACCATTCATCCGACTGGAGATCAGAATTGTAAACAGCGCAGTCCTTCTACGCTATCGAATGGTTCATCAAACATAGTATAAGAACATAAAAATGCAAATTACAATTTTTCCATACTAAAAATGGTCTGACCGTTATTTCATTTCGTTTTTCAATAATATTCTATTCAACTCGATATTTTATCGAGGCAATAAATTTTTAAAGTATTCCCAGGCTGTCACATCGGAGCAAGCAGATAAATTTATTGCTTGGAGCGGTTCCTGTTTTAACGGAATCGTGGGGCCGCACACCTAGTGGATTTCTCCGCATTTACGAACGCAAACCGTTTCACACTTTTGCTCGGAAATGCTCAGGCAAAATGGGAGGCCACTCCGGCCTCCCATATCAGCATCAGAAGGAGCGCTGGAAGCGGACCATGCCCTGAACGGCATCCTTGCCGTTGAGGTAGGACTTGCTGTCCTGCCACTTGGTATAGGAAACTTCCGGCGTAACCGTGAAGCCCGGAACCATTTCATAGGCTACGTTGGCAGTGGCGGCGAAAGTGCTGGTGCCATCATAGGCGACCTGCGCATTGATGACGGCCTTATCGGTCGCCTTGAATGCTGCACCACCCCAGACAGCCCAATCGCCGCCCCAGGTGCCGTAGAAGCTGCTGATCGCGCGAACCGAGCCAAGCACGTTGCCGCTGCTGTCGGTCTGCGTGATGTATTCGTCCTTGTTGGACTTGTAGCCGCCCATTGCCCAAACCGAGAAACGGTCCGTAATGTTCACGTCGGCGCGAACCTTCCCTGCCCACTCTTCGTTACGGGCATCATAGGCGGCGACGCCTGCGATCTTGCCCCAACCGCCTTCGTATTTCAGGCCACCGACAACATGCGGCGTGTAATCCTTGATGACGCCGTTGAAGCCGTATTTATTGTCCGTATCTTCATTGTTGCCCTGTTCGAGCGACAGGATGGCGGAGAAGCCGTTGCCGCCGGTGAACGTATAGCTGATCAGATTGGTGCGATAACCGCCAGCGAGGATCACGTCATCGTTCTTGACGTCGCCGAGATAACCCGGAAAGGTAACGAAAGCTGATTCATCGAGACCGAGACGCAGGCCGCCAAGCTGGATATAGGCAAAGCGCAGAGAACCGGTCGAACCATCAACACCATCGGCCCAATCATATCGGGTTTCGGCATAGGTCTTCAGGGTGCCGAGCTCGGTTTCCGAAGCCGTGGAGAGACGCAGCGTAAAGCGGGCCTTGTTCTCCCAGGTATCACGGCCCGTATCGACCTTACCCTTATCATCGACAAAGCCGCGACCGTAGACATTATCGCCGCCCTTCAAGTCGTAGCGGACATAGCCGGATATGCGCAGGCAGGTTTCTGTGCCCGGAATGTAGAAAAATCCCGCGCCATAGGCATCGCAAACGCGAACATATTCAACGGATTCAGGCTCCGGCGCTACAATAGCATCCGCAGCATATGCCCCCGTGGTAGCAACCAGCGCTGCGGTCGAGCCGAACAACAAGCTCTTGATTTTCATTTCACTGTCTCCAGAATTTTTCAGACGAGACGTGATAGAATGAATTATTCAAAATCATCAATTCCAATTTTAGAATAAATAGTCCTTTATGAAAGCATATGTGTCTATTCTGACACTAATTATGGATTACTTTACTTAGTAACAATAAACTATTTATAATATTTTTCCCAATTAATATTTGTAATATATTTACACTAGCAACTTTTATGTAATTTATTATGCTCTTGCATGACGGGAAACAAAAAAACGGGGCCCGAAGGCCCCGTCAGACCGCTGACAAACCCGCCATATTTTTCGGCGGGTTTTGTTTTTGGGAGGGGGTCGCGTTTTGTGACTGCACTGGCGAGGAGTTGCAAACGGCTGTAGCCGCTCATGCGCTGGCTGCCTTTGGCGTCTTTGTCAGGACCATGGCGATCTTCTTGATGTTCTGTGCGGCGGCTTGCAGCAGGCATTGGCAGGCGAC
>NZ_JBVPGS010000039.1:0-263840 GCF_055816855.1 Ochrobactrum sp. PL_is483
CGAAGCAGATGATCTTTCGGGACCAGTTGATCGAGCGTCACCATCTCGAGCGCGGTCTGTTCGGCGGCGGGTTTCTTCAACATGACCCACAGAATCACAAAACCCCCGACATAGCCAGGGGTTTGTCAGCAGCCTGAGGCGGCTTCGGCCGCCTTTTTCAATTCTGGCAGGACTACTGCTGACATTCTGCAATACGGTCTTGTCGTGAAATAATTTTCCAGATAAATGCTTTCGCACCGGCGCGGCCTTTTTTCCGATTTACAAGCGTGACGTTCAGTTTTGAGCGACGATGGCGCGCGAGTTCTACAATCAACACAATTTATGACTGTTCCACCGTGTCCATCGTGGAGCATATTTCAGGTGTCCCATGCATGATCCCCAGTTTGTACGGCGGGGCTTGTTACTCGTCTTTATGACGCTTTTTCTCGACATTATCGGCATTGCGATCATCATGCCGGTTCTGCCGACTTTTCTTGAAGAACTGACCGGCGCGGATATCAGCACCGCTGCCGTGGATGGCGGCTGGCTTTTGCTGGTTTATGCCGGGATGCAGTTTCTGTTCGCACCGATGATCGGCAATCTGAGCGACCGTTTCGGGCGGCGCCCGGTGCTGCTCGCCTCGATCTTCACTTTCGCGCTCGACAATCTGATCTGCGCGCTCGCAGCTTCCTACTGGATGCTCTTTGTGGGTCGTGTGCTGGCGGGTATCAGTGGCGCGAGCTTCGCGACGGCTTCGGCCTACATTGCCGATGTCAGCGATGACAGCAACCGTGCGCGTAATTTCGGCCTGATCGGCATTGCCTTCGGTGTCGGCTTTGCGCTTGGCCCGGTGCTGGGCGGCTTGCTGGGTGAGTTCGGCCCGCGCGTTCCGTTCTACGGTGCGGCGTTCCTGTCCTTCATCAACTTCATTCTGGCCTATTTCCTGTTGCCGGAAACGTTGAAGCGCGAAAACCGGCGTGCGTTCCAGATCGGCCGGGCCAATCCGCTGGGTGCGCTCAAGCAGATGCGGAGCTATCCGGGCATCGGCTGGGTCGTGCTGGTCTTCTTCCTGTTCTGGCTGGCGCACGCGGTCTACCCATCGGTCTGGTCTTTCGTGGGCGCCTATCGCTACAATTGGAGCGAGGCGGAGATCGGCCTGTCGCTGGGCCTGTTCGGCGTCGGTGCGGCCTTCGTGATGGCGGTGGTTCTGCCGCGGGTTCTGCCGATACTCGGTGAAAGACGCACGGCGATCACCGGCGTGTTGTTCTCCTGTCTCGGGCTCATCGGCTACGCCATCGCATGGGAGGGATGGATGGTCTATGCCGTCATCTTCCTGACGGCGCTGGAAGGTCTGGCCGATCCGCCGCTGCGAAGCATTGCGGCGGGCAAGGTTCCGCCTTCGGCGCAGGGCGAATTGCAGGGCGCGCTGACCAGCGTGTCGAGCATTACAACCATTATCGGTCCGCTCATCTTCACGCAGCTTTTCGCGATTTTCACCGGCAAGAATGCGCCGTTCGTCTTTGCGGGCATGCCCTATGCGGTGGGCGCCGGGCTGGTCTTTCTGGCGCTGGTCATCGTGGTGGCGCGGGTGCGGCCCGCGCCTGCGGCGAAGCCATCAGAGGTTTGATGGATGGGAAAACGGAAAGGCCGGAGTTTTTCGCTCCGGCCTTTTTCTTTTGATAACTCGCGGCGGGTTTACGCTGCCTGTTCGCGTTCGGGAAGCAGCGCTTCACCCTTCCGTTCGCGGATCAGATTGATGAAGCGGCGGAACAGATAGTGCGAATCCTGCGGGCCGGGCGATGCTTCCGGGTGATGCTGCACCGAGAAGACCGGCTTGCCGACCACGCGCAGGCCGCAATTGGTGCCGTCGAAGAGCGACACATGCGTTTCCTCGACGTTTTCCGGCAGCGAATCTGAATCCACCGCGAAGCCGTGGTTCATCGACACGATCTCGACCTTGCCGGTCGTGTAGTCCTTGACTGGATGGTTGGCGCCGTGATGGCCCTGATGCATCTTCTCGGTGCGTCCGCCGAGCGCCAGCGCCAGCATCTGGTGGCCGAGGCAGATGCCGAATACCGGAAGGCCGGTTTCGACAAGCTTCTTGATGGTCGGAACGGCATATTCGCCGGTCGCCGCCGGGTCGCCGGGGCCGTTGGACAGGAAGATGCCGTCCGGGTTGTAGGCCAGAACATCCTCAGCCGTCGCTGTTGCAGGCAGCACGGTGACTTTTGCGCCAAGGCCGGTGAGCAGGCGCAGGATGTTGCGCTTCACGCCGAAATCGAGCGCCACCACGTGATATTCCGGGGCTTCCTGTTCGCCATAGCTGTTGGCGAGCGTCCACGGCGTTTCCTTCCACGTAAGGCTCTGGCCAATGGTGACGTCCTTGGCGAGATCGAGGTTTTCAAGGCCGCTCCATGCGGCGGCGCGTGCCTTGAGCGCATCGAGGTCGAACTTGCCGCTCGGATCATGGGCGATGACCGCGTTCTGCGCGCCGCGTTCGCGGATGAGCGCGGTCAGCGCGCGGGTATCGATACCGGCGAGCGCAATGATGCCGCGATGCTTCAGCCAGGTGTCCAGATCTTCCGTAGCGCGGAAATTCGACGGCGACGTGATGTCGGCCTTGAAGATCGCGCCGACCGCGCCGTGGCGATTGGCCGGTGTCAGGTCTTCAATGTCTTCGGCATTGGCGCCGACATTGCCGATATGCGGGAAGGTGAAGGTGACGATCTGCCCGGCATAGGACGGATCGGTCAGGATTTCTTCGTAGCCGGTCAGCGCCGTGTTGAACACGACTTCGGCTTCGATGGCACCGATTGCGCCGAGGCCCTTGCCTTCGATCACTGTTCCATCGGCAAGTACGAGGATGGCGGTTCGCTTCTCCACAGTCCAGGGTGCTGTTTTCGGTGTGGTGTCTGTCATGGTCTGCACTCCTGCTTGTTAGCGCACGCCAGCGTGTGCTGTTATTTCGTTACCAGTCTTCATGCATGCCGCTGTCCCAAAACCGGTTTCCGCTTTTGGGTGGCATGCTTCATGCGGCACGCGTTCGTGTTTCAACCCGCCACCGGTAAGGTAGCTTGAAAGATGAAGCGTCAAGGGGCATATATGCGCCAAAAGGCAGCGGGGATTTCAAACCTCCCACTGCCAGCACGTGCCGATGTCCTGCTAAGCCTTGAGCAATAGAGAAACTTGAAGGCCGGGTCAATCGTCCGGGATCATGCTTTCCTGAAAAATGGCGATAATCGTCGTAATATTATTTTGCGGGATGGCGGTTCGGACAGCTCGGCGGATCTATTCGCTTGCTGTATAGATGCAGGAAACGAACAACACAGAACAAACACCGTCAGGAGAGACGTTATGCTTCGCCAGGAGATTTCCCAGGCCCTCACAACCGCGCTGAAAGCACAGGACAAGCGCCGCATGTCGACGCTGCGCCTCGTTCTGGCTGCGGTCAAGGACCGTGATATCGCCAACCGCACCGCTGGCAAGGACCCGGTCGGGGACGAAGAATTGCTGGGCATCCTCGGCAAGATGGTCAAGCAGCGGGAAGAATCCGCGCGCATCTATGAAGAGGGCAGCCGCCTTGAGCTCGCCGAGGCCGAGCGCGAGGAAATCACGATCATTTCCGAGTTTTTGCCGCAGCAGATGACCGATGATGAGATCAAGCAGGCCTGTGCTGATGTGATTGCCGAAATTGGCGCTCAGGGTCTGCGCGACATGGGAAAATGCATGGCCGTTCTTAAAGAGCGTCATGCAGGCAAGATGGATTTCACCAAGGCCAGCGCCATCGTGAAATCGCTTTTGCAGTGAAAGCGTGAGGCCTGAAGGCTTTTGACTTTGTTTAGCCCTCGCCCTGGCGAGGGCTTTTGTTTGTGCTATGCATGGCGAAAGCCCAACAATCACCGGATGCGGACTGATGAAAACAGCTTTGCTTGTTATAGACGTTCAAAATGACATCGTGGCCGGAATGGGTGCGCCGGAACGGCAGCCAGCTATCGACCGGGCCCTTGATGAGATCGTTGTGCGGCTGCGCGACTTGCAGGAGAAGGCGCGTCAGGCTGGAATTCCGGTCATCATGGTGCAGCATGACGGCGGTCCCGGTGACGAGTTGGAAAAAGGCACAGCAGGATGGGAAATCCGCGAGGAGCTTGCCTTGAAACCGGGTGACGTTCTCGTTGAAAAGCGAAGCTGCGATTCTTTCCATAAAACGGACCTGCAAGCCGTTCTGGACCAGCAGAATATCTCGCACCTCATTATTGGTGGCTGCCAGACGCAATATTGCGTCGACACCACAGTGCGGCGCGCTGTTTCTCTTGGTTACGATGTCACGTTGATCGGGGACGCGCACACGACCGGCGACACCGCCAGCCTGCAATTTGCGGATATCGTTGCGCATCACAATGAAACATTGAATGGTTTCAAGGCTGGAAATGCCCGCGTGCGGGTGCGCCCCGCCGCGGATATTTCGTTCTAAGATTTGGGGCCATGCGGCAGCAGGTATCGGCCTGCCGTCGCGGGACTCGATTGTCAGTTCTGCTTGGCGGCCTTGAGGCGCGTGTCGCTGAGCAGGCCCTGTTCCTCAAGCACGGGGTAGGCCATCGAGGCCAGAAGCGAATTGATCTGCTTGAGGTCGCGGATCGTGTCGAGGTGGATTGAGCTTGTCTCGATGCTGCGGGTGGCGCCTTCGCGCAGGCGCGTGAAATGGCGCATGCTCGTCTGCTTTTCCAGTTCGCGCAGCTGGTCCTTTTCCTGCACAAGCTGGCGCGCCGTGCGGCCATCGCGCGAAACAATCACGTTGAACGCCATATGCGCATTGGCCAGAACCATGGCGTGGAAATGGCTGAGTTCCTTCCAGCCTTCCTCGGTAAATTCGAGGTTGTGATCCATCTTCTTTTGAACATGCACCAGCATGTTGCGCACGATGATATCGCCCACCTGCTCGAGCTTGACGCAGGCACCGAGCAATTCCTGCATGCGCAGTGACTCAAAATCGGTCAGGTTCTGCGTGGCGAGCCTGGTGAGATAGAGTTTGATCGCGGCGTGTTTCTTGTCCACCCGGTCGTCCAGTGCTGCCAGTTCGTCAATGCGTGCCTGATCGGGCTTTTCATAAAGCTCGATGATGCGGCGCAGCATGACTTCGATCGTGTCGCAGACACCGACCACTTCGCGGGTCGCATTGGCGAGTGCCTGCGAAGGCCGGTCGAGTACGGCGGTATCGAGCGCGCTATATTCCTCGACCGCCAAGGGCTGCGCGGATGCATTCTTGTCGGCGTTGAGATGCACCAGCGTTTCGGTGGTGCGCAACACGAGGCTGGAAAGCGGAATGCCGGCAATCATCACGACGACATTGAACAGGATATGCGCGTTGACCACCTGCGAGACCGGATCGGCGCCGAGGAAGGCGACCGACGGTTTGAAGGTCTGGTAAAGCACCAGCATGATGAGCGATCCCGCGCCGCGCATCAACAGATTGCCGAGCGGCACGACACGGGTTTCAGGCGGCGCATGGCGGGTCAGGATCGGGGCGATGATCGACGAACCCAGATTGACGCCAAGCACCATCACCACCGCCAGTTCCGGCTGAATCAGGCCGCGTGAGGCGAAAGTGGTAAGCAGGATGACGGCGGCGACGCTGGAATGAAACAGCCATGTCATCAGGGCCGCGAGCAGATAGGCGGTGACCGGGTCGCCCGACAGATAGTCAACGATGACCGGCAGCAATTCGCTTTGCCGCAACGGTTCTGTGGCCTGTCCGGTCATTTCCAGCGACATGATGAGAAGGCCGACACCGACCACGATGCGCCCGATTTGGCGCCAGTCGCGCCGCTCGGTCGTCATGAAGATGCCCGTGCCGATGACAAGGCAGAGCGGCACCAGAAGCGTGAGGTCGTAGCTCAAAATCTTGACGACGAGGGCGGAGCCAAGCTCGCCGCCGCGCACGGCCATGAGGCCCGCGATGCCGCCTACAATGCCTGAACCGACAAAGGAGCCGACGAGAAGCGTGACCGCTGTCGAGCTTTGCAGGGCGACGGCGAGGGCGAGGCCAAAGGCGACGGAAAGCAGCGGATTCTGCATCTGGCTGCGCAGGCGTCGGCGCAACCGGTCGCCATAGGCACGCTCCACCCCGGTCCGAACCATGCGTGTCGCCCAAAGCAAAAGAGCAACTGCACCGGCCAGATGCAAAAGGACCAAAGAACCATTCACGGCAAAATCCCTTCGGGTTGGAGGTGGGGTGAAACCAACATTGGTTGAGCTAACGCAACAAATGAAGAAAAAATATGTTCCGGCTAATCAAATATCCAGGAGATATGGGCTTATTCGCAATAAATTGCAATCTCCTCCTATAGTGTCGTGACGAATATATGACAGTTTTGTGACAATCCGCTTGTTTGGCAGCGACATGTGATTAGCGGGGAGGGACACGCGGGCGCGATGGACTGTCAAGGCGGGCGAGCCTATATAGGCTATGGACTATCATCTGCCTGCTGCTTGATCCGAAAGTGAAATCTGTAATGCGTTTTCCGCCATCCTTTCTCGATGAGATCAGAGACCGCGTCCCGATCTCGACGCTGATAGGAACGCGCGCATCGTTCGACCGCAAGAAGAGCAATCCGCCAAAGGGCGATTTTTGGGCCTGCTGTCCGTTTCACGGCGAGAAGACGCCGAGCTTTCACTGTGAAGATCGCAAGGGCCGCTATCATTGTTTCGGTTGCGGTGTGACCGGCGACCACTTCAAGTTTCTGACCGATCTTGAAGGTCTGAGTTTTCCGGAAGCGGTGGAACGTGTTGCCGACATGGCAGGCGTTCCGATGCCCGCGCGGGACCCGGAAATGGAAAAGCGCGAGGCGCAACGCGCCACGCTCTACGATGTCATGGAACTGGCGGCACAGTTTTTTGAGAGCCAATTGCAAAGCGCAGTCGGCGCCAAAGCGCGCGCCTATCTGCGCGACCGCGGCCTTTCGACCGCGACACAGCAGACGTTCCGCATCGGTTATGCGCCGGAATCGCGCAATGCATTGAAGGAATTTCTGGCAGGCAAGGGCGTGTCGCGCGAGCAGATCGAGGCGTGCGGTCTTGTCGTGCACGGCGAGGGCATTGCCGTTTCCTATGACCGTTTTCGCGATCGCGTCATGTTCCCGATCGAGGATCTGCGCGGGCGCATCATCGCTTTTGGGGGGCGGGCGCTTTCCGCCGATGCGCCTGCCAAATATCTGAACTCGCCGGAAACCGAACTGTTTCACAAGGGCCGTGTGCTCTACAACGGCTTGCGGGCGCGCAAGGCCTGCCAGCCGCAAGGCGGCGAACCGGCCAAATCCATCATTGCCGTCGAAGGCTATATGGATGTGATCGCGCTGGCGCAGGCCGGTATCCATCAGGCGGTGGCTCCGCTGGGCACGGCGCTGACGGAAGAACAGCTTGAACTTCTCTGGCGCATCAGCCCGGAACCCGTTCTGTGCTTCGATGGCGACGGGGCGGGGCTTCGTGCCGCCTATCGCGCCGTCGATCTGGGATTGCCCGCTTTGCAGCCCGGCAAGTCGCTGCGTTTCGCGCTTTTGCCGGAGGGGCAGGACCCGGACGATCTCGTCAAGGCGGAAGGTCCAGCTGCGTTCCACGCGGTCCTGCGCGATGCCAGGCCGCTGGTCGACATGGTGTGGACGCGGGAAACGACGGGCGGTGTCTTCGATACGCCGGAACGCCGAGCCGAGCTTGAAGCGC
The DNA here is from genome assembly GCF_055816855.1 of Ochrobactrum sp. PL_is483. NCBI lineage: Bacteria > Pseudomonadati > Pseudomonadota > Alphaproteobacteria > Hyphomicrobiales > Brucellaceae > Ochrobactrum > Ochrobactrum sp. PL_is483. The sequence goes on from NZ_JBVPGS010000039.1 coordinate 7,693, forward strand.
GGCTGCGCGAGATTACCAGCCGCATCGCCAATGAGGATATTCGCCGCCATTACAGCCAGGATATGCGCGACCGGGCGCAGGCTTTCTTCGGACAGGGACGTCAGGGATATCAGGGCGGAGGGCAGCGCAATTCGTCTTTCAACCGCAGGAACGATGGCGGACGCGGGCGCGGCGGACCGGCCGGTGGCAGCGGTCGTCTTGCGATTTCCGACAGTCTGGTGCGTTCCACGCTGGTAAAGGGCGGCAGGCCGGGGGCGGGATCGCATGCGCCCTTGCGCGAAACCGCAATCGTGCTGACGCTTCTCAACCATCCGCGTCTGATCGAAGAGGATTTCGAGACGGTGGCAGCGCTCGATCTGGGGCATGAAGCGTTGAAGTCGCTGCATCTGGCCATGCTGGATGTGCTGGCCGCCGGACACATGGAAGATGGTCATGCGATGCGGCGAGCGCTGGTCAATGCCGGGCATGGCGAACAGATCGAAATGCTCGAACTTGTGGTGAAGGGCGCGAAGCTCTGGACCGCAACCGCACTGGCTGCGGAAGACGATGCGCGGGAAGCGCTTCGGCAGGCGCTTCACTTGCATCAGCGGGCGCGCACACTACATAAGGAGCTGCGAGCCGTTGAAGCCGCGCTTGAAACAGATGAAACTGGCGAGTTGTTCGCGCGTCTCAGGGATATACAAAATCAGATTTTGAAAGCTGACGCGACAGAAGCCCTGATTGACGGTTTCGGCCTGTCTTCGGGACGTCCGCCCGGCGGCTTCTGATTCGGTTTCACGAATCAGACTTGCCAGAACAGCCGGAAATGCGGGGTTGCGATCCGAAAATCGTGCTCTATCTGGCTGACGGAAAGGCCGTGACAACAAAATGATTCGCTTTTTAAGCGCGAATCAGGTGAGTCGCTCTTGACGTATGGCGTAAATGACGGAATCACGACAGTTCGAACAAGGAAAAGAACAGAAACCGGTGATATCCGAGGCTGCAAGGCAGCAAGCTGGGTACGGGCCGGGAAGTGGCCCGAAAAAGCGGCCCGGAAAATCGGTATTGTCCGGTTGACCGCCCGATCTGCCCACAAGAAATCGGAGATGAAGAAGCCCGATACCGAAGGCAAGGTTAATCCGCCATTAACAGGAAATCGGCTACTCGCAGAATCAACTGACGGATTGCGGCCTCGCAAAACTGTCCGAGAACTCTATATATCTTAGAAGCGACCGGGGTCGCCTGGAGAAGAACATATGGCAACGAAGGTTAAGGAAAACGAAGAAGCCGAAGTCGAGCGCGAAGGTGCTGCCGACGGTCCGCTTCTCGACCTTTCTGACGATGCTGTCAAGAAGATGATCAAACTCGCGAAGAAGCGCGGCTACGTCACGATGGACGAGCTGAACGCCGTGCTGCCTTCCGAGGAAGTGACATCCGAACAGATCGAAGACACGATGTCGATGCTGTCAGACATGGGCATCAACGTCGTTGAAGACGACGAGCAGGACAACGACCGCGAAGACAACAGCGACGACGACTCGGAAGAGGGCGGCGATCTGGTCGAATCCGGCGGCACGGCTGTTGCCACCACCACGACCAAGAAAGAGCCGACCGACCGTACCGACGATCCGGTGCGCATGTATCTGCGCGAAATGGGATCGGTCGAGCTTCTGTCGCGTGAAGGTGAAATCGCGATTGCAAAGCGCATCGAGGCCGGTCGTGAAACCATGATCGCAGGGCTTTGCGAAAGCCCGCTGACCTTCCAGGCGATCATCATCTGGCGCGACCAGCTGAATGACTCCAACATCCTGCTGCGCGAAATCATTGACCTCGAAACCACCTATGCCGGTCCGGAAGCCAAGCAGGCTCCGGTGATCGAGCGCGTGGAAGAGGACAAGTCCCGCGATGACAAGCCTCAGCGCCGCTCGCGTGACGACGACGACATTACCAATGTCGGCGGCGACATGCCGGTTGAAGAGGAAGAAGAAGACGAGGACGAAGCCAACCTGTCGCTGGCGGCCATGGAAGCCGAACTGCGTCCGCAGGTCATGGAAACGCTCGATCTCATCGCCGACACCTACAAGAAGCTGCGCAAGCTGCAGGATCAGCAGGTCGAGGGCCGTCTGGCCGCGACCGGCGAACTGTCGTCAAGCCAGGAGCGCCGCTACAAGGAACTCAAGGATCAGCTCATCAAGGCGGTGAAATCGCTGTCGCTGAACCAGAACCGTATCGAACAGCTTGTCGAACAGCTTTACGACATCAACAAGCGTCTGGTGCAGAACGAAGGCAAGCTGCTGCGTCTGGCCGAATCCTTCGGCGTGCGCCGCGAGGAGTTCCTGAAGGAATATCAGGGCCACGAACTGGACCCGAAATGGGTCGAGCGCGTCAGCACGCTTTCGGCGCGCGGCTGGAAGGAATTCGCGGCCAAGGAAGAACGCACCATCGACCGCTTGCGTTCGGAAATCCAGATGCTGGCGACCGAAACCGCGATCTCCATCGGTGAATTCCGCCGCATCGTCAATCAGGTGCAGAAAGGCGAACGCGAAGCAACCATCGCCAAGAAGGAAATGGTGGAAGCCAACCTTCGTCTCGTCATCTCGATTGCCAAGAAGTACACGAACCGTGGCTTGCAGTTCCTCGATCTCATTCAGGAAGGCAATATCGGCCTGATGAAGGCTGTCGACAAGTTCGAGTATCGCCGCGGCTACAAGTTCTCGACCTACGCGACCTGGTGGATTCGTCAGGCGATCACCCGCTCGATTGCCGATCAGGCGCGCACCATCCGCATTCCGGTGCACATGATCGAAACGATCAACAAGATCGTTCGTACATCGCGCCAGATGCTGCATGAAATCGGTCGTGAGCCGACGCCGGAAGAACTGGCTGAAAAGCTCGCCATGCCGCTGGAAAAAGTACGCAAGGTGCTGAAAATCGCCAAGGAACCGATCTCGCTCGAAACGCCGGTCGGCGACGAGGAAGATTCACATCTGGGCGATTTCATCGAGGACAAGAACGCGCTTCTGCCAATCGATGCCGCCATTCAGGCCAATCTGCGCGATACGACGACCCGTGTTCTGGCTTCGCTGACCCCGCGTGAAGAACGTGTTCTGCGCATGCGTTTCGGCATCGGCATGAACACCGACCACACGCTGGAAGAAGTCGGCCAGCAGTTCTCGGTCACCCGCGAACGTATCCGCCAGATCGAAGCCAAGGCACTGCGCAAGCTGAAGCATCCGAGCCGTTCGCGTAAGCTGCGTTCGTTCCTGGATAGCTAGGCCTGAACATCTAGGCCTGGACAGCTAAACGATACGGGAAGGGGAGGCGATATGTCCTTTTTGAAGCGTCTTTTTGGTGGAGGCTCCGCCTCCGAAACGCCAGCGGAGCCGAAAGAGGCTGGTCGCCTTGAGCACAAGGACTTTTTGATCATTGCCACGCCCTATAGCGAGGGTGGGCAGTATCAGGTCTGCGGCGTCATTTCCAAGGCAATCGATGGCGAAGTGAAGGAATATCGCTTTGTCCGCGCCGACCGTTGCCCCGGTATCGAAGATGCCGCCAGCATTGCGCTGAACAAGGGACGGCAGATCGTGGATGAGCAAGGCGAAGCTATTTTTCGCTGACCGCCTGCAAGAAGATCAAAAAAGCCGCGCACGTAAAATGCGCGGCTTTTTTGTTTCAAGTTCAGTGCGAGTGGCACACGATGGCGACCAGTCTGCGCACGATGGGCAGAATGGCGAGGAGCACCGGAAAAGCCACCACCCAGGAAAGGCCCCAGGCGCCCATCCAGCTTGATGCGAGGTCGGGATGGGTAAGACCAAGGCTCTTGGCAGTCGCGATCAGCGACACGATGAATGTCATCATGATCGAGAGGATGAAAGGCATCACAATGGATGCATAGCGCGCGGGCAGCTTTCTGCGGCGTGCGCATTCAAACTGAGACATGTATAATCCTGATTATTATGCCGGGAAGGCGCAACGAAACATCAAAGCGAATTGCCGTTCCCGGCGGGATTGATGCGTTGCCTGACGTAAGACGCTTACGGTCATGATGATGACGCCGGATGAGTAACCTAATCAGGAATCGATTTCAACTGTTCTGAATGGCGGCGATTTGTCCATGCCATTCCCGACACAATTCCATTATACGCTGCATCATGAACAACAAACCATTCTGGCGTACCAAGACCCTGAACCAGCTTACCCGCAGCGAGTGGGAGAGTCTGTGTGACGGGTGCGGCCAATGCTGCCTGCATAAATTGCAGGACGAGGACACCGACGAGATCTATTGGACCAGCGTCGCCTGTACGCTGCTCAATGCCGAAACGTGCCAGTGCCGCGACTATCCCAACCGGAAGAAGACAGTGCCGGACTGCGTGTTCCTGACGCCCGAAATCGTTGACGAGGTGGACTGGCTACCCGTGACCTGCGCTTATCGCCTGGTTGCGGAAGGCTCGGACCTATACTGGTGGCATCCGCTTGTTTCGGGATCGCCCGATACTGTGCATGAGGCAGGTGTCTCGGTTCGCGGCAAGGTGACGGCCTTTGATCATGATATGGAAGACGACGATGATTATCTCGACCATATGGTGATGCCGGGCGAGCGGTGACGGCCGGCTTGCGTTTTTCAAACATTGCGTAAATTTAATCCGCAACCGGGACAGAGTTGCGCGATTTTTTTAATGGAATAACATATTGAATTTATTTGTTTTATAGGGGTTCGGTGCAGATGCCCCTTCCGCTTCACGGTAAGCTGAACGGCACATGAATGATGGTTTTTCATTCTGTTCATCTATTGCGGGCTACTTCTCGGGTGTCTCAGGCAAGACCTGGAAACAAATCGAAAGAGGTTCAAAGATGTCTGCTATTTCGCTCAAGTCGTTCGTCGTAACCGCCGCTCTTGGTGTTGCTGCCATCTTCACGACGGCAGCTACGGCCAGCGCTGCATCGCCGGTTGCCGTTCCCGCTGTCAGCACGTCGGCAGGCTCCGCCATCGTGAACGTCGACTACCGTGGTCATCGCCACGGCCGCCCGGTTTATCGCGGTCCTGCCTGCTCGGTTGAAGGCGCCAAGATGAAGGCCAACCGCATGGGCATCCGCAATGCGCGCGTCGTCTATCGCGGCAAGTCGGTTCAGGTTCGCGGCTTCCGCCATGGTCGTCCCGCCGGGGTCGTATTCGCAAATGTACGCGGCTGCCCGATCATTCGCTAAATCAGGTTTGAGTTTGAAAAGCCCCGGCCTGAGCAATCAGGCCGGGGCTTTTCTTTGCCGACAGGTAAAGAAAAGGGGCGCTGGTGCGCCCCTTTGCTCTTGCCAGATGAGTTGTCGTTATTCCTTGATTTCGAAAACGACGTTGACCGAAACATTATAGCTGTTCTCGCCCGCTGCAACAGGCACGGCATCTTCCGGCGCTGCGCTGGCCATGGTCTTGAACTGGGCACGAGCAATCGGCATCGGCATTGGCGGGCGGCTCTGCTCGTTGATCTCGACAACGCGGCCGATACCTACACCGGCAGCATCGGCAAGCGTCTTCGCCTTGGCGATAGCGTCGGCAACGGCCCGCTTGCGCGCTTCATTGATCGTGGCGGACGGGTTGTCGTTGACGAAGCTCAGATCGCCGCCCTGATTGACGCCGAGCGTGACGGATTCATCGAGCACGTTGCCGACCTTGGCCAGATCGCGGACGCGCACCGTCAGGCTGTTCGAAACCGTATAGCCGGTGATGCTCGGTTCCTTCAGGCCGTTCTTGTCGTCCGGGTAGACAAAGCGCGGCTGGATGTTGATGCCGCCGGTCTGAAGATCGCGGTCTTCAATACCGGCTTTCTTCATGGCTGCGAGTACTTTCGCCATGGCTTCGTTGTTGGCGGTCATGGCTTCGCGAGCGGTCTTCGCCTCGCGCAGCACGGAGAGATTGAGAATGGCCATGTCGGGCGAGGCGGTCATGGTGCCTTCGCCGGTGACGGCGATACGCGCAGGCTGCTTCGTCATCTGATTCTCCTGTGCCAGAGCCGGCAGCGTCAGCGCGCCTGCGAGCATGATTGCAGAAAAGGAGGTTGCAAGAAGAGTGGTAGCGCGGTTGTTCATAAAATCTCCTGTAGAGAAAGTTGAGGCAGCTTTGGCAGAGCAGGCCGTGCCGGAAGGGCTGGCCGCTTTGTCTTTGAAATCATTTATTTCTTAAGTTCCCTCTCATGCGTGGAGCCGACGATATCAGATTCGAATTGCGCGCCAAATGCAACCTCCGGTTAAAGTAGCGGAAGTGCTAGGAGCCGCTCTAAGTATTTGTTTCGTCGCATGTCTTTATCCCGAACCTGGTTCCCACGTTCGGAGACATGCTCCCGGTTGCATGCTTCGCAACTGAATATGTGCGCATTAGGGCAACTGATGCATTTGACAGCTTGTGTCCCGGCTTTCTTTAGGGTAGGGCAAGGATGCGTGGGGCCTGTAGCTCAATTGGTTAGAGCCGGCGGCTCATAACCGCTTGGTTGGGGGTTCGAGTCCCTCCGGGCCCACCATCGCCTAAGTTCTTGATTTTATTAGCGCTTTTTCTCCGGATTTTCCGTTTTGTGCACCTAAATGTGCACCTGAACGCGGAGATATCCGAATCATGTATCTTTGGCAGAAGCAAAATGGCTATTTCTTCCAAATCCGGCCCCCGTCCTATCGGGGTGATTTAGGAACAAGCCATTTCAGAATTTGGCTGGGGCAGCTTTCCAAAACGGAAGCGAGACGACGAGCGACAACGCTGGCGGCGTTGGCGTTGGAAGGATTTAGAAGCGGGATGGATAGGGACACTTTAAACCGAAGCCTTAAAGCGTTGGCGGACGAGTTGTTAACGTTGAAGCGGCAAACGCTTGGCGCAACTTTTGATCTCGGCAACGCGCTTCAACGCCTCGAAGAGTTGGAGGAGAGGGAAGAGGGCGGCTTAGAGGTAGACCCCTTGGCTTATAAGGAGCAGCGGGAATTGCTGGTTGCCGCTCGATCCAAGATAAATACACTCAAATCTATACGCACCCGCTTAGATGCAGTCGGGCAAGCTCTCCAGACCGATGCCGCAGCACTGACAGCAGAACGGGCGGCATATGCGCATGCGCTTTCTGCCGTCGCCTCCATTCAGGCTAATTTGGTCCCGCCAGCAACACCGCCCGCGCCAGTGACCAGGGTGGCACTAGTCGAGAGGTGCGAACATGAGGACGAACGCACTATCACAGCAGAAACCTTGCTTAGCGTGGCTGGCAAGATCATCCTTGATCTTCGCAGGGAGGCGAGGGGCGATGTCGGTAGCGGCGGCGACCGCTATCAGGAACGGCTTGAGCATGCGCTTGCGGCATTTATCGACGTAAACGGCGACAAACCCCTTAAATATTACGTCCCCGCCCATATGCAGGATTTCGCCAATGTCATGGCGAAAGTCTCCAAAAACCGCACAAAGCATGGGTTTTTGAAGGGGCTTACCCTTCGCGAAATGGGTGCGACCAACAAGGCGCGACCCAAGCCAATCGACACGCTCAGCGAATCGACTGTTAAGAACCTTTGCGAAGAGATCGGTAATTTGTGGGAAAAGGCGACCGCAGACGTCGAAGGTGTCCGCAATCTCAAATCGCTCAAGATTACGAAGCCTTCTGGCACTCGAAAAGCCATCGTGCGGGAAGGCCTGCCCGTCAAAGCTCAAAGCATTTGGATGCAGTCGGCAGCTGAGCTTTATCCTCGCGACGATTTCAAAAAGTACCTCCCGCTAGTCGGTCTTTTGACTGGCATGCGGCTTGGCGAACTGGTCTATCTCCAGCCAAAAGACATCGTGGAAATCGACGGTCACACAGTCATAGACCTTCGTCTTCCGCTGGTTATCGACCGTAAGGAAGTTGGTCGTGAACTGAAAACAGAGACCTCTCCTCGTATTGTCGCACTTCATCCATTTTTGATTGAATGTGGATTCGTCAAATGGGCGAAGCAACGCCGTGTCTGGGTTTTCGGAGAGTTTCATAAGGCCAAAGACCCCGCAGGCGCAGCGGGCAAACAAATGAGCACGTGGATGCAGAATCTGGGCATCCATTCGGAATACAAGCATGTCTTCCACAGTTTGCGACACAACGCCAAGCACTGGCTACGCGTCAATATCGAAGGCGACACGGGCAAGCTTATTGCGGATCGGCAATGCGGCCACAAGCCTACCAGTGTGGGCGACAACTACGGTTTCCCTGTCCTCCAAAGCGACGAGATTGCGAAAATCGAAGCCATTCCATTGCCAAAAGGAGTCGATTTTTCGGGCTTTGTGAAGAAATAGCCCACTGGCTTATCATTCCGCTCATTTGCTCTCCGAATTGCATTGCAAAGTAGGGCGGATGGGCTAGGGCATGCAGTGCATGGCCTTCCAGGTCGGTCACAAGTCCTGATACACCGTTCTTTTGCTGCCTACATCGGTCGTGTCGCTACGCTTATGGGCAAGCGCAAGCGTTCCTGACGTCACCCAGCTAGCTCCACTCTGCCGATGTTCATGGCTTCCAGAACGGTCGCAATCCCGCGACCGACAGGAGGCCAAGCAATGTTGCTCACCCGTGAAATCCGCACCCACCTTCGTCGCAATGCAGATATTTCCGAACGCGGCGAGGTCGATCACAAGCCAGTCGTAAAGTTCTTCACCCCCGACGCTCAGGCAACCTGGTTGTTTTCGGAACTCGCAGCCGACGAAGATACGCTTTTCGGTCTTTGCGATCTCGGACAGGGTACGCCAGAACTCGGCTATGCCTCGCTTTCCGAAATCTCAGCCTTGCGCGGCCCTCTCCGCCTGCTTGTCGAGCGCGATAGGCACTTCCGCGCAGACAAGCCCCTGTCGCAATACGCGGCAGACGCCCGCAGCAAGGGCCGGATCGTCGCTTAGGCGATCCCCTTATTTGGCCTAGCGAATGTAATTTTTCTATGTTCTTGGCTCTGTTTCACTTCGAACTGGAAAATCTAATCGCAAGGCGTCGATGAGCGCTTTCAGTGCATCGCCTTCCTCGGCCAATTTAATGAATCCCTCAGTGTTGGCAATGCTTTCTGAAATAGTTATCTCTTTTGGCGGCACTGAACTCAAAACATCTTGAAGGTAAAATGCCAACGGGTTCTCATCATCGAAGAAACTGCTTCTGAAAGTAGCAATCCAAGCCATAAAAAAAGCCAGAGGTGCGTCAGTATTAAATATATGAATAGAACCTAAATTCTCCTTACCATCAATAAAGTGCTTGAATGGAATGCCTGTTTGTTTAGACATCGGGTAATCAAGATAGGGGGATACAAGTATTACAACATCCTGATCAAGCATGAAAATGCTATCTAACGGAATGGCTCGATGCTTTTCAATGTACTCCATCAACTCTAGCAGGATAACTCGCCAGTTGGCTGGAGTTTCCAATCCTAGCAAGAAATAAGGTCGGTAAAAAACGTAATAGCTCAGCCAGTTGTCAGGTTTTGGAACAGCCACCAAGCGAGAAAGATTTCGCGCACGTAAGGCGCGAAACCGCCGTGCTTTCGTAAATTCGCCCTGCAATATCGAACGATTCAATGACGTTTTGACTTCACCTGCTACATGAACCCCTTCGATAAAGAATGTTGTAGGCGTGTCACGCGGCCCCATAAACGGCTGCTGAGCATTGCTTACTACGATATCGATTTGGCCAGAGGTTCTGTCATGCGTATCGCCGTGCAACGCCACGACCTCTCCGGTGCCAGCAGTCAAAGATCGAGGAAGATGGTTTTCAAGGAAGTTACGAACTGCAATCTCTACTGCATTGCCTCTTAAACCATAGTGCTTAAATCTTTCACGAGCTATCTCTAACTCTAGCTCAAGAAGACGCTGCTGCCGTTGGAAAAGAAACTTGAGGTCCATTCTATTCACCAAATCATAAAACCTAATTGAAGCAGCGACAAACTATTCGATTGTCACATAGAACGGCGCGCTCTTGGCAACCAGATTATTATCCCGTTTCCTCAAGACGAAAGCTTCGACAGGATGAACACCACGATAGGCTAGCTGCTCCCACTTTTCCCCGTGCGTGTCAGATCGTTCAAATCCACCGCGAAGGCAGTTCGCTCGGTATGCCTCTTGATCCGTATTGGTTATCCGCCAGTGAACCTCATAATCATCCTTTGGAAAAGGAAAGCCATTTAAGGCGGTAGCTCGGAATCTAATCCAGTTATTTGGTGGCAAAGGTTGCAGCGACTGGATATCGTAAAGCTTGTTGTAGCCTTTTGATTGATATAATTCTGCTTTCACCTGCACCGAAATATTGGTGTTCGTCGCGACCCGCCATGTTGGGCGTTTCATATGAGGCAAATTGTTGAAGCCGGATGGTAGCGCAGCTCCACCGAAGCGTTTTACTAGGCTAACAAGGTCCGCCGTTGCATCAATTGCCAAGTTCCGAGCTTCTTTTAGAAGAAGGACTGCGTTCTTGCTAACGGATTTCGCCTCTTCAATCACCTCGTCCTTAGCAAAGTCGTCCCCAAAAACGCGACGCCATTTTGCGATACTCTCATTCCGATCAGTCTCGGCGTAGGCATCGTCAATCCATCCCCGGTACTTCGAGACCATCTTTTTTAGATTGTCGTATTGAACGTCAGTCAACTCGCTAGCAAAATCGCAATCCACGAACGGATTGCTGACCCTCGGCTTGTTATAATTATTAGCAAGCCAATTATCCCATCGCGAGAAGATTGTTTTCAGTGCCGTTGGAGTATCTACAAAATCGCTTCCGTAGCGATCAATTGAACTCATACGATAGCCTAACATCGTTGTAAGCAGTATCGATGAGCACGTAAAAGTAGTCTTTATGTCTCGAAGGTACTTAATTAAACGGGTGACCTTTCGAAAACTATTTGCTCCCGACCAAGTGTTTCGTTCAACAAGCCAATCTGTGTATTGTTTTGGCTCGGAATGTTCGTATTCATCGCTATCGCGATTGCAAACTTCGAGAGAACCATTCCAACTGCGATTCATAATGCAGGGGGCAATATCGATCTTCTTTTCGTTTGCGTATGTAATAGTCACACAGTGCGACCAACGCCGAACCTTGTTTTGATAAACAGGGCTTCCTCGGAACTCTAGATAGAGATTGTTTAAGTAGTCCTTGGCTGTCCAGCCATCCACCGGATCTACGAAGACAATCAAATCAGCGTCGAATTCGCCCGCATCAACAGGCTTTATGATTGTTTTATGTGCCCATGAGCCTTGAGCCATCCATTCACGGATATTAGGTGCCCAATCCGATGCCTCAATGAAATTCTTAATCGCATCAACACTGCTTTCGAGGCTTTCGATACGCGTTGTGTTGAGATTGACGGTGTCGCGTAAAAAATCATCAAAAAGCTTTAAATGTTTCATTGTTCATCTGCCCCAGAATTATTGTTATCTATTTGATATTGCTTCCAACGAGCATTCAGAGATTCTTCGCGGCATGAATATGCATAAGGAACGCTTTCTGGGGCAGCCTCTATTGCGCTGTTGTAATCGGCCATTATGAGCATGACGTCTGTGTCGGGAAATCCCGCAATACGAGCGACTTTCAGTCGAGATTTAATGTCGTTCAGACTATTGGTAGCCGATCTATGAAGCGCCCAAGCACCGATGACGTCCGAAGACATTACAAAGACGAAAATTGCTAATACGATTCTCAGGATGGTTATCACGTTTCCTTTTTCTACAAATGGAAACGCGGAGAATGCGATTATAGCGAACATCAAAGCGAATAGCCCCATGAGAAGCAGCATGACATTCGCGCTTATCTTTTGCAGCTCCGCACTGTAGAACGCGGACTCCTCGATCATTTCGCCTAAGCGGGCTGATCCATGGGGTAGCTTAGTCGCATAGTAGTCGCCCTTTGCATTGGCTTGGGCGGTCTCTAGTGAGACGGTCATCTTATCTCTCAGCGACGATATCTCGTTGGCTGAGATATTTCGTCCTAATCCGCCAATGAGCGTTGCCGCCCGCCTTGCAGCTTGGGCGGCCGCCCTTCCTCGCTGGTAAAAAAAATTAAATCCCCACCACATTGTGAGCAAAAAAGCTCCGGAAACCGCCAAAACGTATGTCGTGGTGACGTCCACCACCACGACTGCCACCGCTCCGGGAACGGCGACCAGCAACTGAATGATGAAAAGCCAAACGCGAAGCTTCGCTGTACGACCAAACTCTGATCGGAGATAGCCGACAAGAACATCCTGATTTAAAGACATGTTTGCCCCAATACTTTTGCCCTGAGCTAGTCGTGATCGACTCGAGGAAGGTTGTCAAAGGGTAGCAGTTTCAATCAGAAGGAAAGCAACAGAGTTGTGGTCTTTACCGTGGCTGCAAAGCTCATTACGGACCAAAAGCCGACAAGCAACCGAACAATTTTGCTCATTTCCCGTGGCCCCTATAGTCGTTGCCACGACGTCATGCCCGCCCATAAAGCCACACACGAAACAGGGCCTTTCAGAGCTTCCGTTGTCGACTCGGCCACCTAGAATTGTGGATTTCGCATTGAATAAGAGGAATGCAACCGAAGACTTTGCTATACTCGCGGAAGGCGAGCGCTCCCCCTATATTTGCAAGAATTACTCATCAGCTAGGAATTTATCTGACAGATGACTGACGATACGTCTAATCCTCCTAAACCTGTAAAGCTAGCCGATCTTGCAAAGCTGGGCCTTCCAGATGACATGAAGCCATTTGGAGATGCTGCCAAGGCTTTAGCTGATCTTGGGCCGGAACTGAAGGCAGCACAACAGTTTCGAAAGCAAATCGAAGCTCAAAAGAGTATGTACGACAATTTGCTTCGTCCGTCGAAGGAAGTGGAAGCTCTCAGAGATCGACTTGAGTCTTTCACCAAGCCGAATCCTGCCATGAAATCCATTCTGGATCAGGTTGAGAATCAGCAGCGACTGCTCGGCTCGTTCTCTGCGGGAAAGGCACTTGACCAAAAGTCAGGTGCTGGGATCAATGAGCATATTCCCGTTCCCAGAATGCCAGAATTCGAGATACCGAGGAATCCAATTCTGGACACGAACGCAAAGCTTGCCGACATCGAACAGAAGTTCGAGAGCATGTTGGATGTTATGGCAAATGCGGCGCGCATCGGAAACGACATCCAAGCTCAGGCAACTACGTTTATCGACAAATTCGAGGAGGCGTCCGCCCAGACAGATAAGTCGGCCAAGAAAGCAATTCTGGTTGGCGTAATTGCGCTTGTAATCGCGACGCTAAGCCCGTTTGCTCCAATGGTCGTAGACTACTTTTCCCCTAACCGCACAGTTCCTTCGATTGAGGCTCTAACAAGTGAGGTCATTTCCTCTCGGCAGTCAGCTAACGCCGATAATCAACAGTTAATTGAAGCCCTGAAGGAGCGTAACGACGAAGTAGCTGAAAGGCTCTTGAGTGAGGTTAGCCAGAAACAAGACGAAACAAACGTCATATTGCGCGAGCTGCTTCAGACGTTAAAAGATCGCAACAGCCCCGCCAATCAGTAATTGCGAGCCGTGCGTCGCATGGTATGAAACCTTCAAAGGGACACGGCACGAAAATCGGGCGTCGCAGTAGGTGCCAGCAATCAGCCGCGCAGCCGCCTATGGCCGCAGACGCCCATTTTTACTGCGTGTCTAAACACGCCAGCGGCTATTTTCGCGCAAATTTTGGCACTTCTGGGGCCTCATTTTTCGTCAGCGCAGGGAAAATAGGCCTTGTGTCGGGTTGCGCCATCATTGATAATTTTGTCAGTGACAAAATAGAGGAGGCAACATGACAGAGGAAGTGATTGAAAAGAAGAAGCGTGGACGTCCAACGAAAGGTGACCGCCCAATGTCGGGGCGCGAGCGGCAGCGGCGGCATATGGCGAAGCTCAAAGCTGGAGCCGTTCTGAAAACGGACGTCGCAATATCCGCAGCCGAAGCCAGCTTGCACCAACTTGCCCAACGGGGCGCGACAACGCTTATTCCTCAGATCGTCGGGCGTCTGGCCGAAGTCCGCAGCACATTCGAGCAGGCCAACACCGTTCTAGCGTCGGGCAAATCTCCGAACAAAGGCCAGTTCATGAAGGAGACTCGCGAAACGTGCCAATGGCTGACTGACGCACTGGAGCAGCTATCACAATGCGGCGCGACGTCCAAAGTGCAAACTGTCCATCAGACGAAACTTGAGCGCCAGCCATACGCCGATCAGACATGGGGCGATATCGCTGCATTGTGCCGCGACATCTCATCTAGCCATGCTTGGGAGCGCATCAAATCCAGCGATATGCCCGATCTCATCAAACGTGGCGTCTCAGTTTTTCAGAAGATCCCGATGAGCTGATACCCGCCAGCCTCCAAAACACGCACAGAATCGAATTTATGGCCCTCCAAATTTGATCGAACGGCCAAATTTGTTGAAAATCAGCAGATTGTCAGCTTTTCGGCCCATTTTTACACGACGCTGAAAACTGCCGAATGTTAGCGCTGTGCATATGCGGGGCGCTCTTCGAATCTGAGTTTTCAATGAATGACGATATTGAAACGGTCGAGAAATCTGCAAGCTTCTTGACTACGTAATGCTCTGTCGTGAAGCCCTCCGGTCGCGAAAACACCCTTGCACAGATAGCGGATTGCTCGCCGTCTGTGGTGAAGGTGTCGCACTTCAAGCTAATGGTCTCGCGGTTCCCATCGAACGCGTTGTAGCTATACGCACCTTTATCGCCGTCGATAATTAACGCCTCGCGCCCATTGTGCTTGTCTTCGCCTACTCGGCTGCAAGTGATGGTGCTGTCTGCGGCCGATGACACTGAAGTCATTGCAAGGAAAATAGCCAAGCCAGAAAATGCAAGTTTCATAAAAACCCCACGCAAATCTAATCCCTTGAAAATAGCATAAGGCTTTCCCGTCTTCGATCCTTCGAAGCTCTGAGCCGTCAACTTTTTGGGTGGTTATGGATGTCTGCCGTTAATCTGGCGGGACATCGGATGGGGGCAAAGCCCCCAAGGTAAGAGGCGCAGCCTCTAAACTTGGGTTGGTATGAGTAAATGGAGTGAAGGTTCTGGAATCCAAAAGTTCGTTTGATTCAAATCCTGCCTGATATTCCTCCAATAACTGCGTAGCAGTATCTTCATCGACAATCTGCCAAGCTTCGGGAGTCCGAAGCATTATCTCTCCAGATTTGTTGAAGACAGCCAAGCGTCCGCTTGGTCGTTTGCTGAATCCGAATCCCGCAGTTTCTGCCAGACCGAAAAACACCTTGCGCTGTTTCCAGATCGTCAGTTCTCTACCGCGACGTTTTTCAATCAGCTTGTCGATTATCGTTTTATAGGCCGCTGTGAGGCCGAGCGCTTCCGCAGCATCGGCAATTTCCTGAAATTGCGGCATTTGATTTTGAAAGACCCACTGCGTTACCGCACCGACGACGCCAATGGTCTTTTGAACTTCCTCGCCATAGCCATTTTCGCGTGTTTCGCGCAGAGGCATAGGCGGAAGCGGATCGGACAAATTCATATCGCGATTGATGATCTGCGCCGCTTCCTCAGCTTCATCAACATCAAACCCCGATATAACCCATTCCGCCACAGCTTCATTGAGCCATTTCAGTTCAATCGGATCAAGATCCGTATCAGGCCACATTCCAATCGCGATGGCTGCATGCCATGCCTCAATCGCGGCGGCATCGGAATGCTTGCGCAATTCCTCGTTCAGCCGCTCTTTCTCACACTTTGCGACCGTCTTGCCTTCCAGCAGCTTATCCAGAAGCTGGCGGCGTGGAGTGCCGTTCTCATTTCCAACTGACTTTTCCAGCGCGTCAGACTCTTCAACCTCGTCGCCCAGCGCCTTAACATCTGCCCTAGTGGCTTCAGCTAGCTTCGAAAAGTCCCGTGCCTTGATCAAATGACGCATCGCGATTGCCATGCGGGCGTCTTCCGGTTCGCGCTCGCCACGCTGCGCGCATGCCCACAGCGTATCCCATTGCTCAGAAGGAGCACGAGCGCTGTCCAGGTCGATCCAGGTATGAGTGCGGGCATTGCGAATCCACTTCCAAGCGCGATAGCGCTCAGTGTCTCGCAATTCCTTCACAGCCTTTTCTTCCTTTTCAAAATCGGCCTTTTCCGCACCAATCAGCACCCTGTCGCCTATTTCGGCTTTGAGTTTTTCGAACTTCTCAATCCGCACTTTATCGGCCTTGCGTTCCGCTCTGGTCGAGTACCGTGCAGCATAACGGGCGGCTGACGTCGCGGTTTCCTGTTCGCCGTCCTTTGCCTCTTTTGGCGAATAGCGCTTGTCACTATCGCCAATGACACGGGCGTCGCATCCGCGATCCTGCCCGTTCGCGTCGGCTTCCAGACGTGTCGAGAACTTTCGCCGGAATGCATCGCAAACTCCGCGAGCCTCCTCCAGCGTCGGCACGGCAAGCAGAATGTGACGGTGCGGCGCGCCGCTCTGTTGGGGCTGGAGGCACCAGAAACCCGACGGGCGAATACCCTTGTCCCGAAGGATTTGCAGTACGATTTTCATATCAGTTTGAATTTTGTCGAGCGCCTGCCATGGTCCAAATTTCATTGGATCATGCTTGCTGACGCGCTTTTCCTCATTGGTCGAGTGGCAAACGTACTCACCGGGCAATGTGACAGTTATCCAGCAAACTCGCCATCCGAGAGCTTGCCAGCGCTTTATGTGCATGTCGATCATCAGCGAGCGCTTTGACGCATCGGCCCTTTTGGCCTTTTCATTCAATTCCAGCATTGGGATTTGCACGGTCGGATCATCGGTTTTGATCAGCCGCAGGCCGCTCAAAATCTCTTCCGTCCGGTCGATGTGCTCACGATACAGTCCGAGCAGATAGTCAGACACATAAAGCGGCCTTGCCCACGCATTCGGCCCGCCGACAGCCTGCAATGCGCCTTCTACCCTCAAAAGCGCCCGCTTCTGGAGCTTTTTCAACTTACGCAGGTGATGGCTCGAATCCCGTCCGCGCAGATGTTCCGCAGCCTGGTTGATTGGGTTGTCAGCCTTGTCGCGGGCTGGAAATTTCTCAGTATATGCCGCAGCCATCGCCACGGATTTCTTAGCCAGCGGCTCAGCACGCAGGCCGAGAATTTCCAGCCCATCCCAACCTACCAGATCCAGCAGCACCTTTTCACGCTCAGCGCGACGAGTTTCGCCCAGCTTGTCGAGATACCCGCCCGTTTGTGCATAGAACGCTCTAGCCCAAAGAATCTCGACGCCACCGATGATTAGCGGAAGCAAAATGAAGGCTGCGCAGAATGCAAGAACGCCGAGAACAGGCATCAGAAAGACTTGATAAATCAGCATGGTGCCGATCTTGGAGCCTTGGGCGATCAGGTCATCACCATCCATTCTAATCCAAGATAAAGCCCAAACGCCGAGCGCAATCAGCGCTTCAACGAACGCTAGTAGCCAGATCGAGAAGAACAGAAACATGTACATAAATGGCAGGATCGGCTGCACGTAAGCGCGAACTGCACCAACCGTCCAGAGAATGCCGATTATGGGTGAGAGCCATCCCATGGCCCAAATTGCTGCGCCATAAGCACCAGATGCCCAGCCTGCTGCCGTGAAAGCTGCAATAATAGGAAAGAATGCAGCCAATACCGCACCTGTAGCAATCCACATGAACATGTGTCCGCTCTGGACCTGATCTCCGATTGGATTACTTTTTGCAATCTGTTGCACTGTTGGTTCACCGTCGACGGCACTTTTTGTCGCCATCCATTCTCCAAGACTACGTGTCATGGAGGCTGTCATTCGTGTCAAAATGTTGCTGTCTTGATCACTCGCAAAAGCGAAAACGTTCGCATCGACAACGATCTCTTGTTCTTCGGCGTAAAGCGCAATTCTGAATGCTGAAATGGCGTGTTTTGCCATTTCTTGGGGGCCTTGCCCATTGGCGTCACGTTGAGCAACGGCGCGTTGGTGCTTAACATCGGTTATTGAAAGAATTAAATGGCTTTGCTGGGCCAGATACGTGAAATACATTCCTGCCGTTGCAAAGCCTTCTTGTTTGGCTTTCGACAGAAGCAGCTCATTTATTCTCTTGCCCTCTTCGTCATTTTTTAGCGTAGCTAACACTGCTTTTGTGTTCGCGTCGTCGTACTCTTTTGCGAGTGTTTTAACTTTTTCGGCAAGGCTCGGGATAAGGCCGTCTTTGATGAAAGCAATTGCGTCTGCTGCGTTTTTCACTTTCGGTGTGTCAAACCTGTGCGTTGCAAATGCCTTAACGTCATTACGCGCAGCCATGACGATCTTACCTACCGCGACTTGTCTCGCTAGATTCAGGTCTTGGTGTTTTTCTAGCATTGGCATAGCGACATACCCGCAATCGCTATATCTCCATGTCGTGAACCTGTCGGAGCGATCCCCCATGCCCGCAGGGAGCGGAATGTATTTGATGGGCCGAGCGATTTCAGCCCACATGTTGCCAACCGCTGCGCAGATTTCTGTCTCGTAGATATCGAGAACCAGCGGCAGACCGTTTTTGACGGGTGGGATCATAGGAGACTTCTGTCCTTGTCCGACGAACGCGATCCACACGTTATCAGCCAAATTAATGCCTGCACGGGCAACAACGTCGCGGATTAGATAATGACCCGACGAGAAAGATGCGGCTATCGGTATAAGCAAACCGAACCCGATGACTATGCGGATCGGAGCCCAGATCTGGTGATACTTTTCACCCAAAACCTTTCCACTGTATGCAGATGAAACAATACCAAGGATAACGTGCCAGATGAGGAACAACGCGCCGATGTAGGCCAGTACTGACGTGACAATTCCCATCCCAAGCCCAAGCGGCGAAGTGTAATCCGAAGGGACCAGTGTTTTTATAGCGGCCCACGCGATATTGTGCTCAGATGGTTCTCTCAGGAGATCAGTGAAAGGATTCATTTCACTTACTCCCGCTGTGCGCTTGCCACGCCATCAGATTCAGCAGCCACGGGCGATGGAAAAGCGAAATCCGCGAAGATCGCTTTGTCACGCTCGCTAGCGAATGCGTTGACCAAGTTTTCTGCCCAGTCTGACCGCAAGCGGCCTTCGGACAGAGCTTTCAAAACACAACTTCCGAGCACGATCTTTCTGCGTGAATCCAACTTTCGCTGGGCTGTCTTTTCCGCTGCCTGTGCGCGGGCAAGTTCACTCTCAATTTTCGCTTTTTGCTGCATCAACTTTTGCAGACGCGGATTCGTTAAACTATAAGTCATCGTGTCCTCCAATAAAATTTCTGTCGGCTAATATAACCGCCGACAGATGCCAAAATCCGAAAACCAAAAATGTAGACTTCGCGATGTATATAGACGGAAAACCGTATCTGTATTTCTGGCTTCTCTAACAATTCTTTTTCGGCAACTTGCGCCAGTCAAGACGCAAGCCCAAAATAACCTTGAAGCCGAAAGTATTGGCTCCCTGCCAAGAAGGGCGCGGTTATGCGTCCCTTCGTGACGCACCGCTCAAGCAGACCTTCTGAGATGTCCTCAGAGGCAAAATAGGGGAAACAAAAATGACAGATACACCACACCACACGGCTCAACAGATGATCGAGATCCAGCCGATCAACAGTCTCTCCGATGTACCAACTGAATTCTGGATCGCCATGGGCATCCTAGTCGTTTTTACAGCGCTCATTTTTTGGCTGGTCGCGAAGCTTGTTTCCAAGCTTTCGGCATTCGTCGTGAAGCTGGTTCGCCGCCCGAAATCTGACGCCGCCACGTCATCGCTCGATGACGAATGGGCAGACATCGAAGAAATCGTCAGAAAGGAAAACCGCCATGATTAAAGGAAAACGTGCAAGCAAAACGGATCCGTTTGGCACCGACAACACGCGGGATATGTTCGCAGACTATTCCGACCTTGATCACTTTAAGGTTGCCGTGTCCCGTTACATCCAAGCCGTCACCGATGATTTTGCGACGCCCTATGAAGAGCGTGGCGACGAGATTCAGGCTCTTCACTACATCGTCAGGTATTGGCAGCGGCGAGCTACCCGAAAGGCCGTAGAGGATGGAGAGGTGCTACGATGACACCCACCTCATTCTTTGGCGCGTTTACGTTTTGGGATTGGCTGTTGACGGCGATTGCCATCATCTTAGCCGTCGCGTGGCCACTTACGAAAGTGGTGTTTCTGGTCTGCTTTGTTTGCATATTGCAGGTGATCGCGCTCGCTATCGAGACGGCGGTTGTCGCTATAGTCAAAGCTTTCGACGTTCTAACTCTGGGTGCGCTTGCTGATCAGGACAACAAACCTGATGCTGCCGCACCTCAAGATGAATGGGCCTATATTGAGAAGCAACTAGACGACTGGAAGGGGCGTAAATGAAAACGTCCCTTGCCCCCGATCAGGCTCTTTATCATGCGGCTGCGAAGATCTTCAAAAGATCGGAAGGCCGCAGCGCGACCGCCGCAGCGGCTTATCGCAGCGCATCCAAAATCACCGATAAGCGCACGGGCGAGGTTTTCGACTATCGCAAGAAACAGGCTATTTCCGCTTTCATCCTGACACCCGCCGCAGCCCCAGCATGGGCGCAGAACCGCGAAGAACTTTGGAATCGAGTTGAGGCATCGGAGAAGCGCGTTGACGCTCAGGTTGCCCGCGAATGGGAAATCAGCATCCCCCGCGATGTTCCTGTGAACGAATGGGAAGCATTGGGCCGCGAACTCGCAGGCCCATGGGTTGAAGCTGGCGCAGTAGTTGACGTCGCAATTCACTGTCCGCTGGATCAGTACGGATCGCCGCAGCCCCACTTCCATTTCATGCTTGCACTGCGTGAGTTGGACGAGACCACGGAAACAGGCTTTTCAACGAAGAAAAACGCCTGTTTGGAAGCCCTTCACGCCAGCGGAGGCCGTTACGGCGGCGAGCGCGGCGATGCCCTTAAAATCCAACGTGAGCGCATCGCGGCCACGATGAACGAATTCCTTGAGCGCGCCAACAGCCCGCGCCGTGTCAGCCACCTTTCAAATGCAGCCCGAGGCCTAGAGCAAGAGCCAGAGCCAACCATGGGCGAAGCCAGACTTCATGCTGCTAACAGCCGCAAGAAGAGCGATGCCGTCATGAACGACGTCGCACAACACCGCAAGGCCCGCGCCCTGCAAAACGCACTCAAAACCACGGAGGATGAAATCATGAGTGAATTTCCACGAACCCAAAGCGACCCCAACGGCGTGAAGCCACGCCACCAGCAGGAATATAAAGCCCGCCTTCTGTCCGAGCGCCTGCCAGGTGTATCGGTCAAGGCGGACCAGCTTTACATGATCGATACCAAGACGCCGAACGTCGTGAAAATCCAGATGCGAGACGGCGGGTGGGTTGAAGTCGAGAACCGTAAGGCCACCATCTACGGCCCAAAAGGTCAGGCAGATAAGCTTGCCGCAGCAATCGTGTCCGCAGACCATGCCGACTATATCGACCGTCTTCAAGAAGCCGCAGCCCTCACCAATGGTGATAAGAAGCCGCGCCAGCGCCCGCAGACCGAGGTGGAGGAAGTTCCTGCCGAGTGGAAGTTGCCGGAAACGGTTGCGGAGAGCATCGCGGACAAGTGGCGTTCGCGTGGCTACACCAACATTCTTGAAGCACCAGACGGTGTTTATATCAATCTGGCAGGCACCAGAATTCAGGACCTAGGCAACGAAGTTCGCATTCACGGCAAAACCTCAGATCCCGCAATCAATGCGCTTCTCGCCAAGGCGGCAGACGAGTGGGGCGGTGAACTTGAAATCTATGGTTCGCAGGAATTCAAAGACCGCCTGTGGCTGGAAGCCCAACGTCAGGAAATCAAGGTTTTCGACAAGGACGGCAAGCCATACGAGCCATCGCCGGAAGTCCGCGCCCAATATGAAGCTGACCGCGCCAAATTGGCCGAGCAGGCCTTAGACCTAGAAGGCGTGAAAGCCCGCAAAAAGCTGTCTGACCTCATGCTTGAAGCCGCAGGCGCGGACAAGCAGGCTCTGGCCGATCTTAAGGAACGTGACCCACATCTGTTTGCGTATCTCACCGAGTTTCTTGACGCAGACCAGCTTGAAGAATTCAAGCAGCAGAAGTCGGAAGACCTAGAGCCGCAGTTGGATGGTTATCGCGCCTTCGGCAAAGACGTCGCGGACGAAGGTCGCGAGAGCGCTGCACCGACGCCAGCCAACACACCCGACGAACCGGAGCCAAAGAAAACCAAGGCTCCAGCACCGACGCCAGCTTAACCAAAGAAAGGGGAACTAAAATGAGCAAGACCATAGGCCTCACTAACCTGATACTGAGAAACACGGATGATTGGAGTATCGCGCTTCTAGCTGCATCAGAAGAAGCTCAAAGCGATGAAGTCCGGCATCAGGCTTTCAATGGCATTAGAAAACACGATGAGGATTTCCATTCATACTTCATGGAGATGGATGAAGATACATTCGGCAACTCGCCAACCATTTATAAGAATGAAAATGGTAGCTTGAAAGATTTCTATTCAGATAGAAAGTATGCAGGTTTGATACTGCCTAAATTGCGGGAAATCGGGCGTGAGATAAGTTGGGAACATCCTGATTTATGGACAAGCCCCCGCAATATCCTGTCCGATTCCGAGTATGAGAAAATTATTCAGGATTGCCCTGTGTCAGCACAAATCTGGAATGATGCGGTAGCTAAATACGTCACCGAAAACGATGTAACGCTCGATTCCAGTATTCGTAGACCGGAAGTGCAGGCATCACCCGCAGTAGAACCCGATTTTAGTTTCGATACGCAAATCGGATTCAACGACGACGACGACTTTGACGAAGACTTCGAAGACGGCTTCGACTTTTTGGACGACGAGCCAGAACCTCAGGGGCCGCGACTATGATTTTTGTCACTAACGAATTTCAGTCTCAACTCGATACCGAAACGGCGCAGGCACACAGCTTGCGCCGCTACCTTTATCGTCGTGTAGTTGGCTTGCAAACATTGGAATGCTCGTCGGGCGGGCAGTACGTCAGCGAAGATTTCGCAATTGCTAAGGCCATGCCTTATCGCAAAATCCGCCAGAAGGGCGCGGCCTGGTGCAAATGGTTGGGGCTTGACGTCTCAATCCATTCCGACCCGCTGTTGCAAGCGTATTGGACGCTTACCGCACCGCTGGACGGCAGCGCCGATGCGCCATACTACTGGCAGCGGCTTTTGAAGGAATGCACAAAAGGCCGATTGAAAGCGCTTCGCAAATGGCGTCAGGCGGGTGCGGATGCCATGCAACGCGCAGCACAACAGCGCATCGCGCCTATGTCGGACACCGAGCTGGCGAAATCGAAAGTGAACCCCAAATTTGCTCGCAAAGGCACTGGCAGCAGACCACTCAAAGCCGCAGCGAACGCGAAGCCGCAGCGCGGTCGCATTCGCGAAGCCTAAAACAAGAAAACCCGCCACTCAGACGGGGCGGGAATTCAAGAAGATCATCCGTATATCGCACAGCCATCGGCATCCCTGCCTGTTCTGCAACCACATTACCTCACGTCGGCCAACAAGTTTCAATGCCCATCCCATCCGGTTGAGCTAAAAATATCCGCAGGTGAGACATGCGAAGCATGTCGAGGGGCGCGCCCCTTCTTCTCCTTTCACCGTGCACAACGCGTTTTTTGCTTGCCTAGGTGCACCAAATTGTGCACCTATCTGGGTGCACAAACGTTAAACCCCGTTTGAAAAAGCAGCGCGATTCTCAATAAAGAATCAACGACTTAGGACCGATGAGGCCGGAGCCTCCCTCCGGGCCCACCATTTTTCCTTTCAGCAGTTTTGTCGTGCGGGCCTTGCCGATAATCGCACCCACGCACGCCGGTTTCCTTCTGCTGATTGACGTTCCGGTTCTCCCCCGCAAACTTTCAACAAATTTTAGCAGTTCGTTAAGGAAATAGTAACGCAATGAAACAATTTTTTAAGTGACGTGAACTGGCAACAAAATGGAGGTTTTGAGCGATGAGAAAAAATGCAACCACCGTTGCGCTGGCATTGGCAGGGTTGGTGGCGAGTTCTCTCGCGGCTTCAGCGAAGACGAGTTATTTGGGTGAATTCCGCGATTGGGGCGTTTACCAGAACACCGAACTTGCGGGCAACAAGTGCTATGCTTTGACAGTCCCGGTCAATTTTCACCCGGCGGGAGTGCGGCACGGCGATAATTTTGTGATTATTTCCAAGGCGGACGGTCAGTACAGCCCTCAACTTGTGATGGGGTATGAGCTGAAAGCCGATAGCGCGGTCAACGTCATGGTGGATGGCGCACGCTTTCCATTTTTCAGCGAGGGCAACCGTGCCTGGGCTGAAAATGTTGCCGACGAGGCAAAGCTGATGCGTGCCATGCGCGCTGGCAAGACGCTCAATGTGCATGCGACATCAGCACGTGGTACGCAGACACGCTATACGTTTTCCCTGATGGGGCTGTCGGCGTCCCTGCAGCGCGTGGATAGCTGCCGATAAAAATGCAATCAAAAGCCCTGCCGTGCGGCAGGGCTCTTTCGTGAATAATGCAGCTTTATGAAAGCCAGGTCTGACGATTGTACCAATCGTCCAGTTCGGAACGCACGCGGTCTTTCTCAATACCGTAGCGTTCCTGGATTTTACCTTCCAACTGCTCGCGCCGGCCGTTGATTTGATCAAGATCGTCATCGGTGAGTTTGCCCCACTGTTCCTTGATCTTGCCCTTGGCCTGTTTCCAGTTTCCTTCAACGCGATTCCAGTCCATTGGTCGTTCCTCCGTTCTGGGTTGGTTATGGTTAACTAACGCAACGGACCAAAAATGGTTCAGCAAAAAATTGCGGAAACCGCTCAGAGACCGAGAAACTGGAAGGGTTCGCTTTCCTTGAAACTGTCGTTGACGACACCGTTGAAAGTGTTGGTTTGATTGACGCCGAGGTCTAGTTTCCTCACCTTGCCGGTCTCGGCTGAAAAGTCGATTTTCTTCAGGTCGACCCAGAAGACATTGGGTGTCAAAGCTGACTCAAAGAAGTAAAGCTTGCGCTTCTGGTCGGCCACCGTTCGCCAGCGCGTCGAGGAAATGTTCGGCTGGTCTGGTGTCGTGAGGCCAAAAGGAACCGATGTGTTTCGAATGACGCTGAACACGCTGGCGATCGACTTGACCGGATCTTCGGTTTTCGGAACGGCATTTACGTAGAATGATGCGCGCGCAAAACGGTCGGCAGCGCGATTTGTGCCCGGCAGCATGACAGTGCCGCCGATCTGGGTCCAGTAGGCGTTGAGCGCCAGCTGCTCGTCATAAGTCGGCGAGTTGGTCATTACCTGATATTGCCTGCCGTGATGGATCACCTGCTTGCCATCGATATATTCGATGACCGCGCTGTCGCCGCTGGAATCGGATATGGCCAGATGCAGTGTTGCCAGTCTGTCTTCGCCGGGCACCTTGTCCGTCACGATTGTAAATGGATCGGTGCGCAGGTTCTTGACCGCCTCATCGACGGTAGCGAAATTATCGAGCACATATTGCGCCCATGCCGCGATACTGAGGCCGGGCGTGGTGCCGTCATATTTGGGATATTCGGATTCGACCAGCCACAGCGCGCCAACGGAAAGGCCTGCTTCGTTCAGGCCGTCGGTTGTGGAGATGTCATAACCGGAGGCGATGACGCTGCCATATTTGGACGTCCACCGCAGCGAATTCTTGCCTGCCTCGCCGGAGCGTTTCATGCCGCGTGGAAAGATCCAGAGATTGGTCGCAACATCCACTTTCCAATCCATGGATCGGGCGGTCATCACCTGATCGCTCGCCCCATGATAAACGAAACGCGTACAGGCTTCAGCAACTGGTGCGGCGAGCATGCTGCCTGCCAGAAGCGCTGTGATGCAGATGCTGGAAAATGACCGCTTCGAAATCGGCATGGATAGTCCCCCTCGGTGATGCCCGGCAATCAAGGCAGGATGCCCGTTGGCTATCGAGCGAATGTCCCGTAACGCAATATAAGGCAGTGGTTACAGGAAAGACAGGCTGACCGGCTCTAGCGTTCGCCCATATATCCGCGCTGCTTCCATTGTCGGAGCGGCATGATGTCCGGTGGCCCGCCACCTTCCTCGTACCAGGAATCGACCGCCCAGCGCTGACCCTGCCGGTCTTCGATAACAGCAGTCCAGTGCGGATAACGGCCGTCAATGAAAGCGCCGCGCGATGTGCGCCGGGCGACGGTGTGATGCTTCAGCAACCCGCGTGATTGCAGATAATGCAGGAAGTTGTCGGTATTGGTCGATTCATCGATGCAATCCATCTGGCCCCTTATGCGGGCTTTACCGAACTGCATTCTCGGGTTGTCACGAACGCCGATAGTCGTAGTGCTGCGCTGTTCGAAAATCGCCACCGCCGCCCGCAATGCCTTGCGTTCGTTATCGGCGCTTCGATTGCCGGTTTGCAGAAGGCTGCGAATGCGCTGCTCTTCCTTCGGGGTCAGCGTAACCTTAGTTCGGTAATGGCATTCGTAACCGTGGCAGACGCTGAAGGTCTGCGCCAAAGCCGGTAGAACCGGGAAGGTCAAACCAATGAGGACGCCTGCACCCAGTAGTTTTATCAAATCGCTGCTCCGTATTCGATTGACCGAATTTCCGTGCAATTTCAGTAAGATAAAATAGACAGAATCTCCCGCTATCCTAGCGCTGCTTATGGCTGGTGAAAAGCAGGGACGGTTCCAAGCGCTCCAGCCCCTGATAGGGATTGGCATGGATTGCCAGAATCCACAGACAGAACGAGGCGGTCAGCGAATAGATGACGAGCGCTTTCACGCCAGCCCGGACGCGATCGGCGTGGGTTGCGGCGATGGTTATCGCCGTCAGAAATGTCAGCGAAAGCACCAGATACCATTTGTAGTAGTCGATTGAGGTCGATCCAACAGCCAGACGGGTATTGCGGGCGTCCTGCAATTCATCGAAGTCGTTGATAAGCTGGGAGATTACGGGCGCGGGGACATCGGTGCGCGCCAGATTGATGATTTCGCGTCTTATGTCCTGCAACGCGGTTTCGACGGAGCTTGCCGGCTCGACATTGATCTTGTCGCGCCATTCATCGTCGATCACCGCGCGGCGATAGCCGGTGAGGGCGGTAGTAAGGGCAGGTGCGGCCAATATCTCCGCTTTGGAGGTTCCGATCAGACGGGAAATCGCCGAACGTTCTTCACTGACAGCCTGATCGGCCCGGGAATTGACGCTCCAGATATCGGCTGCGACAAAGCCGAGTGATAAAGCCCAGGCCGTTGCGATGGTGCCGATGAAGGCGCCGATCGGAATAGACAAAGCGTCGCTGGCTGCGTGTTTTGACAGCATGTCCAGTGCGAAGCGCCCGACCGCGTAGAACACGATTCCGAGTATGACGAAGGCCGCAAATGACAGGTAAATCGGCAGCTCGAAGATAAAGGCCATTCTTCCCCCACTTGGAGCGCTTCCAGTCAATCGGTGCCGCTCCAACCTATTTCTGGCGGATATCGTTCCCGAAAGCTGCTTTCCGCTGCGCTCTGATATTCGGCATAGTACCAGCTAATATTAGGGAGAAGTGGTTGAATTTTACTTAGAGCGGTCGCTGTTTTAACGAGATCGTTGGGCCTGCTATGTTGCGCCAATTGAAGCGGGGTAAATAGCAAAACCCGCCGGTTGAGCCGGCGGGTCAAATGGGTGAAGCCAAATCTGTCGCGATCAGAACGAGACGGAAAGGCCGATGACGGGCCCATGCTGGGTCACGTCATACTTGAATTTCGAAACCGTATCGTTGTCCTTATAATCCTGATAGAGCGCACGGTAACCGACGCGGAATGTCGTCGGCACATCGAAAACCAGCGTGCGATAGCCGAGATAGATCTGGCCGTTGGCGCTGAGCTTGGTTCCGGCCCCGAAACCGCCAATGTCGGCTTCCGCGAAAATGTTCCAGCGGTCATTGATATCGTAGAAGACGCGGGTGCCAATGAACGGGTCGGTCCATTCCACCTTGCGCGAACCGCTGAAGCGCTCGACTTCCAGTCCCGCTTCGAGCTTTGTCCAGCGCACGCCGATTGTCGGTTCAATCGCGAAAATACGCTGGCCTCCGAACAGCGTCGTTCCTTCGAGCTGCTGCTCATAAATGCGGTAAAATGCGCCGCCCGACAGGCTTGTCGTTTTGATGTCCAGCGAGAGTTCGTTATCGCGGAGGCTTTCATCCTGGCTGGTCTTGACGTACTGCCCGTCGATGTAGAAGCCGAATGTGCCGTTGTTGACTTCGACATTGCCCATGAAGCTCATGTCAAGATTTTCGAATATCTCGCGAAACGGCATGTTCACATCGGTGCTGCGGCCGAACAGGCCGGCGCTGCCGTTCAAGGATGCACCCCAGACATAGGGGCTGAAGATAACGCGCCAGCGCTGCTGGTCCTGAATTTCTGGTTGTGGCGCCACGGCATCGGCGGCAAGCGATGCCATTGATGAACCTATTAAAACAGTTGATGCTAATATACTGTCTCTAAAAAGTTTTAACAGTAAATTCCCGTTCTGGTTACGTGATCTTCCGTCTTTCACTGTGAAAACCCCCTCATTTTATGTATTAGCATTTTTGGTAATACATCGGAATCAAATCTTTTACCCTATATATGTTAATCGTTTTGGGAAATAAACAGAAAACAGATACTTGTATTGGGGGGTGCCCTGCTGTTTTCAGTGGTTTTTTCTCTGGCTGGAGTGTGCTCAAAACCAAGTATCCGTTTGATCAAGAGACCGACGCTGCCCATTGGCAGCTCTCCCCCGGCAGGGCGGATACTCTCAATCGGAACCGTTCTATTGATGGCTGGAATTGCCGCCCTTTTTACCTGCCCCGCTGATGATGGCTTCGAGCAGCCAGGGCTTGCGGTCGATGATATCGGAAAGCTCACGCAGGCCAATATCCGACCCGGCTTCCCTTAACAGTTGGCCGGCGAGAGCGGCTGAACCATTCTTGTCGTCCTGCGTCATGCGGTGGGCCCTCCGGATAAGAAGTTCCGGTTGTGAGAAACTGCTTTCGGCAAGTCTTTTCTCTATTCGACGCTGTAGCTCTTCCGGAGCAATCATCTGCTGAATTTCCTCATTCCTGAAACGGGCGTGACCGAGAGAGGCATCCGGCCCATATAATGAATCTATGTTGAGACGAAGTTTTTGCTACGTGACAATTCGTACAAATCGGATGTTTTGGGAATTTTACTGTGTGGAGGGGCGCTTGGGATTGCGGTTTAGTAACGGCCCCCGGTAACGAAATATTTCAACACATCAAATCCGCAAAATTGCCAATTTATTGCCACGCTTTCTCTTGTTTGCATCTGGCCGCCTACTTACATAGCCGATACGCCTTGGCGGGAAGAGCAGTGGTCAGGCAGAACGTATGCGGGAAGCGGATTTCGCTTCGCGGGTCCGTTGTGCGGTGC
This sequence comes from Ochrobactrum sp. PL_is483, assembly GCF_055816855.1. Classification (NCBI taxonomy): domain Bacteria; kingdom Pseudomonadati; phylum Pseudomonadota; class Alphaproteobacteria; order Hyphomicrobiales; family Brucellaceae; genus Ochrobactrum; species Ochrobactrum sp. PL_is483. The sequence continues at coordinate 36,997 of NZ_JBVPGS010000039.1, forward strand.
CCGCTGCCTGTTTCCGTTTGATAACAATAATAATCCGATGGTTTGCAATGGCCACTCTTCGTTATTTCATCTGGCCCATGGTTTTCACCGTATTGGGTCTCGCAGGTGCCGTCTGGCTCGGCTATGAATTGACCGGCACCTTTGGGGGAATGGTCTCCGTCTTCATCATCTGTGCGGTTTTGAGCGTTCTGGAAATCTCACTTTCCTTCGATAACGCCATCGTCAATGCCCGCATCCTGCGCGACATGACGCCGGAATGGCAGCACCGCTTCCTGACCTGGGGCATCATTATCGCCGTTTTCGGCATGCGCATCATCTTCCCGCTGGCCATCGTCGCGGTTGCCATGTGGACCGATCCGATCTCCGCGCTGAAACTCGCCATCTGGCAGCCTGATGAATATGCCCGCGTGATTGCGGATTCGCATACGGGTATCGCGGCCTTTGGCGGTACGTTCCTGCTGATGGTCGGCATGAAGTATTTCTTCGACGTCGAGAAAGATGTGCACTGGATCAAGGCCATCGAAAGCCGCATGTCGAAGTTCGCTTCGGTGCAAGGGGTGGAGATCGGCGTCGCGATCGCTCTCATCATCTTCTTCTCCTATCAGCTCGATGCCGAGCATTCGCATACGTTTCTGATCGCTGCCCTGTTCGGTCTTCTGACCTTCCTGGCTGTCGAAGGGCTGGGCGAGGTGCTGGACGCCACACAGGAGCAGATGGACATGGTGCATCGCGGCGGTCTTGGCGCTTTCATCTATCTGGAAGTGCTGGATGCCAGCTTCTCGTTCGACGGGGTTATCGGTGCGTTCGCGCTGACCACGAACCTGTTCATCATCGCCATCGGTCTTGGCATCGGCGCTTTCTATGTGCGCTCGCTGACCATCATGCTTGTCGAGCGCAAGACGCTCGGACAGTATCGCTATCTCGAACATGGCGCTTTCTACGCGATCCTCGTTCTGGCGGTCATCATGTATGTCCAGACGCTGGTGCATATTCCCGAAGTCATCACCGGCCTTATCGGTGCGGCTTTGATCGGTCTCTCCTTCATGTCGTCGCTACGCTATAACCGGCTCAATCCGAACTGGCAGGAAGACGCCGAGGAGGCCACGGGGCACTAAATCTCCCTTATGCGGCAAGATTGAAAAGGGCCGCTTCGGCTGCCCCTTTTTGTTGCCCTTGACCGAATCGCCGCAGTTGAGGACCATCACCGAATGCGAGCGACATCGTTTTCGGTGCGCTGCGATCAATTCGGGGGAAGGGAATTTCCATGATAGTGACACGGTTGAGCAAAACCGCCCTTGTGGCGGCGATTGCCTTTTTCGCAACGCTGGTTTCGTTCGGCAACATCACAGACTACGACACCAATTTCGGATTTGTGCAGCACGTTCTGATGATGGACACGATCTTTCCAGATGCCACGATCAAGTATCGTGCCATCGATAATCCGATGCTGCATAACGCCGCCTATATTCTCATCATCGCGGCGGAAACACTGACGGCAATCCTGTGCTGGATCGGGGCTTTTGCCATGCTCGGCCGGTTGAGCGACCGCGCGGTGAGCTTCAACCGTTCTAAGAAATGGGCCATTGCCGGTCTGTCGCTCGGCTTTCTGGTCTGGCAGGTGGGCTTCATGTCCGTTGGCGGAGAATGGTTCGGCATGTGGATGTCGCAAACCTGGAACGGGATCGAATCCGCGTTCCGGTTCTTCATCACCATCATCGCTGTGCTTATCTTCGTGGCGATGCCGGACGGCGAGCTAGAGTAGATGTGATGCTGAAACAGGCTCGTCGATCAGTTCGACGCCGGCCTGTTTCATCTTTTGCAGCATGATGTCCATGGAGCCGTTGAGATCGATGCCGCGACAGGCATCGAGACGGACGCGTACCTGAAAGCCCTGTGCCATGGCATCGAGCGCTGAATAGGCGACGCAGAAATCGGTGGCCAGCCCCACCAGCGTGAGCGAGCCGATATTGCGTTCGCGCAAATATCCGCCAAGGCCGGTTGGCGTTTTATGGTCGTTTTCGAAGAATGCGGAATAGCTGTCTATGCCGATGCGAAAGCCCTTGCGGATGACAAGCTGTGCCCGCGTCCAATGCAGGTCGGGGTGGAAATCCGCGCCGTGGCTGCCTTGCACGCAATGGTCGGGCCAGAGCGTTTGCAGGCCATAGGCCATTTCGATCGTATCGAAAGGCTTGGCGCGGGGGTGGGTCGAGGCGAAGCTTGAATGGTTGGCCGGGTGCCAGTCCTGCGTGAGAATGACGTTCTCGCTTTCCTCGATCAGCCGGTTGACGGTGGGAATGATTTCATCGCCGCGATCAACCGCCAGCGAACCGCCCGGGCAGAAATCATTCTGGACGTCGATAACCACAAGTGCATGACCGATCATAATGCGCTCCGCTTCGCTGGTGTTTGGCGGACTATACCCACGCGGTTTCCGCGAAACCAGCAAATATGCGTGTTCTGGTATAACATCGGCAAGAGTGCTACGGACGGCTCAAACGACAACCAGACAGGAGCCCATCATGACAGATGTAATCGTCCGCGACAGCAATGGCACTCAATTGAATGAGGGCGATTCCGTCACGCTCATCAAGGACCTGAAGGTCAAGGGAACCTCCACGACATTGAAGCGCGGAACGCTGGTCAAGGGCATTCGCCTTACCGGAAACCCGGCGGAAGTCGATTGCAGCACCAAGCAGGTCAAGGGACTAGTGCTGCGGACCGAATTTCTGAAAAAAGCCTAAGCCTCTTCCAGAACTCGTGCTGTGACTGCAAGGTCAGGCGTCGATCTCCACGCGGCCGCGAGGGCGGCTGCAGCAGGCGAGGATATAGCCTTCCGCGATCTCGTCATCGCGGATGCCACCATTGTGGTTCATTTCGGTCTCGCCGCCGAGGCACTTCACCTTGCAGGTGCCGCAGATGCCGAACTCGCAGGCGCTTGGAATCTTGAGCCCGCCATTGCGGGCGGCAAGCAGGATCGTGTCGTTTTCGGTGCATTCGACTTCGACACCTGAAAGGCTGAAGACGACGCTGGCGGAAGCTACCGCCGGGGTGGCAGGTGCTGGTGAAGCCGCCTCGGAAAGCGTGGAAGGCACTGGAACCGACGAAATCTCGCTCGCCGGATTAAAGCTTTCCTGATGATAGTTGGCCATGTTGAAGCCGGCATCTTCCAGCAGGCCGCGCACGCCGTTCATGAACGGCTCCGGCCCGCAGCAGAAAACCGTGCGGTGCAGGAAATCAGGCGCCAGCAGTTCCAGCCGGGCGCGGTCGATGCGCCCGTGAAGGCCGGGCCAGACATGGCGTGCCGATGATTGCTCAACGATAAAGGCCAGCCGCATGGCTTCCATGCGTCCGGAAAGCAGTTCCAGCTCCCGGCGGAAAATGATGTCGTCCGGCGTGCGCGCGCAGTTGATGAAGGCGACGTCGGTTGCCGGGGCGCAGTCGAAAAGCCAGCGGGTCATGGAGACCATCGGCGTGATGCCGGAACCGGCGGAGACGAAGAGATATTTTTCGCCCGGATGGTTGGCGAGGGAGAAATCGCCATTCGGCCCGTAAGCCTTGATTTTCATCGGCGGGCGCAGATTGTCGAGCATCCAGCGCGTGCCGATGCTGCCCTTCTGCGCCTTGACCGTGACGGAGATGTGGTAGGGACGGGAAGGGGTCGAGGACAGCGTATAGGTCCGCAGCACCGGCCCCAGGCCATCGGCCCGCTCAATCGGCAGTTCGAGGGTGACGAACTGGCCGGGCGTATAGCGGAACCAGTTGTCCTCGGCAGTCTTGAAGGAGAAGGTCATGACGTCTGGCGCTTCTTCGATGGCCGAGATGCATTCGAGCATCTGCAACCTGTCGTTCCACGGCAGCATCTCATCCAGATATTTCAGAGGCTGCATGGCCTTCTCACTTCTCGATTCATATTACAGTATCAGGCGACGCGGCTGAGCTTGGCCGCTTCGCCACGCAGACGCGGCGTCATGGTGTTGGTGTACCATTCAAGGAACTGCATCACGCCGCCTTCGTGTTCGACCGAGTAAGGGCCGGGTTGATAGGCGGGCGAGCGGATGCCGACGGCATTTTCCTCCACGATCTGCCGGTCCTGATTGTTGGTCTGTATCCAGACATGGGTCAGTTCGTCGAGATCGTAATCCACGCCTTCGACCGCATCCTTGTGAACGAGCCATTTGGTGGTGACGAGCGTTTCCTCGGCGCTGATCGGCAGAACGCGGAAGGAAATCGCGTGGTCGGCCATCAGATGGTTCCAGGTCGACGGATAGTTGAACAGCAGCATGGCGCCGATATTCGTGCCGCCAGCCACCTGATCGCTCAGCGGCTTCTTCACCGCTGCCTTGCCGGACATGGTGTAGCTCACCGCGTCGCGCAGAAGCGGAATGCGGGTGATGCGGTAACGACCGTCTTCCGACATGTTGAATTGCGCAGGCAGGCCGACGCTGGCGCAATTCTTCCAGAGCTGGTTGATCTCCGGGTCTTCCATGACGCCCTGCACGCCGGTTGCCGATGGCGCTTCCGGATAGGTGCGGCAGAGTTCGGGATGGTTGGCGGCGCAGTGATAGCACTCGCGGTTGTTTTCCCAGACCAGCTTCCAGTTGCCCTTTTCGACGATCGACATTTCGAAGGCGACCTTGGCATCCTTGATGTTGTGCGGCGCGAGATAAGGTTCGACCAGATTGCGGAAGGCAGCGAAATCGGGCGCTTCATCGGCGACGCAGATATAGATATAGCCAGCGACGGTTTCGCAATGCACCGGCTTGAGGCCGTATTCGGCAGGCTTGAAGTCAGGGCCGACCTGACGCGCGAAGAGCAGGCGTCCGTCCAGCTCGTAGGTCCACTGGTGATAGGGGCAGACGAGCTTTGCGGCAGTTCCCTTTTCGGCGGCGCAGATGCGCGAACCGCGATGGCGGCAGGAATTGTGGAAAGCACGAATGCCGCCCTGCGCGTCGCGAACGATGACGACGGGATAAGCGCCGATCTGCACGGTCATGTAGGAACCGGTCTTCGGCAGCTCGCAGTCGTGGCCGACAAACAGCCAGTCCTTGTAGAAAATGTTCTCCAGATCCTGCTTGTAGTATTCAGGATCGGTATAGAATTTCTGCTCCAGGCTGAAATTGGGGTCGCGCCCGGTCAACAGCCCCAGCATTTCGTTGCGAACGTCCATAGCCTCGAACCCTTGCTTTCCATCTTGGACCGGCCTTCTGCTGTTCTCCCAGCGACTATGGCGCGATCCGGTGTTCCCTTTGTCTTCCGGAAGCACGGCTTGTCCCGTTATCTCAATGGCTTGCCCACATCTCCCGAGGTCTGCGGACTGGCTTCCGTTCTCCTGATTCAATCACTGAACTATTCTAAACGCGCATTGGGATGCGACATGGTTTTCGCGTAAAGACGACACGTCAAAAAATCGAGTTCACGACGTTTCCAGGATTGCAAATTGGTTTAAAAGCCAGTTACCACGTCAACCATATCCCAATCTGTTTCATTCCATGGGAGGTCGGTGGCCATGAAACGTTCTGAAATCAACGAGATCATTCGCGAAAGCGACTCATTCATTCGCTCTTTCGGCTACGTCATGCCGCCATTCGCCTATTGGTCGCCTGAGGAATTGAAGGCGCGCACCTCGTCCGATGCGCGTGCAATCCGCGACGCGCGCCTGGGCTGGGATATCACCGACTATGGACAGGGGAAGTTTGCCGATCTCGGACTGTTTCTCTTCACCACGCGCAACGGCAATGCCGAGGACCTCAAGCGCGGCGGCGGCATGCTTTATGCCGAAAAGATCATGATTTCGCGTGAAAACCAGCTTTCCCCGATGCATCGTCATGTGGTGAAGGCGGAAGACATCATCAATCGCGGCGGCGGCACGCTGGTGCTGGAACTGTTCAATTCGCTGCCGGACGGCAGCGTGGACGAGGAAACCGATGTGACGGTCGCGACCGATGGTCGCCTTGTGACGCAGAAGGCTGGCGCGCATCTGAAGCTGCAGCCGGGTGAAAGCGTGACTCTCTTGCCCGGCAACTGGCACGCCTTCTGGGGCGAGGGCGGCGATGTGCTGATCGGCGAGGTTTCGACCGTCAACGATGACCTGACAGACAATATTTTCCGCGAGCCGATCGGCCGCTTTTCGAACATCGAAGAAAATGAGAAGCCGCTGCATTTGCTGGTGTCGGACTACGACAAATGGCTGTGAGCCTACCGAGATTTCGGTTCTGGCAGCCTGAAAATGGCGTGGTATGACGCTTCCGGTCCGCATGTAACTTTAAGTGAACGATGCTCCGGTTCTCTAACGCCTCCATTTCCGGCAAACCGGAGCCGGAATCTCAATCAGGCTCTCGTGAAGGCAAACTGAAGGACTGAACATATGAAGCTGGCGATGATCGGAACGGGCTATGTAGGGCTGGTTTCGGGTGTGTGTTTTGCCGAATTCGGCTTTCACGTCACCTGCGTCGACAAGAATCCGTCGATCATCGAACGGCTGAAAGCCGGTAAGGTCACCATCTTCGAGCCGGGGCTTGATGAGTTGATGACCCGCAACATTCGCGATGGCCGGTTGGAATTCAGCACCGATCTTCCGGCAAGCGTGGCGGATGCCGATGTCATCTTCATAGCGGTCGGCACGCCGTCGCGTCGCGGTGATGGCGAGGCAGACCTGCAATATATCGAGGCGGCTGCGGATGAAATCGCTGCTGCCATGAAGCCCGGTGCCGTGGTCGTCATCAAGTCGACGGTCGTGGTTGGCACCAATGCGCGCATACGCGACCGTATCAAGGCTGCCAATCCGGGCGTGCCGTTCTCGATGGTGTCCAATCCGGAGTTTTTGCGGGAAGGTTCGGCAATCGAGGACTTCATGCGGCCTGACCGCGTGGTTGTCGGCGTGGAGGACGAGCGCGGCAAGGGCGCAATGCAGCGCCTCTATCGTCCGCTTTACCTGCGTGAAACGCCGATGGTCGTCACGTCGCTCGAAAATGCGGAAATCATCAAATATGCGGCCAATGCATTTTTGGCCATGAAGGTGACTTTCATCAACGAGGTTGCCGACCTTTGCGAAAAGACAGGCGGCAATGTGCAGGAAGTGGCGCGCGCCATCGGCATGGATAACCGCATTGGTTCCAAGTTCCTGCATGCTGGACCGGGCTTTGGCGGATCGTGCTTCCCGAAAGACACGCGCGCATTTGCTGCAACTGGCAAGAAATATGATGCGCGGCAGTCGCTGATTGAGCAGGTGATTGCGGTCAATGAAACGCGCAAGCAGTCCATGGCCGAGCGGATCGTGACCGCCGCCAAGGAAAGCGGCGCGGATACGGTCGCGGTTCTGGGCGTCGCCTTCAAGCCGAACACCGATGATATTCGCGAGTCTCCTGCGCTGGACATTGTCGCGGCCATCCAGACAGCCGGGATCAAGGTGCAGGCGCATGATCCGGAAGCCATGGACGCAGCCAAGGTGGCGCTGCCCGATGTTGTCTGGTGCAATTCAGCCTATGAAGCGGCAGAGGGTGCGGGTGTCGTGGCTCTGCTGACCGAATGGAACGCCTATCGTGCGCTCGATCTGAAACGGATAGCCAGCGCCATGGCCGGAAATGTGCTGATAGACCTGCGCAATGTCTATAAGGCCGAAGATATTGCAGGCACCGGACTTGATTACCGTTCGGTGGGGCGCACGCTTCCAATCTGAATGAAATACCGGGGAGTTTACTCCCCGGCTGTCAGCCGCTTTTTCTCGTTGGCGATGAGCCACAGATTGCGGATATAGACGATCAGGCCAAGCGCTTGCCCTGCAATGAAGACAGGGTCCTTGCGCTGGATTGCATAGATCAGCAGCAAAGCACCGCCAAACAGCGAGAAGAACCAGAAGGCGACCGGCATGACGCTACGCTTCGCCTTTTCGGACGCAAGCCACTGCACGACGAAGCGCATGGTGAAGCAAGCCTGTGCGACAAAGCCCAGCACGATCCAGCCGTCCCACTGCGCCACGAAAACATCGTGGAGCCATTGCGACAGGCTGTTGAAAATATCAGTCATGGGTGATCTCCCTCACGCGAGGAACGACCTTGCGGCGCTTGCGCAGCCACCAGACGCCATAGAGGTCCAGGATACCCCGTATTCCACGGTCCAGAATGCCGTAATTGGATTTGCCGTGGCGGCGTTCGCGGTCGACCACATCCACATGCACCACGTCGTAGCCTTCACGCAGCGCCAGGGCAGGCAAATAGCGATGCCAGCCGTCGAAGAAAGGCAGTTGCCGGAACAGGTCGGTATGCAGCGCTTTCAGGCCGCAGCCGGAGTCACGCGTCTTGTCCTTGAGGATCGCGCCGCGCAGATTATTGGCAAAGCGGGAAGACAACTGCTTGAGTTTCGTATCGGTGCGCTTGAGGCGCTGTCCGGCAGCAATGCCGTAATCAGGCCCGGCCTTCATCAAGGCGTCGGCCAGTACCGGGAGATAGGCGGGGTTGTTCTGCCCGTCGCCATCCATGGTCACCACGATCTTGCCGCGCGCTGCAAAAACACCGGAGCGCACAGCCGCACTCTGGCCCGACGAGCGGTCATGGCGCAGATGGCGCAGTGGCTTGCCTGCATGGATGCGGCCTGCGAGCACATCGCTGGTGGAGTCCGTCGAACCGTCGTCGACGACGATGACTTCATATGCGCGGCCCTGCATGGCGGCATCGACTTCATCCAGCAGAAAGGCAAGATTGTCGGCTTCATTGCGGCAGGGGATAACCACAGAAATCGTCGGTGTGTCCAAGCGGGGTGTTCCTTTGTTCCTCGCGCTATCTGATTAAGCCCGGCTTTTGGGCGGGAAACCCGATAGTGCGCAAGGCGCGCTGCATAGCATTGATTGCATGGCAAAGCCAAGACGGTTCAAGTAATCGTGAGCTTTGGCCCAATAGCTCGATTAATCGGTTGACCGCCGTTTTAGCCGGACATTGGCGGATACGGAAGAGCTTGCCCCAGCCAATCCAGAAAATTCTGCGTCACCTGATCCCGGTTGATCTCGTTGAGGCTTTCGTGGCGGGTGCCGGGCAGGATCGTGCAATCGACACGCTTGAAGTCCATCTTCCGCATTCTTTCCGCCAGCCTGCGCACTGCCGCACCGTTTGCCGTTGCCGGGTCTTCCGCGCCGCCAACCAGATTGAACGGCAGGTCTCGCGGAACCTTTGAGAAGTTGCGGTCGTCGGCGCCGCGCCGGATCATGCGGAAAATGTCGATCCACAGCGCTACACTGGCATCAAAGCCGCACAGCGGATCGGCGATATAGGCATCGACCTCGGCTGTATCGTGCGAAAGCCAGTCGAACAGCGTGCGGTGGCCCTTTATGGATCGGCCCCAGGCGCGGAAAGTCATTTTCGGCAGGATGCTGCTCGGAACGTCCGAGCCTTTCAGCATGCGCTCCATATAAAGAAGCGCAAGGGCGGCAGCGCTTTCCACTCCGCCATCGAAATTTGCATTCCAGATCGCCGCCGCATCGACCGTGTCGGCGTGATTCAGCACATAGTTCAGCGCGATCAGCCCGCCCATGGAGTGGCCGAAAAGAACAACCGGCAAGCCGGGATGGTTCTCGTGAATGTGGCGGTTGAGCGCCCGGACATCCCCGATGGCCACGATATGCCCCTGCTTTGGCGCGAACATTCCCCTAGGCGCATGCGCGCCGATATTGCTGCCATGCCCCCGGTGGTCATGAATGTAGACGTGGCAGCCAGCCGCAGCGAGTGCGGATGCAAAGCGTTCGTATCGCGCCGAATGTTCGGCAAGGCCATGACATATCTGGACGACCGCTCGCGGCGCACCGGCGCGAACTGTGCGGAACGGAAGTTCTGATTTGTCTGAGATCGGCAGACGGTGAATGGTTTTGAATGTCATTTCGCCATCTGATTTTATGCCGTGCAAATAGTCAATCTCCCCTGATGCGGCGTCGCTTAAACAGGCATTTGAACGGCGGGTGTATGAATTTTAGGCAACCGCGTTTTTTGTGCAGATTCTGCTTGAAAAGCGCAAAAACTTGGGCAAATCTAGCTTTGCAGACGGGTTTTTGAAGGGCATTCAGGGGCGCCGAGAGACAGAATTCACGTCATAACTTGCAGGCCGTCCGATGAAAGGGAGGAAACTTTCGCGGACGGTGGCCAGAGGGGAAACCGGGTGACGGAAATATCCGCGCCCGGTTTCATTATATGTGTTTCACAATCAGATACAGACGGGTGGTTCCGACCACTTCCAGTTCGCGGGTTGGCGTTTGCTTCCGGGGCATATTTGGCCTACATACGCGTCAGCAATTTCCGCGCGGTTCGCACGATTGACGACCCGCGCTTCTCAACCTGCGGAGACGACGCGCTTTATGGCACGCCAGTTCATTTATCACATGTCCGGCCTCAACAAGGCCTATGGCAACAAGAAGATTCTGGAGAATATTCATCTCTCCTTCTACCCTGACGCCAAGATCGGCATTCTCGGTCCGAACGGCGCCGGTAAGTCGACCGTGCTCAAGATCATGGCCGGTCTCGACAAGGAATATACCGGCGAGGCGTGGCTCGCCGAAGGTGCTACCTGCGGTTATCTTCCGCAGGAGCCGGAGCTTGATCCGTCCAAGGATGTGCTCGGCAATGTGATGGAAGGCGTCGCCGACAAGAAGGCGATCATCGACCGTTACAACGAACTGATGATGAACTATTCCGACGAAACCGCCGACGAAGGCGCCAAGCTTCAGGATATCATCGACAGCCAGAACCTGTGGGATCTGGAAAGCCAGGTCGAGATGGCCATGGAAGCGCTGCGCTGCCCTCCGGGCGATGCGGACGTGACCAAGCTTTCGGGTGGTGAAAAGCGCCGCGTGGCGCTGTGCAAGCTGCTGCTTTCGAAGCCGGACCTGCTGCTTCTCGACGAACCGACCAACCATCTGGACGCCGAAACCACCGCATGGCTTGAAAAGTACCTGCGTGAATATCCCGGTTCCGTGCTGATCATCACCCACGACCGCTACTTCCTTGACAATGTGACGGGCTGGATTCTCGAACTCGACCGCGGTCGCGGTATTCCATACGAGGGCAACTATTCCGCCTATCTGGAAGCCAAGGCCAAGCGCATGGCGCAGGAAGGCCGCGAAGAAGCTGCTCGCGAAAAGGCGCTGTCGCGTGAACGCGAGTGGATTTCAGCAAGCCCGAAAGCCCGTCAGGCCAAGTCCAAGGCGCGTATCAAGGCCTATGACGAACTGGTCAGAAGCGCCGAAGAACGCCGTCCGGGCGATGCGCAGATCATCATTCCGGTGGGCGAGCGCCTTGGTCAGGTGGTTATCGAGGTCGAGAACATGTCGAAAGGCTTTGGCGACCGCCTGCTGATCGACGATCTGAGCTTCAAACTGCCTGCGGGCGGCATTGTCGGCGTGATCGGCCCCAACGGCGCCGGTAAATCGACGCTCTTCAAGATGCTGACGGGGCAGGAACAGCCGGATAACGGCTCGGTTCGCATCGGCGATACGGTTCATCTGTCCTATGTGGACCAGAGCCGCGACGCGCTCGACGCCAACAAGACTGTCTGGGAAGAGATTTCCGGCGGCAATGACGTCATCAAGCTCGGCAAGTTTGAAATGAACTCCCGCGCTTATTGCGGCGCGTTCAACTTCAAGGGCGGCGACCAGCAGCAGAAGGTTGGCAATCTTTCCGGTGGTCAGCGCAATCGCGTTCACCTCGCCAAGATGCTGAAGTCTGGCGGCAATGTCCTGCTCCTCGACGAACCGACCAACGATCTTGATACGGAAACGCTCGGCGCGCTTGAAGATGCGCTGGAAAACTTCGCTGGCTGCGCCGTTATCATCAGCCACGATCGTATGTTCCTCGACCGTCTGGCAACGCATATCCTCGCATTCGAAGGCGATAGCCACGTCGAATGGTTCGAAGGCAACTTCGAGGACTATGAAGCCGACAAGATCCGTCGTCTCGGGCCGGATAGCGTCAACCCCAAGCGGGTTACCTACAAGCCGCTGACGCGGTAAGGTTCGATATGTGCAGGTTCTGGCGGTCTGCAAATGGCGAGGTTCCGCGCTTCCGGTGCTCACCTACGCAAAGTGCGCTCCGCTTCGGTTCTCGAACCTCACCATTTTCGCCTCGCCATACCCAGAACTTCAACGAACCTTTGGCGATTTAGAGTTAAGGCCGGTGCATTGCACCGGCCTTTTTATTTGATGAAGGAAAACATGATGAAAGACTGGTCTGCACAGCAATATCTGAAGTTTGAAGACGAACGCAGCCGCCCGGCGCGTGACCTTCTGGCCGCGATACCGTTGGCCGCACCGCGCAAGGTGGTGGATATCGGCTGCGGTCCCGGTAATTCGACCGAACTGCTGGCCGAACGCTGGCCGGATGCCGATATCTCCGGTTTCGATACATCGCCGGACATGATCGAAAAAGCCAGGGCGCGCCTGCCGCAGGTCAATTTCACTATCGGCGACGCGACGAGCTACGAGCCTGACGCGGAAACAGACGTTCTATTTTCCAATGCTGTTTTCCAGTGGCTCCCGGACCATGTTGAGCAGATGAAGCGCTTGCTGTCATTGCTTCGCTCCGGCGCGGTGCTGGCTGTCCAGATGCCGGACAATATGGGCGAACCGACGCATGTTGCGATGCGGGAGGTGGCGCAGACCGCGCCATTCGCTGCGAAAATCGGTAACAAGGGCAGGGGGCTTTTGCCGCCGGTCATGGAATATTATAACGCTCTGGCCGGACAGTCCGCCCGTATCGACATATGGCACACGATTTATAATCATCCGCTGGATGGCGTGGACGCCATTGTGGAATGGGTGAAGGGCACCGGATTACGTCCTTTCCTCGATCCGCTCGACGAACAGGAGCAGGCTGACTATCTGAAGGCCTACAAGGCACGGATCGCGCCGCATTATCCTGCTGCCGCCGACGGAAAAGTCCTGCTGCGTTTTCCGCGTATCTTTCTGGTCGTTCAGAAGAAATAGCTGCCCGCGAGATTGCTCTACACGGGAAATGACCGGTCTCCCGTGTAGAAGCGGGTCATGATTTGCAAGATAATACAATCGCTTATATCGATTGGGGTGCTCTCAATTGGAATAGATTGTATGCAAGCGATTTTGTTCCTATGGTCTGGCCGCATCCTGAAACGCTCTGAATATGGAGACCATGATCGCAACGCCGTGATGCGTTTCATCCCGTTGTGATTTCTTTCAGGGCGCTGGTTTCGATGCTTTTGTTCTGTTTGCATTTTCGATGGGAATGAACGCCGAGGCCACCGGTTCAAGGGCGGTTTGTCATCGCAAGATTCAAACGGCACTGCATGGAAAGCGCCTTCTTCTGGTATGTGACGGCGATCATGGTGATTGCCGTCCTCGTCGGCGTCATGATGCCGAACCCGCGCGAGCATGGATATCTGCAAGGGATGAGCAGCGAGGCCCTTAATAGGATCGAACGCAGCCCAGACATTGCGTTCGATCTTACATGTATACTTTAGGTATATCTAATTGAATATGGATCTCGCATAAGGTGTTGCCTTTCTTGCTTCTTCTGTCATCTTAGAGTTGTGCTAAGAGGGCGGGGTTAAGCATGAGCGTAGAAGAAAAACTTCGCGTTCTTTCAGAACGCATCAAGACCCATTCCAGTGCAATGGTCACTGAGGAGGCAATCAAGACTGCCATTGTCTTACCATTCCTGGCAGCTCTGGATTATGACGTTTTCAATCCGGAAGAGGTCGTGCCAGAGTTTACTGCCGATGCTGTCGGGAAAAAGGGCGAGAAAGTTGATTATGCGATTAAGATCGATAATGAGATCCGGATCTTAATTGAGTGCAAGCCTATCACGACGCTTCTTGATAAGGTTCATTTAGCTCAGCTTTATCGCTACTTTTCTGTGACGAATGCTAAATTCGCAATTCTCACAAATGGCAGGACTTTTCACTTCCATAGTGATCTGGTGGCACCCAATAAGCTGGATGAGCGTCCATTCTTGACATTCGATCTTTCGGATATTCAAGGGCAGCTGATCTCCGAACTGAAAAAATTCGCCAAGTCAGAATTCAATGTGGATGGCATTCTGCAGTCTGCCCACCGGTTGAAATACACGTCGGCGATCAAGAAAGAAATTAATCAAGTTATGGAGGAGCCTCCCGAAGAATTCATTCGGATGGTTACTAATGGCCTCTATTCTGGACGCTTTACCGCCCAGGTAAAAGAACAATTCGCGCCGATGGTCAAGGCGGCGTTCCGTGATATTGTTCGAGAGTCAGTGCAATCGAGATTATCCAATGCCTTGGCGGAGACACAGGTTTCCGAGCTGGCTATCAACGATGAACTTGAAGAAGAAATTGTCACTACCGAGGAAGAAACCGAAGGTTTTATGGTGGTCCGGGCGATAGTGCGAGATATTCTAAAGCCTTCCAGGGTTATTATTCGAGATCAGAAGAGTTATTGCGGGATATTGGTTGACAATAATAATAGAAAACCCCTTGCCCGTCTTTGGTTTAACCGAAGTGTAAAATATGTGGGGCTTTTCGATGGCGAGAAGGAAGAGCGCATTAAGATTGATAGCCTTGATGAAATCTATGATTTAGCTGATCGAATCCGCTTGACCGCTAAAAATTACGCAGAAGTTTGACGGCCTGTTCCGCCCATTGGAGCGCATCCCGATAAGTGTGAAACGGTTTTCGGGATGCGCGTCAAAACAAATGGTTAGCGTGCCGGTCAGGGTCAATCAGGTCGAAATGCGTCGTGATGCCCATATGGGGGTGTGATCATGAAATATCTGCTGACTTTATTCACGCTGTTTTCATTGGCGCAACCGGCGCATGCGGTATTGGCGCCTGACATCGAGCGGGCTCGTGAAGTGGCCGCAGTGACGGAAGCCGTGCAAAAGAGGTTTCCCGGCCAAGCCATCAAGAGCGTTACTCCGCGCGAGGATTTCGGCACCTACGATGTTGTGGTGGGGCGGTGCAGGCTGAAAGCCGCAACCGTTACAATGCCAATGCCTGACGGGCTGGTCGGCCCCAGGCGTTTCACGGTAAAACTTTCACGCGCAAAGTGCGGATCAGCCATACGATAAACCCGTTTCGCCGTAGCTGATTTACATCTGCATCGCCTCGTCGTCCTCCGGCGAGACGAGCCGGGTTGCGCGCCATTCCGTCAGCTTGGCATTGATCGCGTCCAGCACGAAGAAGCGCGCGGAATCCTTGTCATATCCTTCGTCCCGAAGCGCGTCGTAATCCGTATGGGTGTGGCGCACATGCGCAACGGTCGCCAGCCACACGGCAGTGGACGGCGGCAGCGTTTTCATGTGCGGGGCAAGTGCTGCGGCGCGAATGGGCTCGGAGTCCGAATAGGGGACAGCAGGAAGCAGAAGTGTCAGCGATTTGGCGATTGCCTTCTGGCGGTTGGTGCCTGCGCGCATTGCTTTCGTTCCGTTAGAGCGCATTCCGAAAAGCGGGAAACGGTTTTCGGAAAAATGCGTGGTAAAATAAATAGTTAGAGCGCCGGTCTGATCCAGTCAGATCGAAACGCGCTCTATTGCGTGATCGCGAATCCCCTGTCGCAGCCATTGTGCATGAAAAGTCCTTGCGCCGAAATTGTTTTTCATATAAACATATCTTTATGTCTTTTATTCAGCCCGAGGGCAAGCGATGAGCGGTTTGCAGCTGCAACTCGATCAGATGGTGGATGTGTTGAAAGCGGTGGCGGAGCCAAGCCGCTTGCGCATTCTGGCGCTTTTGGCGCGGGGCGACCTGACCGTCTCCGACCTCACGACGATATTGGGGCAGTCGCAGCCGCGGGTTTCGCGTCATCTGAAGCTGCTGGCCGAAGCTGATCTCATCGATCGTTATCAGGAAGGCGCATGGGCCTATTTCCGCCTCGCCGACAATGCGATCAGCGGCGATCTTGCACGTGGTCTTCTGGCGCGTCTGGACAGTGCCGATGCGCTGGTTGAGCGCGACATGGAGCGGCTGTCACAGGTGAAGTCCAGCCGTCAGGAAAAGGCCGCCGCCTATTTCAGCGCCAATGCCGGAAGCTGGGATCAGATTCGCAGGCTGCATGTTTCCGAGGATGCGGTCGAGGTCGCGCTCAAGAAGATTGTCGGCGATAAGCCGTTTCAGGCCATGCTGGATGTTGGCACTGGTACGGGCCGCTTGCTGGAGCTTTTTGCGCCGCTTTACCTGCGCGGCGTCGGCATCGACATCAATCGCGACATGCTGGCCGTCGCGCGTGCCAATCTCGATCTGGCGGCTATCGGCAATGCGCAGGTTCGCCAGGGCGACGTCTATGCGCTTCCAGTCGAGCGCGAGAGTTTCGATCTGGTGACCATTCATCAGGTTCTGCACTTTCTCGATGACCCGCTGGCTGCGATCCGGGAGGGCGCGCGGGCACTGCGCCCCAATGGACGGCTGCTGATCGTCGATTTTGCGCCGCACAGGCTTGAGTTTCTGCGCGAGGAACACGCCCATTTGCGGCTTGGTTTCAGCGATGAGCAGATGCTGGGCTGGATGAAGGATGCCGGTCTTGAGCCGGAGAAGACATTGGAACTGGAACCGAAGGCGGCCAATGGCGATGAGGGGCTGACAGTGAAGCTGTGGCTTGCTCGCGATCCACGCCTTCTGATCGCCGACCCGGTGTCGAAAACGATAGAGCGCGTTTCGGCCTGATAACATTAGACAAAACGCGCTCTCAATATTTGTATTCACCGCATTTATGCGACGCCAAACTTTCCATTTGGCTGCAAAATGCTCCGAGCATGACGGAGACAGTTTGATGGGTTTTTATGGTCTTTCCCGCCGACCGGATGTTGGCCAGACCACCCGGGTATCGTTCGAATTCTTCCCGCCCAAGACGGAGGAAATGGAACAGCGTCTCTGGGATACGGTTACGCGGCTTGCCCCGCTACAGCCTGAATTCGTTTCGGTGACCTATGGCGCCGGCGGTTCCACGCGGGAACGCACGGCGCGCACCGTGGCGCGCATCCTCAAGGAAACCGACGTCAAGCCCGCCGCGCATCTGACCTGCGTGGATGCGACGCGCGACGAAGTCGACCGTGTGGTGCGTGAGTTCGCATCGCTTGGCGTCAATCGCTTCGTGGCGCTGCGCGGCGATCCGGCGGCGGGTATCGGCGAAAAATACGTGCCGACGCCGGGTGGCTACCAGAACGGCGCCGAGCTGGTTTCTGGCCTGCGCAATATTGCGGATTTCGACATTTCGGTCTCCGCCTATCCGGAAAAACACCCGGAAAGCCCGGATTTTGCGACCGATATCGATATGCTGAAGCGCAAGGTCGATAATGGGGCGACGCGCGCCATCACCCAGTTTTTCTTCGAGAACGACCTTTACGAACGTTATGTCGAGCGGGTTCGCCGTGCAGGCATCTATATCCCGATCGTTCCGGGCGTGCTGCCGGTGCACAACTTCAAGCAGGTCAAGAATTTTTGCGCGCGGTCGGCGACGCATATTCCAAGCTGGCTGGCGGAGCGCTTTGAGGGACTGGACAACGATCCGCAGACGCATCAGCTGGTGGCGGCGGCGATTGCCGCGGAACAGGTGATGGATCTGATCGAACGCGGCGTGCAGGATTTCCATTTCTACACGATGAATCGCGCCGATCTGCCCTTTGCGATCTGCCATATGATCGGGATAAGGCCGAAGGCCGAGGCGGCTCTGGAGGTTGCCTGAAACAAAGAAAGCCCGGCGATTTCGCCGGGCTTTCTCGTTTTCGTGCGGGTCGGCCTATCCTCAAAAACCGAAGCCGCCGTAATGGTTTAGGCTCAATCCCAGAGCATTTTCTGTTTTGATTAAAACAATAGAAATGCTCTATCGGTTTGCTTCCACGCATGTCTTTATCCCGAAACCGATTCCCACTTTCGGGAGACATGCTCTAAGGAATAACGCCTGCTATCAACGCTGCAACAAATGCAAATGCCGCACAGATCATGAGGACATTCAAAGATCGCGTAAGTCCCATTGGTCTGTCTCCTTCATATGCGCCCGACGGAGCGGACGCGCGCTGGTAGGAAACCGGAATCTAAGCGCAAAACGCCTCGAACAAAAGAAGATTTCGTTCTGCAATCTGCCGTGATGGAGAAATAAACCTATCGTTTACCACCTAAACTATTGAAATATATAACCAGAAAAATTTATTCACATTTCATGAAAAAGACACCGAACTGCCACGTTTGGTACTGTTTTCGCCGCAGTTGCCACAGGTTTTTAGGCATGTTTTTTGCGATTTTTAGCGAATTAGCGCCAGATATGCCGACAAAGTGAGGATAGATAACACGGTGGAGTAGAGGATGACGTTGGAGGTTATCGCTGCCTCCCGACGATAATGTTCGGCCAGCATGAAGGGGCCGGTGCCGGTCGGAAGCGCTGCGAGGAGGGTTGCGCTTTGCGCGAGCAGGGGCGGCAGTCCGAACACATAGACCGCAAGCAGCCAGGTCGCGAGCGGCTGCACGATGAGCTTCACCGAAACAAGGAAGGCGATGGCATTGACGCTCTCGCGTTCGATCTTGCGCGGCTGGGCGAGGAACAGGCCAAGGGCGACAAGCGCGCAAGGGGAGGCGGCACCGCCGAGCATCTTGAGGAAGGTTTCTGCCGGGGCGGGGATGGTGAGTCCCAGAAAGGACACGACCGCGCCCAATGCCGGAGCGACAAGCAGCGGATTGCGGATCAGGGACCGCATGACCTTCCAGATGAGACGGAGCGGTTTCTTTTCGGTTTGCAGGCCGATTTCGATCAGCACGATTGCAAAGGCGAAGGTAGCGCAGACGGTGATGATGATCGAAATGGTTGTCGCCGCCAGAACCCCCGACCCGAAGGCGATCATCGAAAGCGGGATGCCCATATAGCCGGTATTGGGATAGGCGGCGTTGAGGCCGTCGAGCGCGGTGTCCGACAGGGGCAGCTTTCCACGCAGCCGCACCAGGAACGGCAGGACGAAAGCAATGGCGCTCGAAAGCAGGAACACAGCAATGAAGCCGGGCTGCCAAAGCTCGCTGCCATTTGTGTTGGCCATGATGTCGAAGAGAAGGGCAGGCAGCGCCAGATAGACCACGAAGCGGTTCAGCTCCGCTATCGCATGAGCCCCGAGGATTTTCAGCTTGAAGGCACCCCAGCCGGAGAAAATCAGCGCAAAAACGGGAAGAACGACGATCAGCGTTGTCAGCATGGGGTGCATTTCATTCCAGGAAAGGAAAAGGCGCAGATTTTTTGAAAACTGCGCCTTTGCGAGCTTAAAGCTTTTCGAGCAATTCCGGCGTCGGCCATGAATCGGCAGGCATTCCAAGGCGCATCTGTTCGGCGCGCACGGCATCGCGTGTGGCGACGCCGAAGACGCCATCGATCTTGCCCATTTCATAACCCCGCGCCTGAAGCTTGGTCTGGAGTTCCTTCAACTGATCCTGCGTCAGGCCGGGAGCCGGATTGCCCGGATCGAAGGCAGGTGCGCCTGCCAGACGGGTCGCGAAATAGGCAGCCGTCGTGGCGTAGACGATGGATTTGTTCCATTCCACGAACACGTCGAAGTTCGGATAGGACAGGAAAGCCGGTCCCTTGCGGCCAAGCGGCAGCAGAAGCGACGCATCGCCATCATCCGCTCCGAGCGGACCGTTGAGCCCGGTCACGCCCTGTTCAGCCCACCAGGAATGCGGCTTGCGGTTGGTGCGGATCGCTTCTTCCCAAGGCAGGTCCTTGGTGAGACGAACTTCCTCAAGCCAGGGCTGGCCGCGTTTCCAACCGAGTTCCGAGATCATGCGACCGGCAGTCATCATGGCATCGGGAACGCTGTTCTTCAGATCGACCTTGCCATCGCCGTCGCCATCGACGCCGCGCTCAAGATAATCCTTCGGCAGAAGCTGCATCATGCCGATTTCGCCAGCCCATGCGCCGGTGGTCGCCGCATCGACGACACCCTGATCGAAAAGCTTGAGAAGGGCGATCAGCTGCGGGCGGAACAGGTCCGGGCGGCGGCAGTCATAGGAAAGGGTGACAAGTGCGTTGAGCGTATCGAAATCGCCCTGGATCGCGCCGTAATCGGTTTCAAGACCCCAGAAGGCGGCAAGCACGGGCCCCGGAACGCCATAGGTGTCCTCAACCTTCTTGAAGACATCGGCATATTTGACCAGATTGTCACGGCCCTTCTTCAGGCGCGCTTCCGAGATGAGGCGCTTGGAGAACTCGGTGAAGGTCAGGTTGAAAACAGTCTGCTTGCGGTCGCGGTCGAGCACTTTCTGCTCAAGCATGGCCTTGTGCAGTTCGGCGATGCCCTTTTCGCCGACACCGGCGTCGCGGGCTTCCTTGGTCAGATTGTCCATCCACTGGCCGTAGTCGATTTCGCATTCGGGCTTTGGAAGGTTGACGGCGTTTTCGGTTGGCGTTGCCGCAGGCGCGGCAGAAGCAGCGGCCTGTGCACTGGACATGGTTGTCGACGCGAGCAGGGCGGCTGCGATAACTGAAGCAAAAAACTTCATTGGTAACTCACACTAATGATCGGGAGCAGGCGGCTCCCTTCCGAGGATTGTTTTGCTATTGCCCCAACAAGCCTCGGAAATGAAGCAAAACTTCGTGTGAACTGCCAAACCGGGCCGTGTTAGCGGACCTTGTTGCTTTCCAGCCACTTTTTCCACGTGTTGGCATCGCCAGCGAAGACATTGATGTCTGCGTCGCCCTTGATGCCGGGAATGGAGCCGGTGCCGGTATATTGCCAGAACGTCCACGGATGCGGACCATATTTCTCGTCCGGATGACCGGCAACGGAGCGCAGCCAGAACGGATAATCCGCCATCTGCCGCAGGTCGTTGTCATCGAAGAAATCGACCGTCGTGTAGATGATCGGGCGCTTGCCGTAATGCTTTTCCAGTGCTTGCAGGAAGATGCGCATTTCCTTGCGCACGACAGCCGCGTTGGGGCGCAGCTTGCAGGTCGGCGATTGCGGGTTCCATTCCATGTCGAGAACGGGTGGAAGCGCGCCGGGGTCACGCGGCACGTTCTGAATATACCAGCGCGCCTGCTCGATGGCCGGGCGGCAGAAATAATAGAAGTGATAGGCACTGCGTGCGATGCCTGCCTGACGGGCGCCGTTCCAGTGTTCCTGAAACCGGTCATCGACGCGGTCGCCGCCTTCAGTCGCCTTGATGAAGGCAAAGGAAATGCCACTGGCGCGAACAGCGCTCCAGTCAATATTGGTCTGGTATTTGGAAACGTCCGTGCCGTGGATCGGATAGTGCCACGGCGTCTTGCCAGTCCAGTCATGCGGGTCGCGATCACCGAAACGCGGTGCCTTCACGGAGCCCGATGGCGGTGGAATCCGGGCGACCGAACCACCTGATTTCTTTACGTCGGAAAAGTCGTAGTCCACCGTCGTGCAGGCGGAAAGGAACAAAGCGCCGAGGGCGAGAATGCTGCAGCAGGCCAGACGGTTCATAGAGTGGTTCCGTGTCGCGAATCAGTCCTCTAACGGTTACGCGATCCGGAGCCGGACGTCACCAGTCTGGCGGGCAAGTTTGCCGCTAATCTATTGGAGCGGTCGGCATTGCCGAACGAATGACCGCTATCCAGGCAAAACCGCGATACAGAATGCGCTTTTCAACGGTGGCGCTGCGCTCCTGGGCGAGCTGTTCGCAAACCGCAAACAGGTCGCTGCGCGGCGTGACATGAAACCATTCCAGCCATTTGAACAGCGCTTTTCCAAACCAGCGCGGCAGGCGGGCCTGATCGCCAAAATCGACGATATGCAGTTCGCCGCCTGCATTGAGGTGCCGGATGCTTTCACGGATGACCGACTGCCATTGCGGGATCATCGACACGGCATAGGAAATGAAAATCCGGTCAAAGCCCGATTGCCCGAACAATCGCTCGGGATCGAATTGCGCGGCATCGGCACGCTCAAGCCGGACGCGGCTTTCGATACCGGCGCGCTCCGCAGCCCGGCGGGCCGTATCCAGCATTTCGGCGGAAATATCGATGCCGAACAGTTTGGCGTCTGGATAATGTTCGGCAGCTTTCACCAGATTGCGGCCTGTGCCGCAGCCAATCTCCAGAACCGTGCCGTTTTCGGGAACGGCCAGCCCCGCGACCATCGGATCGCGGCCCAGAAGGTAATATTTGCGGGTGGCATCGTAAAAGTGCCGCTGACGGCGGTAGACCCGATCCATGAGGTTGGCGTGGTCGATACCCTGAACGCTCCATGGGCTACGCAGCATGTCAGGCGTCCTTCAAGATATAGAGGTGGAAGCCGCCATAAATCGACGAGCGGTCCCGCTCATGCAGGGCGCGGGACTCGTCCGCCTGATATGCCCAGCGCCCCAGTATCTCTGGCGCCACCCGTCCGGGAAGCAGGCTCGGTTCGGCGGCGGTGCGGAAGATGACGCGGGCATTGGGCGCGGCCGTGCGGGTGATTTCGCTCCACAGCGCGTTGAGCTGCTCGTCATTCATCCAGTCCTGCGCGTCGAGCAGAATATAGCGGTCGACGGAAGCGGCGGGCTTGGCCGCGAGAAAGTCGGTATAGCTCGCGTTTTGCACCGTCATGCGATCTGCGCGGGCGCGCACCGTTTCGAAATTGCCGCGCGATAGATAAGGCGGAAGCGGCCCGGTCTCTTCATCGCCGCCATAGCCGCGCCCGAAGGCCTGCCAGGCGAAATAATTATCGGCGAGGGGAAAGCCGCAGGCGAGTTTTTCAAGGCGGCTGCGCAGAACAAGCGCCATGTCGCCATTTCCGGCGGTGGCAAGGGCGTCATATTGCTGTGGCGGTATGCCGAGCCCGAACAGGGAGGATTTGCGGGCTGTCGCCCATCGCACCATGCGTTTTTCAAAAAGCGGCGCCAGCGCTGTGTCGAAGAAGCTGCGCTGCTCTTCCATCGTGCGCGCCTTCAAGATGTCGCGCGGATCGATCCCATAGAGCCGCGCCACGCGGTGCCCCATGCCGATGAAGACGCCGAGCAAGCCGTGGCGATAGAGGTCGCGCCAGAAAATGGAAATGCGCTGGCGGCCGTTCCATTTGCGCTTTTCCCAATAGGCGCGACTTTCGCTGTCGAGATGCGGGCGGATGAAGCGCTTGTAGGCGGCAAGATTGGTCTTGTCGTCGGCCTTGCCGTAGAAGCGGTAGAAAGCGTTGTAATCGGGCAGGTTTTTGACGGCAGCGAGCTTAAGCCGGTTGAACGCGACATGCGCACGATTGAGATCCACCGCCTCGACGCGTGCCGGATCGGCGGTCAGATAGGACATGGCGTTGCACCCGCCCGAAGCGATGGTGACGATGCGGTGGCCCGGCTCGATGGCGAGCGCGGCCATATCGACTTCCGGGTCTTCCCAGATTTGCGGATAGACCAGCCCCTTGAACAGCCAGGCGAACAATCTTTCGGAAAAGCCTGCGCGCGAAAGAGCGTTGTTTTGTGTCACAGCACGTTTGAGAATTGTGCCGCCTGCTGCACTGTCAGTCATCAAGAGTTCCCCTGAACACGAATCCCGGCTTCGGTTTTGCGAAGTTAAACATCGTCCAATGACAGGCGCGTGACGAAATAATTGCGGGCTTATAAAGAGGGGAAATTGGGCTACAGCTCTGTAATACTATCGCTTTATTACGTTCGGTAAGACTATTTGAGAGAACTTTTTCGCGCTGTTGCCGTTTTTCCGTGTGAAGGTCCGACTCGACAGGACTTCTGTGTCGATAAGCGACCGTAAAGGTGATTGGCCGGCAAACCGGCCACGCACGGAGAACAGAGAGGCGTTTGGCAAGCTTGCCAGTGATGCCTGAAACCAGGCCAAGAGCCTAACCTAGGAAGGAGAGCCTAAGTGAAGAAGTTTCTGATTGCTTCTGTTGCCGCCGTATCGCTTCTCGGTCTTGCAGCTTGCAACGACAAGAAAGACGACACGACCAACGCGCCTGCACCATCCGCGCCGACAGCGCCAGCGCCTTCGAATAATGACACGACGCCAGCCCCGACCACGCCGGCACCATCGACGCCGGGTACAGGGACCGCACCTTCCAACTAAGGGTGCGAAGTTGTGACTGCTTTGCAGGCGGGTGGCGATCCGGTGTCGGATCGCCATTCGTGCTTGACGGCTTCGGCCGGTTCGGATTTGACATGAGCGTTAAGGCAACCATAGTGGGAAAAGACGCACACTCTGCGTTTTCCGTGTTTCAACGCAGGCTCGGTTCGGTTATGGCTTTTGTCATGAACCGTAACTTTCTGTTTTTCATCTCTGCGATTGTTCTTGTTGCGCTTGCCGCCTGCGGCAAGGGGAGTGACGAGACCGCTGCTACGACCAATGGCGGCGAACAGGGCGCCGCTGCCATATCGCAGCCTGCGAAACCGGCAGAAAGCACAGGCACGGAAAAAGGTCCCGATCTGGTCAAGTCGCTTCGCGAGAGTTCAGGCGTGGTAACGCCGGAAGAAAAGGCCGCTGCCATCGAACGGGCGCGCGCAAACGCGGTTGCAGCGGCTCAGTCCGTAGGGCAGACGGATGAGCAGGCACAGGCGGCAGGGGAGGCTGCGGCTGCTGTCGCACAGCGCTCTTTCAATGAGCGCGAGCCCCAGCAATAATGTGAGAGCCTGTTCCGAAATCACCATTTTCGCCGCGGCCCGCCGCTTTTTGATTCAGGCTCCAAGCCTGTGGCGCGGTATTCTTTCTAAATATTTGTTTTTTCGACTTTCGCTCGTGCGGGCGGTTTTCAGTTCATTTGGAATTCTATAGAAAAGTCCCATGTCGATTTGGGTTCGCATTGGTGAGTTTGTCACGTCCGTGGCGTCGAATGCCATTACTGGCGTTATCGAAGCCGTGCGCACCGTTTTTGAAGGCGATGCCGACACGCGCCGCCGGGTGGCATTCTCCATCGCGATGATCGCGCTTTCCGCCAAGATGGCCAAGGCCGACGGGGTCGTTACCCAGGATGAAATCCGCGCCTTTCAGGACATATTTGCCGTGCCGAAGGAAGAGACGGCGCATGTCGCGCGGCTCTACGATCTCGCCAAGCAGGATGTCGCGGGCTACGAAACCTATGCGCGTCAGCTTGCAGGATTGTGCAGCGAAGGGCAGAC
This sequence comes from Ochrobactrum sp. PL_is483, assembly GCF_055816855.1. Classification (NCBI taxonomy): domain Bacteria; kingdom Pseudomonadati; phylum Pseudomonadota; class Alphaproteobacteria; order Hyphomicrobiales; family Brucellaceae; genus Ochrobactrum; species Ochrobactrum sp. PL_is483. The sequence goes on from NZ_JBVPGS010000039.1 coordinate 62,011, forward strand.
CGACTGCCATTTGCTGGAAGACATCCTCGACGGGCTTTTCCATATCGCCACCGCCGATGGCTATGTGCACGAAAAGGAAATGGCCTTTCTTGCAGGCGTGGCGGATATTTTCGGCTACGATGAGGTTGCTTTCGACCGCATTGCGATCAGGCATGTCCAGCGCGGCGCTGACGATCCCTACGCTATTCTGGGACTGGAGCGCGGCGTTTCCTTCGAAATGGCCCGCAAGCGTTATCGCGCGCTGGTCAAGGAGCATCACCCGGACCGGCTGGTGGCGGAAGGCTTGCCGCTCGAATTCATAACCATTGCCAACAGGCGTCTTGCGGCGATAAACGCCGCCTGGGCGAGTATCGAGAAGAATCTGGAGGCTGCATGAGCGGCGCGCGCGAAATCGAGAGCGAATTGTTGGAGGAGTTGGCGCTTGTCCAGCCCGATTTCGCCGGGGCAACGCTGGACCCGTCGCCCAATTTCGGTCCTCGCCGCGACGGCAAGGTGCCCGCCTTTCTGATCCTCCACTATACAGGTCTGGCAACCGCCGAAGAGGCGGTGCAGGTTCTGAAGTCGCCCGAGATGGAAGTTTCCGCGCATTATCTCGTCCATGAAGACGGGCGGATCGTGCAGATGGTATCGGAAAAGGCGCGGGCCTGGCATGCAGGCAAGAGCTTCTGGAAGGGCGAAACGGACATCAATTCGGCTTCCATCGGCATCGAAATCGTCAATCCGGGCAATCTGGAAGATTATCCGCCATTCAAGGATGCGCAGATCGAGGCGGTCATCCGCCTTTGCCGCGATCTATGCGAGCGCCATGCCATCAAGCCGGAGAACGTGCTGGCCCATTCGGACATTGCTCCGGCGCGCAAGACCGATCCCGGCCATAATTTTCCGTGGAAACGGCTTCATGAGGCAGGCATCGGCCATTATATCGAGCCGACGCCGATCCGGGGCGGGCGCTTTCTGGCACGCGGAGAACAGGGCCAGCCGGTCGAGGCCTTGCAGTCCATGCTCGCACTTTGCGGCTACGGAATTGCCATCACAGGTGTCTTCGATGAGGACACGGAGATCGTGATTAAGGCCTTCCAGCGCCATTTTCGGCCACAGAATGTGGACGGTGTGGCCGATGTTTCTACCATAGATACCCTCTACAGGCTGATTTTTTCCCTGCAAAATGTTACCGCCTGACGCCACGCGATCGTCCTGTTCCTCCATGGGGCGGTATTTCATATTTCTGTAATGTTTTCATAAAAATAGACCGATCCAGTCCCGTCGCAGAGGGATTGCGATGGCGGTTCGCTGTGGTCGTGCATGAATCGCTAATGTTGCAACCTGTAAGACTATTTTACTTTTGCAACCAATCTTCAGCTGCATTTGCCCGCCAATTCATTCGGCAATCCCAGCGGTCACAGGCCTGACACGGCTATATCGGGCGGGATCAAAAACAGGATCGTCTCCCCCAAGACAGGCGGTCTGACAAAAGAAACGTTCCAAGACGGTAGGTTATGAAAATTAAATTTGTTGTTGTTAGCGCCCTTGTCGGCGCGATGAGTTCGTTTGGCCTGAATCCGGCGCTGAGTGCCCCATCAACCGAACCGACCAACCTCGCAGCTCTCCTCAAGGCACGCCAGCAGAACAAGACTGCCCAGGCGGAAAAGCCAACCACAGCGCCCAAGAAGGCATCGGTCGTCAGCCGCCGTGCGGCCCCGACCATGAAGGGTTCCACCAGCAAGCGTTCGCAGTCGAAAGACACGACCGCCCGCAGCGCCAAGGGCGGCGCCTATTCCACCATCATCAACCGTTATGCATCGACCTATGGCGTGCCTTCCGCGCTTGCCCATGCGGTTGTGCGTCACGAAAGCAATTTTCAGCCGAATGTGCGCGGCAAGGCCGGTGAAATCGGTCTGATGCAGATCAAGCTCTCGACCGCACGCAGCCTCGGTTACACAGGTTCCGCCAAGGGCCTCTACGAGCCATCCACGAACATCCAGTTCGGCATGAAGTATCTTGCCATGGCGCAGAAGCTCGGCGGCGGAAGCACCTGCGGCACGATCCTGAAATACAATGCCGGCCACGGCGCAACGCGCATGAACCCGACCTCTGCGAAGTATTGCAGCTCGGTCAAGGCCTATATGCGCGCGCTCTAACAAATTTACGCCAGCGGCCGCGTAGCGTACAGGCCGTCTGACGTGAACGGGAAGCCGACGGCGGAGACGCTGTCGGCTTTTCTGTTTTGACCGTATGTATATTTTTTCCGGAATCCGGTTTCACTGTTTCGCTATCGTTGCTATATGCGCGCTGTCAGTCGGTCGGGCAGCCGCGCCTGTCATATGCCGAAAGGCCGCAGGTGAGGAAAGTCCGGGCTCCATGGAAACACGATGCCGGGTAACGCCCGGCGGGGGCGACCCCAGGGATAGTGCCACAGAAAGCAGACCGCCCCGTCTTCCGTACCGTTGCGTGACGTAACGGCAGGGGTGACGGGGTAAGGGTGAAAGGGTGGGGTAAGAGCCCACCGCGTCTGCAGCAATGCAGGCGGCACGGTAAACCCCATCGGGAGCAAAACCGAATAGGGACGGCGCGTCGGCTCGCAAGGGCCGGCAATCGGTTTCCGGATCAGCCGTCCGGGTGGGTTGCACGAGGCGGGTGGCGACATCCGTCCCAGATGAATGGCTGCCACGTCGGGCGCAAGCCCGGCCATACAGAACCCGGCTTACAGACCGGCTGACATTTTTTCTCAAGAGGCGGTTTCCATATTCCAGCGCAAGAAACGGATAGTTGCGTTGCGACCGCGCCTCTAATCGGGATCTCCACGAAATCATGGAGGTTCACTATGACCAGCTTGAAAGACAAGGTTGCAATCATTACCGGCGCATCGTCCGGGATAGGACGTGCGGCCGCATTGCTCTTCGCAAGGGAAGGCGCGTCGCTCGTGCTGAACGCGCGGGGACTTGCGGGTCTTGAGCGCGTTGCGGAAGAGATCGCGGCCTTTGGCGGACAGGCGCATTGTGTTGCAGGCGACGTGTCGGACGCACAGACCCACGCGGCGCTGGCGGCGGCAGCGAAGGATAAATTCGGCGGGCTGGATATCGCAATCAACAATGCCGGAACGGTCGGTCCCATCGCGCCGTTGGCCGAAATTGCGCCCGCCGATTGGCAAACGGTCCTGTCAGGAAACCTGACCTCGGCGTTTCTGGGCGCCAGATCGCAAATCCCATTGATGCTCGAAAGAGGCGGCGGATCGATTGTTTTCACTTCCACATTTGTCGGCACCAGCGTCGGCATCCCTGGCATGTCGGTTTACGGAACCTCGAAAGCCGCTCTCATGGGGCTGGTGAAAGGCATAACCGCCGATTATGGCGCGCGTGGCATAAGGGCAAATGCGCTTTTGCCGGGCGGCGTCGATACGCCGATGGGTGGAGACGAAAAGCAGAAGGAATGGGCGGCTGGGCTGCATGCGCTGAAGCGGATTGCGCAGCCGGAGGAAATCGCGCAGGCCGCGCTGTTTCTGGCGGGACCCATGTCGAGTTTCGTCGCGGGTTCAGCACTTTATGCCGATGGCGGCAATGCCGCTGTGAAGTAAAGAAAGGGCGGCTTCGCAATGGAAGCCGCCCTTTTGAAGTGCTTCGGCCTTAGATGGGCACGCCGGTCAGGAAGTCGTAAATCAGCTTCATGTTCAAAACGACGATGATTGCGGCGGTGATGGCGGCAAGCAGCGTTACCCAGCGCGGCGCGACCAGCGATCCCATCTTCTTTTTCTCCGCCGTGAATATGACGAGCGGAATGACCGCAAAGGGCAGTTGCAGGCTCAACACGACCTGAGACAGGATAAGCAGTTCGGTTGTTCCCCGAGAGCCGTACATGACCGTCACCACAGCAGCCGGAACGATGGCCACGAAGCGGGTGATTGCACGGCGCAGCCAAGGCTTCAGGCGAATATCGATGAAGCCTTCCATGACGATCTGTCCGGCCATGGTTGCGGTGATGGTCGAGTTGAGGCCGCAGCACAGAAGCGCAATGGCGAAAAGCGTTGGTGCGAGAGCCGACCCAAGCAGGGGGTTCAGCAGGGCGTGTGCCTTGTCCAGATCTTCGACAGTTGTATTTCCCGTGGCGTTGAAACTCGCAGCCGCCAGGATCAGGATCGACGCATTGACCAGAAGCGCGAAAGTCAGGGCAATCGTGGAATCCCACGTCGCAAAGCGGATCGCTTCGCGCTTTTCAGGCGTGGTATGGCCGTAATCGCGTGTCTGGATGATGCCCGAATGCAGATAGAGATTATGCGGCATGACTGTCGCGCCGATGATGCCAAGCGCAATATAGAGCATGTCCGGGTTGCGGATTATTTCGGTGGTAGGCGCAAAGCCTCTGATGACCTCGCCCCATTGCGGCTGCGCCATCAAAATCTGAATGAGGAAGCAGAGCGCGATCACGCCGAGAAGCGTTATGATCAGCGCCTCGACGCGGCGGAATCCCTTGTTCTGGAGATAAAGGACCAGCAGCACGTCGGCGGCTGTGATGATGACACCGATTTCAAGTGGAATGCCGAACAGCAGGTTGAGGCCGATTGCCGTGCCGATGACTTCAGCAAGGTCGGTGGCACAGATTGCAAGTTCGGCCAGAAGCCACAGCGGCCACGCGAGAAAGCGCGGATAGGCATCGCGGCAGGCCTGCGCCAGATCGCGCCCCGTCGCGACCGCAAGACGGGCGCACAGGGCTTGCAGCAACACGGCCATCAGATTGGACAGCAGAACAACGGATAGCAGCGTGTAACCGAAACGGGAGCCGCCAGCGAGCGAGGTGGCCCAGTTGCCGGGGTCCATATAGCCGACGGCTACCAGATAGCCGGGGCCGAAGAAGGACAACGCGCGACGGAACTTCGAGCCAGAACGATTGACCCTGATTGACCGGTGGACATCGGACATGGATGCCTCGCCGCGATCACGGCGCCAGCCTTCGAATGTAATTTCGCCACCGCCGGACGAATTTTCCCCATATGGAGCCATCATAAATGCCTTGATAATTTAATGCAGTTGCAAACCATTTGCATTAAATACGACAAGGACGGAGAGACGTCAACCGGGAATAGGGGAATAGGGGAATAGGGGAATAGGGGAATAGGGGAATAGGGGAATAGGGGAATAGGGGAATAGGGTGCGTGCCCCGGATGGGCGTGGCAAGAAAAATATTTGCCATGCTTTAAAATAATGGTCCTCTTCCCTTACTCCCTTACTCCCTTACTCCCTTACTCCCTTACTCCCTTACTCCCTTACTCCCTTACTCCCTCCAAAGGATAACGCTTCATTAAGCTTAATATCCGATAACTGACGAACGAATCCGTCATGCCCTCAAGTCGACGGCAAATGGGCGGAATCCAAAGGCAACACTCAGGCATGTCTCCCGAAAGCGGGAAAATGCTCTCAAGCGCAGCGCGCTTTAGATAACGGGCCGCGTACCCGGGAAAGGATCGGAATGATGGCAAGCCTCGGCGGAGACAATTCTCAAGCCGGTGGGGCTGAAGTCCGTCACGTTCCGGTGCTGATTGCCGAAGTGATCGATGCCCTGAAGCCTGCAACTGGTGCCGTGATCGTCGATGGGACATTCGGCGCCGGTGGTTATACGCGCCGCATACTCGAAGCGGGAGCGAACGTGATCGCGATTGACCGCGATCCGACCGCAATCGAAGCGGGGCGGGCGATGGAAAAGCAGTTTCCGGGCAGGCTCAATCTGGTCGAGTCCCGGTTCTCTGCTCTGGATGAAGCGGTTTCAAAGGTTAAGGGAGCAGGCAGCAAGGTGGACGGCGTAGTGCTCGATATTGGCGTGTCATCGATGCAGATCGATGAGGCCGAGCGCGGCTTTTCCTTCCAGAAGGACGGCCCGCTCGACATGCGCATGTCGAAAAAGGGTCCAAGTGCTGCCGATGTGGTCAACCGTCTCAAGACCGGTGATCTTGCCCGCATCTTCAATTTTCTTGGCGAGGAACGTCATGCGGGCCGCATCGCGCGCATGATCGACAAGCGCCGCACGGCGCAGCCTTTCACGCGCACGCTCGATCTTGCCAATGCCATCGAAACGCTGGTGGGCCGCAATCCAAAGGATCGCATTCATCCCGCGACGCGCGTATTTCAGGCGTTGCGCGTCTATGTGAACGATGAACTGGGCGAACTGGCGCGGGCACTGCTTGCTGCCGAACGTATCCTGAAGCCGGGAGGACGGCTGGTTGTCGTGACGTTCCATTCGCTGGAAGACCGCATGGTGAAACGCTACTTCGCGGACCGCGCGGGCGGCAGCGCCGGATCGCGCCATTTGCCGGAAACGCATGTCCGCCTGCCGAGCTTCACGCCTGCGGTCAAGGGCGCTGTCGGCCCGACGGCTGAGGAAGAAGAACGCAATCCGCGTGCGCGCTCGGCGAAGCTGCGCGCAGGAATCAGGACGGAAAATCCGCCACTGGAAGACGATCTTTCGCTTTTCGGACTGCCCAAACTGCCCGAGACGAACGAACTGGCCCGGAGTTGAACGAGTGCTGCGTACTTTCGACATCATCATGATAGCGGCGATGCTGGTGGCGGCGACCGTCACCTACACGATCAAATATGACGCGGAAAAGCAGATCGCAGTCATCGCCAAGCTGAAGCGGCAGATCGATTCCGAGAAGGACACGATCACGCTCCTGCGCGCCGACTGGGCATTGATGAACCAGCCTGGCCGCTTGCAGAGCCTCGTCGGTGTCTACGAAAAGGAACTCAATCTCCAGCCGATCGAAGCGGAACAGCTTGTGCTGAGCGTCAATGAAATTCCGGAGCGCCCGGTCGACGATATCCAGAAGATCATCTCCGGCAGCGACGAACTGCTCGCAAGCGGCGTGCTCGACAAGGATGCCATCACGACCGGCAGCGTCAAGAAAAGCGGGGCGAAGCACTGATCATGCGGCTGAGACCTTTCAGAAAAAAGAACATGCAGGCAGGTGACGGTGTTGAGCCGGTTGGCGATGAAAAGCCGGCCGGCAACATGGCGTTTGTCGGCTCGCGCAAGAAGCACGGCAACCGCGCGCGCAATCGCCTCTGGATGGCCATTGCCTGTTTTGTCGGCATCTACGGCGTCATTGGCGGAAAGCTCGTCTATTTCGGTGTCATCGGCGGCGAAAACGAGGATAATGCAGGACCGGCTGTCCAGCAGCTCGCATCGCGCCCGGATATCCTCGACCGCAACGGCGAAATTCTGGCGACCGACATCAAGACGGCCTCGCTCTATGCCGAGCCGCGCAAGATCGTCGATCCCGACGAAACCATCGAAATGCTGTCCACCGTGCTGCCGGACCTCGATTGGGAAGCGACATACAAGCGCCTGAAAAGCGGTGCGGGCTTTGTCTGGGTCAAGCGCGGCTTGACCCCGAGACAGCAGAGCCAGATCATGGCGCTCGGCGTGCCGGGCATCGGCTTCCGCACGGAAAAGCGCCGCTTCTATCCCGGCGGCCCGACTGCGTCGCACATCCTCGGTCTTGTCAATGTCGACAATCAGGGCATTGCCGGCATGGAGAAATATATCGACAGCCAGGGCCTGACCGACCTGCGTTCCGTCGGCCTTGCGACCGGCCAGTCGCTGGAGCCGGTGCGCCTGTCGATCGATATTCGCGTGCAGCACATCATGCGCGACGTGCTGGTCAAGGCCATGGAACGCTACCGGGCGATTGCCGCCGGTGCCGTTGTGCTGAACGTCAAGACCGGCGAAGTGATCGCCATGGCATCGGTGCCGGATTTCGATCCGAACAATCCGGTCCATGCGCTGGACAAGGATCGCCTCAACCGCATGTCGGCAGGCACCTATGAAATGGGCTCGACCATCAAGAGCTTTACCACGGCGATGGCGCTCGATTCCGGCAAGTTCAACCTGAACTCGCGTCTTGATGCGTCGCGTCCGCTGGTGTTTGGCCGTCAGACGATCCGCGACTTCCACGGCAAGGGCCGTGTGCTGACGCTGCCGGAAGTCTTCATCTTCTCGTCCAATATCGGTTCGGGCCGCGAGGCCGATGCCGTCGGCATTGAAGGTCACCGCGCCTTCCTGAAAAAGATCGGCCTTCTCGACCGCTTGCAGACGGAGCTGCCCGAAGTGGCGCGCCCTGTCGAGCCGCGTGTGTGGAAGAAGGTGCATTCGATGACCATTTCGTTCGGTCACGGCATGATGACGACGCCGTTGCAGACGGCGGTTGGCGCTGCGGCGCTGATGAACGGCGGCAAGCTGATGCCGCCGACATTCCTGACGCGCACGCAGGCCGAGGCCGATCGAGTGGCCAAGCAGATCATCCATCCACAGGTTTCTGCGGATATGCGCTACCTCTATCGCCTGAATGCGACCGCCCAGGGCGGCTCGGGCAAGCGCGCCACGGTTCCGGGCTACCGCGTCGGCGGCAAGACCGGCACGGCGGAAAAGGTGGTGCATGGCCGCTATTCCAAGGATGTGCGCTTCAATGCTTTTCTGGCGTCATTTCCGATGGATGACCCGACCTATGTCGTGCTGACCATCATCGACGAACCGAAGCCGGAAGAGGGCAAGTTCAGCGCAACCGCCGGTCTCAACGCAGCGCCGATGGTTTCGGAGATCATCCGCCGGTCCGCTTCGTTCCTCGGTGTGAAGCCCGATTTCCAGCTCGAAGCCCAGCCAGCAATGGTTAGCAATTTAAGCGGCAAGCCTGATTTTCAACAGGATGTGCCGCCAGCAATGGTTTCCAACGAATACGACTGATTCGCATAAAACAGCCTTTGCAGCGTTACGCGCACAACTGAATCTGGATTTGGTATGACCATGAAACTGAAGGAAATCGCTCTTTTCAAGGAACTGGCCTCCGGCAATGCCGGCGAGGTGGAGATCACCGGCGTCACGTCGGACTCCCGCAAGGTGGAACGCGGTTTTCTTTTCGCAGCCTTGAAGGGTGTGAAAGCCGATGGTGCGGCCTTCGCTGCCGATGCCATCAAGCGTGGCGCCAGCGCCATAGTCGCGGGCAAGGACACGGTCATCGCCAATGCGGGTGTGCCGGTCCTTCATGTCGATGACCCGCGCCTTGCGCTGGCAGTTGCCGCGGCGCAGTTCTATGGCAAGCAGCCACAGGTCATGGTTGCCGTGACAGGCACTAGCGGCAAGACTTCCGTTGCATCCTTTACCCGCCAGATCTGGGCCTATGCCGGTTTTCCGGCAGCGAATATTGGCACGACCGGCGTCTTTTCGCCGACCCGCAGCGACTATAATTCGCTGACCACGCCCGACCCGGTGGAACTGCATCGCGTGCTGGCCGAACTTGCCGATGAAGGCGTCACCCATGCGGCGATGGAAGCTTCGTCTCACGGTCTCGACCAGCGTCGTCTGGACGGCGTCAAGCTTGCTGCCGGTGCCTTCACCAATCTCGGTCGCGACCATATGGATTATCACGCGACCATCGAGGAATATCTGGGCGCGAAGATGCGTCTCTTCAGCACGCTGTTGCCGAAGGGCGCGCCAGCCATCATCTATGCCGACGATCATTTTTCGGCACAGGCCATCGAAGCGGCGACGCTTGCCGGATGCGACGTGAAGACAGTCGGACGCAAAGGCAATTTCATTGCCCTCAAGCGCGTGGAGCATGAGCGTTTCCGCCAGCATGTCGAAGTGCGCATCGGCGACGATATTTTCGAGATCGAACTGCCGCTCGCCGGAGATTTTCAGGTGGCGAATGCGCTGGTGGCAGCAGGACTTGCCATGGTTACCGGCGTTCCGGCTGCGGCTGCGATGCGTGCCTTGGCGCTCCTGAAAGGTGCACCGGGACGGCTTGATCTGGTTGGTGCGACGGAAGATGGTGCCCCAGCCTATGTCGATTACGCCCATAAGCCGGAAGCACTGGAAAATGTGCTGACTTCGGTGCGGCCGTTCACGACGGGCCGGGTCATCGTGGTGTTCGGCTGCGGCGGCGACCGCGACAAGGGCAAGCGCCCGATCATGGGCGAAATCGCCTCGCGACTGGCCGATGTGGCCATCGTCACCGACGACAATCCGCGTTCGGAAGTTCCGGCCCAGATTCGCGCCGAAATCATGGCAGCAGCGCCGGGTGCTACCGAAATCGGTGATCGCCGGGAGGCAATCTTTACCGCCGTGTCGATGATGCAGCCGGGCGATACGCTGGTGGTTGCAGGCAAGGGACACGAGGAAGGGCAGATCGTCGGCAACATTACATTGCCGTTCTCGGATCATGCGGAAGTTGCGGCAGCGCTGGCTGCCCGTCTTGAGGAGCGCTCGGAATGAGTGACTGGCTCTGGAAATCCGATGATATGGTCGAAGCCATGGAAGGAAGGCCGTTTGGCAACCTTCCTGCTGGCATCACCGGCATCTCAATCGACAGCCGCTCGCTGAAGCCGGGCGAGGCTTTTTTTGCTATCAAGGGCGAACAGTTCGACGGACATGATTTCGTCACCGCTGCCATGGCTGCCGGTGCCGGTCTGATCGTGGTTGCGGAACACCGTCTGCCCGCTTTCGGCAATTCCAAGGTGCCGATGATCGTGGTCGAGGACGTGCTTGAGGCCCTGACCAAGCTTGGCATTGCTTCACGCGCACGCTCGAAGGCGCAGATCATCGCGGTGACGGGTTCGGTCGGCAAGACGACAACCAAGGAAGCCTTGCGCCACGTGCTTTCGGAAGTGGGCAAGGTTCATGCTTCGGTGGCGTCGTTCAACAATCACTGGGGCGTGCCGCTAACCCTTGCGCGCATGCCTGCCGATACGGATTACGGCGTCTTTGAAATCGGCATGAACCATCATGACGAAATCCGCCCGCTGGTGAAGATGGTGCGCCCGCATGTGGCGCTGATTACGCTGATCGCTCCCGCGCATCTTGGTCATTTCGCCAATCTGGAAGAAATTGCCGTCGCCAAGGCAGAGATTTTCGAAGGCATCGTGCCGGGCGGTTATGCGCTTCTCAACCGCGACGACAAGCGCTTCAAGCAGCTGGAAGAACTGGCTGAAAAGGCAGGCGTCGAGCATATCGTCACTTTCGGCGAGAATGCCCGTTCCGATTATCGCCTGCGTGAAGTGAAGCTGCATCCTACCTGTTCCTGCATGACGGTGAAGGCTGGCACGCATGAAGCTGCGGTCAAGGTCGGCATGCCGGGTCGCCATATCGTTCAGAACATGCTCGCCGTCCTCGGCGCTGCCGATCTGGTCGGTGCGGATATTGCCAAGGTGATGATGGCAATGGCCACACTTTCTGCCGAAGGCGGTCGCGGCGCGCGTCATGTGCTTCAGCATCCCGAAGGAACCTTCACGCTGATCGACGAAAGCTACAACGCCAACCCGACCTCGATGCGCGCAGCCCTGTCGCTGCTGCATTCGGCGACGCCGGAAGGTTCCCGTGGCCGTCGCATCGCGGTGCTGGGCGATATGCTGGAGCTTGGACGTCAATCGGGCAAGCTTCACGCCGATCTGGCGCGGCCTATCGTGGATGCGGAAGTGAATGCGCTTTTTATCGGTGGACCGGACATGTCCGCGCTCAAAAATGCCTTGCCGGTTGAAATTCATACCGAGTACAGGCAAAGCACCGACGAATTGTTGCCGCTGGTGATCAAGGCGGTCCGTCCGGGCGATGTCATCATGGTGAAATCGTCGAAGGGGATCGGCTTTTCCAAAATCGTCAAGGCGTTGATTGCCCAGTTTCCGCCGGTGGAACCCGCGGAATAAGCGGTATTTGAGGGATTTTTCTCTACATGTTGATGTTTCTCACCTTCTTCGCCGAACATATGACACCGCTCAATGTGTTCCGCTACATTACCTTCCGCACCGGCGGCGCGATGATCACATCGGCGCTGATCGTGTTCCTGTTCGGCCCGGCGATCATCAATTCGCTGCGGGTGCGTCAGGGGAAGGGCCAGCCGATCCGCGCTGACGGTCCGCAGACCCATTTCAAGAAAGCCGGCACGCCGACCATGGGCGGTCTCATGATCATGACCGGCATCCTCGTGTCGTGCCTGCTCTGGGCCAATCTCTCCAGCGTCTATGTCTGGGTGGTTCTGCTGGTCACTGTGGGTTTCGGCGCAATCGGCTTTTATGACGATTATCTGAAGGTGACGAAGCAGTCCGACAAGGGCTTTTCGGGCAAGGCGCGTCTTGGCATTGAATTCCTGATCGCCGCCGCCGCCGCTTTCATCATCATGCGGGCAGGGCAGGAGCCGTTCTCGTCCTCGCTGACATTCCCGTTTGCCAAGCAGTTCGTGATCAATCTGAGCTGGTTCTTCATTCCGTTTGCTGCCTTCGTCATGGTTGGCGCAGGCAATGCCGTGAACCTGACCGACGGTCTCGACGGGCTTGCAATCGTGCCGGTCATGGTGGCCGCAGCCTCCTTCGGCTTCATCGCCTATCTTTCGGGTAACGCGATCTTCGCCGATTATCTGCAGATCCATTTCGTGCCCGGCACGGGTGAGCTTGCCGTCGTCCTCGGCGCGGTCATCGGCGCTGGCCTCGGCTTCCTGTGGTTCAATGCGCCGCCTGCCGCTATCTTCATGGGCGATACGGGTTCGCTGGCGCTGGGCGGCATGCTTGGCACTGTTGCGGTTGCGACGAAGCACGAAATCGTTCTCGCCATCATCGGCGGTCTGTTCGTCATGGAAGCGCTTTCCGTCATCATTCAGGTCGGTTCTTTCAAGCTGACCGGCAAGCGCGTCTTCCTGATGGCGCCGATCCACCACCATTTCGAAAAGAAGGGCTGGACCGAGAGCCAGGTCGTGATCCGGTTCTGGATCGTTGCGATCATCCTCGCGATGATCGGCCTTTCCACTCTCAAGCTGCGGTAAAATGCCATGATCCCGATCACCGCCCTCAAGGACAAGACAGTCGCCCTTTTCGGACTGGGCGGGTCGGGCATTGCGACAGCCAAGGCCATTCTTGGCGGCGGAGCTAAGATCATTGCCTGGGACGACAATCCCGACAGCGTTGCCCGCGCCCAGAGCGCGGGCATTGCCACAGGCGATCTGCGGCAGGCCGACTGGTCGCAATTTGCGGCTTTCGTGCTTTCGCCCGGCGTTCCGCTGACGCATCCAAAGCCGCACTGGACCGTGGATCTGGCTCATGCAGCCGGGGTTGAAATCATCGGCGACGTGGAGTTGTTCGTTCGCGAGCGCAACCACATTGCTCCCGATTGCCCGTTCATCGCCATTACAGGCACCAACGGCAAATCGACGACGACCGCCTTGATCGCCCATATCATCAAGGCTTCAGGCCGGGATATGCAGCTTGGCGGCAATATCGGCACGGCAATTCTGACGCTGGAACCGCCGCAGGCAAATCGTTTCTATGTGGTTGAGTGCTCGTCCTACCAGATCGATCTTGCACCGTCGCTGAACCCGACGGCGGGCATCCTGCTCAATCTGACGCCGGACCATCTCGACCGTCATGGCTCCATGGAAAACTATGCGGCAATCAAGGAACGGCTGGTGGCGGCAAGCGACACGGCGATTGTCGGCGTCGACGACCAATATTGCGAAGCCATTGCCGACCGGCTTTATCGTGACGGCGTGCATGTCGTGCGGATTTCCAAGGAAAAGCGTCTTGGCAAAGGCTATTTTGCCGACGGTGCGAAACTGCTCTGGGCGCAGGATGGTGAAGTCGATGAAATCGCTTCTCTGGACGGTATCGGCTCGCTGCGCGGCGCGCATAATGCGCAGAATGCCCTTGCAGCAATTGCCGCTTGCCTGTCCGTGGGCCTGAGCCTTGAAGAAATCCATGCCGGATTGAAGAGTTTTCCGGGCCTTGCTCATCGCATGGAGCAGGTCGGGCATCGCGGGAAAGTCCTGTTCGTCAATGATTCCAAGGCGACCAATGCGGAAGCGACTGCCCCGGCATTGTCGTCTTTCCCGCAGAACATCTACTGGATTGCAGGCGGCGTGCCGAAGGCTGGCGGGATCGCTTCGCTGGCAGGGTTCTTTCCGCGGATTGCCAAGGCCTATCTGATCGGTGAAGCCGCGGCGCAGTTTGCGGCGACGCTGGGCGATGCCGCGCCGTTCGAGATTTCCGACACGCTCGCCGTTGCTGTCGAACATGCCGCCCGCGATGCGGGCAACGATGCTGCTCCGGAGCCGGTCGTGCTGCTGTCGCCTGCCTGCGCGAGCTTCGACCAGTTCCAGAATTTTGAAAAACGCGGCGATGCATTCCGCAGCGCCGTTCTGGCGCTTCCGGGTGTTGAGCCGATAGGAGGAAAAAGCTGATGGTAAGCCGTGTCGATCGCGGTCCTGTCGCCAATTGGTGGTGGACAATAGACCGCTTCTTCCTCGCCGCATGTCTGGCCCTGATGGGGCTTGGCATTCTGCTGTCATTCGCCGCAAGCCCCGCTGTGGCGTCGCGCATCGGGCTGGACAGTTTTCATTTCGTCGAGCGCCAGATTTTCTTCATGCTTCCGGCGGTCGCCGTCATGATCGGCGTATCGTTTTTCTCGCCGCGCCAGATCAGGCGGTTTGCCCTGATCCTGCTGGGCATTGCTCTTCTATTGATGGTTGCCGCGCTGTTTTTCGGCATTGAGGTGAAGGGTGCGCGGCGCTGGGTCAATCTGGCAGGTATCTCCATCCAGCCGTCGGAGTTCATGAAGCCGGCTTTCGTGGTGGTTTGCGCCTGGCTGTTTTCGGAGCGCGAACGCGGCGGGGACATGCCGGGTTATTTTCTTGCCATAGTGCTGTTTGCCGTTACGGCTGGTCTTCTGGTGCTTCAGCCGGATTTCGGCCAGACAATGCTGACGGCAGGCACATGGGGTGCGATGTTTTTCCTTGCCGGGCTGCCGATGTATTGGATCGTTGTTCTGGGCGGCCTCGGTGTCGTGGGTGCGATCGGGGCCTATTTGACGTTGGATCACGTTGCCGGTCGTGTCAATCGCTTCATGACGGGCGAGGGCGATACGTTTCAGGTCGATGCCGGTCGCGAAGCAATCCTGCGCGGCGGCTGGTTCGGGCAGGGGCCGGGTGAAGGCACTGTCAAGCGCATCATCCCGGACAGCCATACCGACTTCATTTTCTCGGTTGCGGCGGAAGAATACGGCATCATCCTGTGCATGATCATCATGCTGCTGTTTGCGTTCATCGTTGTGCGCGGTCTTTCGATTGCACTGCGTGAGCGCGATGCGTTTACGCGTCTGGCCGTTTCGGGGATTGTCATCCTGTTCGGCTTCCAGTCGATCATCAACATGGCAGTGAACCTGCATCTCATGCCTGCCAAGGGCATGACCCTGCCGTTCATTTCCTATGGCGGATCCTCGCTCATCGCCATCGCCATCACGATGGGCATCCTTCTGGCCCTGACACGCCGCCGTCCGGAAGCGCGCATGACCCATACGGTCGGCCATATCGGCGAACGCATTCCGGCTTTGTGAGGGGAATATGGGGAAAGGCGTAATCGTATTGGCCGCCGGGGGAACGGGCGGCCACTTGTTTCCGGCGGAAGCGCTGGCACATGAACTGAAGGCGCGCGGTTGGGATGTTCATCTGGCGACCGATGCGCGCGCGCAGCGTTTCGCAGGCGCGTTCGCGGAAGACCATGTTCATGCTATCCGGTCGGCGACGATTGCCGGTCGCAACCCGATAGCGCTTCTGAAGACTTTCTGGTCGCTGTGGCAAGGCAATCTCGATTCCCGCAAACTGTTTCGTCGGCTGAAACCGAAACTCGTTGCGGGTTTTGGCGGCTATCCGACACTGCCGCCGCTCTATGCTGCGAGCAACATGAATATTCCGACCCTGGTGCATGAGCAGAACGCAGTCATGGGCCGTGCCAATAAAGGGCTTGCAGGGCGCGTGAAAGCAATTGCCGGTGGCTTCCTGTCCGAAACCGGCGGCGCCCATGCCGACAAGATAGTCGCGACCGGCAATCCGGTGCGCCCACCTGTTCTGGCCGCGGCCGGAACACCCTACAAGCCGGTCAAGGCGGATGAGCGTTTTCGCCTGCTGGTCTTTGGCGGAAGCCAGGGCGCGCAGTTCTTTTCGACCGCCATTCCCGCTGCCGTGGCTTTGCTGCCGGAGGAAGTCCGGGCGCGGATGCTTATCACCCAGCAGGCGCGCAAGGAAGACGAAGCCGCCGTGCGGGATGCTTACAAGAAGCTTGGTATTCCTGCCGATGTCGCGCCGTTCTTCAACGATATGCCGGCACGCATGGCCGATGCCCAGTTCGTGATTTCGCGCTCGGGTGCTTCGACGGTTTCCGAGATTACGGTGATCGGTCGTCCGGCCATGCTGGTGCCGTTTCCGCATGCGCTCGATCATGATCAGGCGGCGAATGCGGCAGCGCTTGCGGCCGTTGGCGGTGGCGAGGTTGTTCGCCAGTCGGAATTGTCGCCGGAACGCCTGGCCGGGATACTCCAGGCGGCGATGAATGAGCCACAGCGCCTCGAAGCACAGGCAAAAGCTGCAAAAAGCGTTGGCAAGCCGGATGCTGCGCGGTTGCTTGCTGATCTGGCAGAGGCTATTGCAGCGGGTAAATCAGTTCAGGAATTCAAAGAAGGAACTCGGCCATGAAAATGCCGCTGAATATCGGGCTTGTCCATTTCATCGGAATTGGCGGCATCGGCATGAGTGGTATTGCCGAAGTGCTGCATAATCTGGGCTACAAGGTACAAGGCTCGGACCAGTCCGACAGCGCCAATGTGCAGCGCCTGCGTGAAAAAGGCATTGAGGTCTTTGTCGGCCACAAAGCCGAAAACATTGGCGATGCCGAAGTGGTCGTCGTTTCGACGGCGATCAAGAAGAACAATCCCGAGCTTGTCGCCGCACGCGAAAAGCTGCTGCCCATCGTGCGCCGCGCCGAAATGCTGGCCGAGTTGATGCGCTTCCGGCATGCGGTCGCGATTGGCGGCACGCATGGCAAGACGACCACCACCTCGATGGTTGCGGCCTTGCTTGATGCCGGGCATCTCGATCCGACCGTCATCAACGGCGGCATCATCAACGCCTATGGCACCAATGCCCGCATGGGTGATGGTGACTGGATGGTCGTGGAAGCGGACGAAAGCGATGGCACTTTCCTGAAGCTTCCCGCTGATATCGCGGTGGTTACCAATATCGATCCGGAGCATCTCGATCACTACGGCAATTTCGATGCCGTGCGCGCCGCTTTCCGCCAGTTCGTCGAGAACGTGCCGTTCTATGGTTTTGGTGTGATGTGCCTCGATCATCCGGAAGTGCAGGCCCTGGTGAGCCGCATTGAGGATCGCCGCATCATCACTTACGGCCAGAATCCGCAGGCGGAAGTGCGTTTCGTCAACCACCGCATGGACGGTGCTGCGAGCCTGTTCGATGTCGTGATCCGTTCCCGCAAGGGCGAGACGATTGAAATCAAGGACTTGCGCCTGCCGATGCCGGGGCAGCACAACGTGTCCAACGCAACAGCGGCGATTGCCGTTGCACATGAGTTGGGTATCTCTGCTGACGATATTCGTCGCGGCCTCGGCTCGTTCGGCGGTGTGAAGCGGCGCTTTACCCATACGGGCTCGTGGAACGGCGTCGAGATATTCGACGATTACGGCCATCACCCGGTTGAAATCCGCGCTGTCCTGAAAGCAGCGCGTGAAGCCGCCAAAGGCCGTGTGGTCGCTATCGTGCAGCCGCACCGCTATACGCGTCTGGCAAGCCTGTTCGACGAGTTTGCGGCATGTTTCAACGATGCCGATACGGTCATCGTGGCACCGGTCTATACGGCGGGCGAGGACCCGATCGAAGGCGTCAATTCCGAGGCGCTGGTGTCGCGCATCAAGACCGCAGGTCATCGCGATGCGCGCTATGCAAGCGGGCCGGAAGCGCTGGCGCCATTGGTTGCCTCCATCGCGGAGCCCGGTGATTTTGTCGTCTGCCTCGGCGCAGGCAACATTACGCAGTGGGCCTACGCATTGCCGAAAGAACTGGCTGAACAGGGCAAGAAGTAAGATGGAAAGCGGCGAGACGCTTCTGAAGAAGCTCGATGGCAAGCTGTCGGGCCTGCGTGGCCGGCTGACAGCCGACGCTGGCATGGACAAGATTACCTGGTTTCGCGCTGGCGGACCGGCACAGGTTCTGTTTCAGCCTGCCGACGAGGAAGACCTCTCCGCATTTCTAAAGGCTGTGCCGGAAGAGATACCGCTCCTCGTTGTCGGGATCGGGTCCAACCTTCTGGTGCGCGATGGCGGCGTTCCCGGCTTTGTCGTGCGGCTTTCCGCCAAAGGCTTTGGCGAGGTGGAACAGGTTTCCGACACACAGTTGCGGGCAGGGGCGGCAACGCCTGACAAGCGTGTGGCTACTGCAGCGCTCGACGCAGGGCTCGCTGGATTTCATTTCTATCATGGCATTCCCGGCGGCATCGGGGGCGCCTTGCGCATGAATGCAGGCGCCAACGGCGTCGAAACGCGCGAGCGCGTGGTGGAAGTGCGCGCGCTTGACCGCAAGGGCGAGGTGCATGTGCTTTCCAATGCGGATATGGGCTACGCCTATCGGCATTCGTCAGCTTCGCCGGATCTGATTTTTACTTCGGTCCTTTTTGAGGGAAACCCCGGCGAGCGTGACGCGATCCGGCAAGCCATGGACGAGGTGCAGCATCATCGCGAGACGGTGCAGCCGGTGCGCGAAAAGACAGGCGGTTCGACCTTCAAGAATCCGGAAGGCACATCGGCCTGGAAGGAAATCGACAAGGCAGGCTGTCGCGGTTTGCGCGTCGGCGGCGCGCAGATGTCCGAAATGCACTGCAATTTCATGATCAATACCGGCACCGCAACGGGGCACGATCTGGAGACTTTGGGCGAAACGGTTCGCGCCAGAGTTTTCGAAAATTCGGGCATTCGCCTTCATTGGGAAATCAAACGTCTCGGTTTGTTCCGCGAAGGCGAGCCGGTTGAAGAGTTCCTTGGAAAATTTTGATAAAAAAGTTGCCCGGATTTTCTACCTGATATTCCGGGCTTTTTTGCCTTCGCAAGCGAAGCGTAAGCTTCGTCCTGTCCTATAGGGACTTGTCACGGAATCAATCCTCTGATTCTTTAGGGTTAACCACACAGTGATTTGATTCGGCAGGATTTTCCTGCCGCGGGTGCCTGCGGTCTTTGCTGCTGGGTTGCCTGGATTCTGTTTAATTGATGCGCAGGGGATTGCGCAGAGGGGATGCTAACATGACGGGAAAGCACGTTGCCGTTTTGATGGGCGGATTCTCTTCGGAGCGCCCGGTCAGTCTGTCCTCTGGAGCCGCTTGCGCTGCAACTCTTGAAGAGTGTGGCTATCGCGTGACGCGCATTGACGTGGATCGCAATGTTGCCACCGTTCTTGCCGAGCTGAAGCCTGACGTTGTGTTCAATGCGCTGCATGGTCCTTTCGGTGAGGATGGTGCTGTCCAGGGTGTTCTCGAATATCTCCAGATTCCCTACACGCATTCGGGTGTGCTTGCTTCGGCGCTGGCCATGGACAAGGATCGCGCCAAGAAAGTTGCTGCTGCTGCCGGTGTAGCTGTTGCTCCGTCGCTTCTGCTCAATCGTTTCGAGATCGGCGCAGAGCATCCGATGAAGCCGCCATATGTGGTCAAGCCGGTGCGCGAGGGGTCGAGCTTTGGCGTCGTGATTGTCAAGGAAGATCAGGCTCATCCGCCGCAGATCATCAGCTCTGCCGAGTGGAATTACGGCGCGGATGTTCTGGTCGAGAAATACATTCCCGGTCGCGAGCTAACCTGTGCCGTTATGGGCGATCGCGTCATGGACGTGTGCGAGATCATTCCCGTCGGGCATCAGTTCTACGATTATGATTCAAAATATGTTGCAGGCGCATCAACTCACGTGTGCCCGGCAAAAATTTTACCAAATATTTACCAAAAAATACAAACAATGGCCCTTACGGCGCATCGGGCAATCGGGTGTCGGGGCGTAAGCCGGTCGGACTTCCGTTTCGATGATCGTTTCTCCGAAGATGGCGAAGTTATCTGGCTGGAAATCAATACCCAGCCGGGGATGACTCCTACCTCGCTCGTGCCTGATATCGCCAAGGCGGCCGGTATCTCTTTCGGTGAATTGTTGAGTTGGATGGTGGAGGACGCGTCTTGTTTGCGTTGAACGGAAAATCGGACGGATACGGGCGCTCGGGCTCGATGCGGGATGCATCGGGCGCGATGGGTGCCGCTTTTGTCCTGCCGCGCTTCCTGCGCAAGCCGTTCCGCTTTGCTGTCCGCCTGTTTCAGGGCAATGTCACCATTCCGCGCCATGCCGGCACCATCGGCATGCTGGGCTTCCTTGGCGCGACCGGCCTTTATGGCATGGCCGTCGGCGGCCATACGCCCGAAGTCGTCAAGGCAACCGCATCCACGCTTGGTTTCGCAATCGAGGATGTGAAGGTTGTCGGCAACAACGAAACCTCCGACATCGATATTCTGGGTCAGCTCGATCTCGACGGCGAAACGTCGCTCGTCGGTTTGAGCGCCGAAGATGCGCGCCAGTCCATCGATCAGCTGCCGTGGGTGGAAAGCGCGGAAGTGCGCAAGGTCTATCCCGGCACAATCCTCGTCTCGCTTCAGGAGCGCAAGGCTTTTGCGATCTGGCAGAACGACAAGGAACTTTCGCTGATCGATGCTGCTGGCGACACCATCGTTCCGTTCCGTTCGGGCCGCTACAATTCTCTGCCTCTCGTCGTGGGCGAGGGTGCCGAAAAGAAGGTCAAGGGTTTCGTGGACGAGATTGCGGCCTATCCGGGATTGGTCGGAAAGGTGCGTGCCTATATCCGCGTCGGCGACCGCCGGTGGGACCTGCTTCTGGATAATGGCGTGCGCATCATGCTGCCGGAAACCGATCCGTTGAAGGCGCTGGCGGAAGTCGAGCGGCTTGATCAGGAACAGCATCTCCTGTCCCGCGACATTGCCGCTGTCGATCTTCGCCTTGATGATCGTGTGACGGTTCAGCTGACCGCAACCGGCATGGAGCAGCGCCAGAAGTTTTTGGCAGAGCGTAAAAAAGAACTATCCCGCACGGGGAAGCGCGTATGAGTATTCTGGGCGGCAAGGGAACATCACAAGGTGGGGCTGCGGGGCGCAAGGTGCGCCTGTTGACGGTTCTGGATGTTGGATCGAGCAAGGTTTCCTGCGTCATCGCAAGGCTGCGCCCGCATGAGGGCGGCGCGCTTTTGCCGGGCCGCACGCACCGGATGGAGGTGCTGGGCATCGGCCATCAGCGTTCGCGCGGCGTCAAGTCGGGCGTCATCATCGATCTCGACGCGGCTGAACAGTCGATCCGTCTTGCGGTCGATGCGGCAGAGCGTATGGCGGGCCTGACCGTCGACAGCCTCATCGTCAATATTTCTGCTGGTCGCCTCAAGAGCGAGACCTTCACGGCGAGCGTCAATCTGGGCGGCCATGAAGTCGAGCAGACGGATATTCGCCGGGTGCTGGCCGCTGGCGCGAAGCAGGCGCTCGCTGCGGAACGTCACCTCGTTCATTCGCTGCCGGTCGGTTACACGCTCGATGGTGAGCGCGGCATTCGCGATCCGCTCGGAATGCTGGGCGACAGCCTTGGCGTCGATATGCATGTGCTGACCGCCGATGCCGCACCGCTGCGCAATCTGGAGCTTTGCATCAATCGCTGCCATCTGTCGGTGGAAGCCATCGTTGCGACGCCTTATGCCAGCGGCCTTGCCGCTCTGGTTGGCGACGAAGCCGAAATGGGGGCTGCCTGCATCGATATGGGCGGCGGCACGACCACGATTTCCGTCTTCTCCGAAGGCAAGTTTGTCCACGCTGACGCGGTTGCCATCGGCGGCAATCACGTGACGATGGACGTGGCGCGCGGCTTCTCCACCCGGATGGAAGACGCTGAGCGCCTCAAGGTCATGTACGGCTCCGCTCTGCCGAGCGCTGCCGATGACCGCGATCTCATTTCCGTTCCGCCCATCGGTGACGATGAGCGGGACGTACCCAATCAATATCCGCGCTCGGTACTGACGCGGATTATCCGTGCGAGAGTGGAAGAGACGCTGGAACTGGTGCGCGACAGGCTCAACCAGTCCGGTCTCGGGCATATCGTCGGCAAGCGGGTGGTTCTGACGGGCGGCGCAAGCCAGCTGCCGGGAATGCCGGAGGCTGCCAGACGAATCCTTGCAAGAAATGTACGAATCGGGCGTCCTCTAGGAATAGCGGGATTGCCTGAGGCGGCTAAGGGGGCGGCTTTCTCCGCGACCGTTGGACTTCTGATTTACCCGCAGGTGGCCGGGATAGAAGAACGGTCGGTGAAAGCGGCTTCCTCCGGTCTCATGACCGGTACGGGTGGGCGAATTCAACGTGTCAGCCAATGGCTGAAAGAGAGTTTCTGAGTACAAGTATTGAGTAAGCTGTTGAATTAGCGTGTCGACTTATTGGGGCGTGACCATCTGGGTAACAACCAATCCACACCGCGGCGGCGAAGCGGTGGTAAGGCTTAAGAGGAACAAGGACCTATGACTATCAATCTGCAAAAGCCGGATATCACCGAGCTGAAGCCCCGCATCACCGTATTCGGTGTCGGCGGCGGCGGCGGCAATGCGGTCAACAACATGATCAATGCCGGCTTGCGCGGCGTAGATTTTGTCGTGGCCAACACCGACGCTCAGGCTTTGACGATGTCGAAGTCCGAACGCATGATCCAGCTCGGCGCTGCCGTTACAGAGGGTCTTGGTGCTGGTTCCCAGCCAGAGGTTGGCCGTGCGGCCGCTGAGGAATGCATCGACGAAATCGTCGATCACCTGAACGGCACCCACATGTGCTTCGTGACCGCAGGCATGGGCGGCGGCACCGGCACCGGCGCTGCTCCGGTCGTGGCGCGTGCTGCTCGTGAGCGCGGTATCCTCACCGTCGGCGTCGTGACCAAGCCTTTCCATTTCGAAGGCGCCCGCCGCATGAAGACCGCCGATCTCGGCATCGAAGAACTGCAGAAGAATGTCGATACGCTCATCGTCATTCCGAACCAGAACCTCTTCCGCATCGCCAACGACAAGACCACCTTCGCCGATGCTTTCGCAATGGCTGACCAGGTGCTCTATTCGGGCGTTGCCTGCATCACCGACCTGATGGTCAAGGAAGGCCTCATCAATCTCGACTTTGCCGACGTTCGCTCGGTGATGCGCGAAATGGGCAAGGCCATGATGGGCACGGGCGAAGCTTCCGGCGAAGGCCGTGCAATGGCTGCCGCCGAAGCTGCAATCGCCAATCCGCTGCTCGACGAAACCTCGATGCGCGGTGCGAAGGGCCTCCTGATCTCGATCACGGGCGGTCGCGACATGACCCTGTTCGAAGTCGACGAAGCCGCGACCCGTATTCGCGAGGAAGTCGATCCGGATGCGAACATCATCCTCGGCGCAACCTTCGATGAAGGTCTTGAAGGCGTCATCCGCGTTTCTGTCGTCGCTACCGGTATCGATAAGCAGTTAGGAGACGCGGCGCCTGCGCCGCTGGAATTTCGCCAGCCGGTGAAGCAGACTGCCGCTCAGGCAAAGCCGATGGCTCCGCATGGCGCACTTCGTCCTCCGGTCGTTGAGCAGCCGCGTCAGGTCGACCCGATTGCACAGGCGATCCAGTCTGCCGAAGCTGAAATTCCAGCCGCACCGGCAGCACCTGCCGCTTCGGCAGAGCCGGAATTCCGTCCGCAGAGCCGCATCTTCCAGGCTCCGGCACCGGAATCCTTCGAACGCGCTCCGGTTGCCCGTGCACCGATGCCACAGGCTCCGGCCGCTCATCAGGCAGCACAGGCCATGCAGCCGCAGGCCTATCAGCAGCCGCAGATGCACGAACAGCCGGTTCGTGAGCCGCGTCCGGCCCCGCGCATGCCTGCCGTTTCGGATTTCCCGCCTGTCGCACAGGCTGAAATCAACGCGCGCCGCGCCCCGCAGCAGCCTGTACAGGAAGAGCCGCGTGGCACGAAGGGCCTGCTCAACCGTCTCATGAGCGGCCTGTCGCGTCGTGAGGACGACCAGCCGGCAGCCCGCCTGGAGCCGGCGCAGCATCGCGAGCCGGGCATGCGCCCCGCCGAACGCCGCGCTCCGCAGCAGGACTCGTCGATCTACGCACCGCGTCGCGGCCAGCTTGACGATCAGGGCCGTCCGCAGCCGCGCGCCGCTTCCGAAGAAGACCAGCTCGAAATCCCGGCCTTCCTGCGCCGCCAGTCGAACTGATTTTTTCGCCGATTGAATGAGGAAGCCGCGGGTAACTCCCGCGGCTTTTTCGTGTCTGTAAACGAAATCAGAACATTCGTAAGAAAGCGTGATTTTGTTCAAGTCACGCAAATTATTATTTTAAATGAACGGGGTATGGTTCGGGGAGCACAAGTTTGCGAACCTTTTCGTATTTCCTGTCGCAATTTCAGCTATATATATCCATATAGATGCAAAGATTGCGAAATTTGGTCGTGTTGAAATTCCGTTTGCGCGGCTTGCATTCATTTTATTCAGCAGATTGGAACTGTCTTGAGCGCTTATCAAAAGACAATTGGCCGTGCGGTCACGCTTTCGGGCGTCGGCGTTCACGGCGGGGCTCCGGCTTCGGCGACGTTTTTCCCGGCTGATGCCGATACGGGAATCGTCTTTCAGCGTTCCGATCTGAAGGGCAAGGCACAGGAAGTTCGCGCCCATGTTTCGCAGATCGGCGCAACAGACCTCTGCACTTCGCTTGGGCCGAAGGAATCCAGGATCGATACAGTCGAACACCTGATGGCGGCGATTGCCGCTCTCGGCATTGATAACCTTGTCGTGGAAGTCAATGGCCCGGAAGTTCCCATTCTGGACGGCACTTCTGCGCGCTTTATCGAGGCTTTCGATGGGGCGGGTATCGTCACGCAGGAGGCAAAGCGCCGCTTTATCCGCATTCTGAAAACGGTGCGCGTCGAAGCTGGCGGGTCGTGGGGCGAGTTCCAGCCTTTTGCCGCGACACGGTTCGAGGTCGAAATCGATTTCGAGTGCCCGCTGATCGGTCGGCAGAAATTCGCAGGTGACATGGATGAAGCGACTTTCCGCAAGGAGCTTTCCACTGCGCGCACTTTCGGTTTCATGAAGGATGTTGAGCGCCTCTGGGCGTCCGGCCATGCGCTTGGTTCGTCGCTCGACAATTCGCTTGTCATCGGGGACGACAATTCGATCATCAATCCGGGTGGTTTGCGTTTCAAGGATGAGTTCGTCCGTCACAAGACGCTTGATGCCGTCGGCGATCTGGCGTTGGCCGGTCTGCCATTCATTGGCTGCTTCCGCTCCTATCGCAGCGGTCACAGGCTGAACGCGGAAACGGTGAAGGCGTTGCTGTCGGACAAGACGGCGTTCGATATTGTCGAGGCCTCCGGCATCCGCAATACTTCCAGAGCATCCGATTTCGTTGCCGTGAAACCAACTATCGCTGCTCCTTGGGCGCTTTAATATATACCATGAAATGAGGGGTATCGGCACTTGGCCTTAATTGAGCCGTGTTCGCCGGTTCACTTCGCAATTGAGTCGGTACGCCGTCCTGCGGTGGATTGATCGGGGAATATCTACCCACGCGGGTGGTCAATACCGGGGACAATTCACACTGGTTATGCGTTTCGATGTGCCGTCCGGCGGATTTGGGCGACTAGACGATTGCCGATTTCGCTTGCATGTGGTTTATGGACGGCCAAAACAGCGTCTGCGATGCTTGTACATTCGCTGAAGCTGAATGATTTGTATGGATGGAGCTGCTATCCAGTGCTAGAAGCACGCAGCTCCAAACAGGAATGACGCTGCCAAAAGGCCGGAGACCGCATGACGAGTTTCAAATTCAAGGGTGTGACGAAAACCGCGCTGCTGACTGGCGCCATCGCCGTTCTTATCCCGCTCGCCGGTTGTGCCAGCAAGGACGACGACATCGATCTCACCAAATATGTCGAGACGATCGATCCTGCCGACAAGCTCTATAATGAAGGTCTCGCCAATCTGGATGCGGGCCGCCTGGATGAAGCCGCGAAGAAATTCGCTGCTGTCGACCGCCAGCATCCTTACACCGAATGGGCGCGCAAATCGCTCGTGATGGCTGCTTTCACCAACTATCGCAAAGGCAATTACGAAGAAGCGATCTCGATGGCGAAGCGTTACAACACGCTTTACCCGACTTCGCCTGAATCTGCCTATGCCTATTACATCATCGGTCTTTCCTACTTCCGCCAGATTCCGGACGTGACCCGCGATCAGGCCGCAAGCCGCCGGGCAATCGCCGCGATGCAGGAAGTGGTCGACCGCTTCCCGGATTCCGAATATACGGATGACGCCAAGGCCAAGATCCGCGTCGCCCGCGACCAGCTCGCAGGCAAGGAAATGCAGGTTGGCCGTTACTATCTGGAACGCAAGGAATATCTGGCTGCCATCAAGCGTTTCCGCGGCGTGGTGGAAGAGTATTCCAACACCCGTCAGGTGGAAGAAGCGCTGGCTCGCCTCGTGGAAGCCTATTACGCGCTCGGCCTGACGTCGGAAGCCCAGATGGCCGCTTCGGTTCTCGGCAAGAACTACCCGGACAGCCAGTGGTACAAGGACAGCTACAAGCTTCTGCAGAGCGGTGGTCTTCAGCCGCGCGAGAATGGCAATTCGTGGCTGGCCAAGGCTTCGGCGCTCATCACCGGTGGCGGCTCATAAGCCGATTCTCACATGCTGTCGCATCTGTCGATCCGCGATATTGTTCTGATTGAAAGGCTCGACATCGAGTTCAAGACGGGCTTGTCCGTGCTTACCGGTGAAACCGGGGCGGGTAAGTCCATCCTGCTTGATTCGCTGTCACTGGCGCTTGGTGCGCGTGGCGATGCCTCGCTGGTGCGTCATGGTGCCGATCAGGGGCAGGTGACTGCGGTATTCGATGTGCCGGGCGGACATCCTGCCCGGAATTTTCTGCGCGATAACGGTTTTGACGATGATGGCGACATTATCCTGCGTCGTCTGCAGATGGGCGATGGCCGGACGCGCGTTTTCATCAACGATCAGGCGGCAAGTGTCGCCCTTCTTCGCGATCTCGGACGCAGGCTGGTGGAAATCCACGGCCAGCACGATGATCGCGCCCTGATCGATACCGATCTTCACCGTACATTGCTGGATGCTTTCGGCGGTCTTGAGCAAGAGGCGGCAGTGGTCCGCGAGCGTCACAAGGCTTGGCGTGATGCGGAAACGGCGCTTGCCAAGCATCGCGCCCGCGTCGAGCAGGCCGAGCGCGAAGGCGACTATCTGCGCTCGTCGGTTGAGGAACTGACGAAGCTCGATCCGCAACCCGGCGAGGAAGAAGAACTCGCTGAACGCCGCGCGATCATGATGAAATCGGAAAAGATCGCCGGTGACGTGAACGAAGCTGGTGAATTGCTGTCGGGGCAGGGCTCGCCTGTGCCGTCGCTGGCAAGCCTCGTGCGTCGTCTGGAGCGCAAGATCCCGGAAGCGCCGCATCTGCTGGAGCCGGTCTGCAAGGCAATCGACGAAGCACTCAACAGTCTGGCTCTTGCGCAGGACGGCATTGATCATGCCATGCGTGAAATCGATTTCGATCCCCGCGTGCTGGAACAGGTCGAGGAACGGCTTTTTGCTCTGCGCGCTGCGGCACGCAAATATTCCGTTGCGGTGGAAGGCTTGCCCGCGCTGCGTGACAAGATGGATGCCGATCTGGCCGATCTGGATGCCGGAGCGGAAAAGCTCATCCAGCTTGAAAATCAGGCGGCTGAATTGCGGGTGGCTTATGACGTTGCTGCGGCCAAGCTCTCTGGTTCGCGCAAGGAAACTGCGGAGCATCTCAAGGCCGCTGTGATGGCCGAACTGCCTGCGCTCAAGCTTGAGCGCGCCGAATTCATCGTTGAAATGACGACCGACCCGGAAGCGCGGGCGGCGGAAGGCATCGATACGGTAGAATATTGGGTTCGCACCAATCCCGGCACGCGGGCCGGGCCAATGATGAAGGTCGCCTCGGGTGGTGAGCTTTCGCGTTTCCTGCTGGCGCTGAAGGTTGCGCTTGCGGATCGCGGCTCTGCCCCGACGCTTGTATTCGACGAAATCGATACTGGCGTGGGCGGTGCGGTGGCGGATGCCATCGGGCAGCGTCTGGCACGGCTTTCCGGTCGCGTGCAGGTTCTTTCGGTCACACATGCGCCGCAGGTGGCAGCGCGTGCCTCCACACATTTCCTGATTGCCAAGTCGGCGACCAATGAAGATCGTATGTCTACCTCGATCCGTTCCATAGGAGTGGATGAGCGGCAGGAAGAGATCGCCCGTATGCTGGCCGGCGCCAGCATCACCGATGAAGCGCGCGCAGCGGCGGAACGCCTGCTTGCCGAGAATAGCGCGCTGGCCATTTAAAAGCCTGTCAGCAGTCACTGTGCAGTTCGCTGTTTTCGTAGGCGTAACCGTATTTCTTGGTTATGTTGTGCGAAATTGAATCAGCAGGTTTTGCTTCGCCTATGACCGATATTCCCGTCGAAAAACTGACCGAGCTTGAAGCCGTTTCCGAACTGGAGCGGCTGGCGCGTGAAATCGCTCACCATGATGAGCTTTATCATGCCGATGACCGACCGGAGATTTCGGATGCCGAATATGATGCGCTGAAGCGGCGCAACGACGCGATCGAAGCGCGCTTTCCGCATCTGGTGCGGGCTGACAGCCCGTCCTTGCGGGTTGGCACTGCGCCGGTTTCCAAATTCGCCCCGGTTGTCCATGCGCGTCCGATGCTTTCGCTTGGCAATGCGTTTTCGGATGAGGACGTGCGCGATTTTGTCGGCAGCGTTTATCGCTTTCTGGGGCAGTTGCCTGATAATTCCATCGCTTTTACCGCCGAGCCGAAGATCGACGGGCTTTCCATGTCGATCCGTTATGAGAACGGTGTTCTGGTCAGCGGCGCGACGCGCGGTGACGGCACGACTGGCGAGAATGTAACGGCAAATATCCGCACCATCGCCGAGATTCCCAACAGGCTCCCGGCGGGAGCGCCTTCCGTCGTGGAAGTACGCGGCGAGGTCTATATGGCCAAAAGCGACTTCCTCGCACTCAACGAGCAGATGGCCGCTGAAGGCAAGCAGACCTATGTGAACCCGCGCAACACGGCAGCAGGTTCGCTGCGCCAGCTTGACGCCAAGGTGACCGCAAGCCGCAAGCTGAAATTCTTCGCCTATGCCTGGGGAGAAATGTCCGCAATGCCCGCTGACACCCAGATGGGCATGGTCGAGACGTTCCGCGAATGGAGATTCCCGGTCAATCCTTTGACAAAGCGGCTTCACGGCGCGGATGAACTCATTGCGCATTACCGCGCCATCGGTCTTGAGCGAGCGCAGCTCGACTATGATATCGACGGCGTCGTCTACAAGGTTGACCGGCTGGACTTGCAGACACGGCTTGGCTTTCGTTCGCGCAGCCCACGTTGGGCTATCGCGCACAAGTTTCCGGCAGAACAGGCCACGACGATCTTGCGGGACATCGACATTCAGGTCGGGCGCACCGGCGCAATGACCCCGGTTGCGCGACTGGAGCCGATTACCGTCGGTGGTGTGGTTGTCACCAACGCAACGCTGCATAACGAAGACTACATCAAGGGTATTGGCCTCAAGGGCGAGCGTATCCGCGCGGATGAGCATGATATCCGCATCGGCGATACGGTCATCGTGCAGCGCGCAGGTGACGTTATCCCGCAGATTGTCGATGTTGTGCTGGAGAAGCGCCCGGCCAATGCCGTGCCGTTCCAGTTTCCGCATGAATGCCCGGTCTGTCACAGCCATGCGGTGCGGGAGGAGGGCGAGGCGGTCTATCGTTGCACCGGCGGTCTGACCTGCGCGGCGCAGGCCGTTGAGCGCATTCGCCATTTCGTGTCGCGCAATGCGTTCGATATTGAAGGCCTTGGCGAAAAGCAGGTCGAGTTCTTCTTCCATGCCGAAGATGACAGCCTGAAGATCAAGTCTCCAGCCGATATTTTCACGCTGCAGAAGCGACAGGCGGGTTCTCTCAAGAAGCTTGAGAACATCGAAGGTTTTGGCGCGACTTCCGTGAAGAAACTTTACGATGCGATCAATGACCGGCGTGAGATTGCCCTGCATCGCTTTCTGTTCGGTCTTGGCATCCGTCATGTGGGCGAGGTGAATGCCAAGCGTTTCGCGCGGGCCTATCTGTCTTATACCGCGTTTGAAAAAGCTGCTCTGGAAGCCGTTGCGCCGAAAGAAGGTGACCGCACCGACAAGGGCAATGAAGCCTGGCAGGACCTGATTGCGGTTGAGGGTATCGGTTCCATTGTTGCCGAAGCGGTCGTGGATTTTTATGCCGAGCCGCATAACCGGGAAGTGCTTGCGGCTCTTCTCGCGGAGGTGACGCCGCTTGATGAAGAAGCGCGGGTCGCTACCGGTTCGCCGGTCGAAGGCAAGACGGTGGTGTTTACCGGCAGTCTGGAGCGCATGTCGCGCGATGAGGCCAAGGCCATGGCCGAACGCTATGGAGCAAAGACCGCCGGATCGGTGTCGAAGAAGACCGATCTTGTGGTGGCGGGGCCGGGAGCAGGCTCCAAGCTCGCCAAGGCGTCGGAGCTGGGCATCGAAGTCATCGATGAAGACGCCTGGTTCAAACTGGTTGGAGAAGAATAATGGCCCCGTTCAACGGTTTTGGCGAGAAAGCGATCCCGTTTCTGAAAGCTCTGGATTTTCACCAGAATCGCGAATGGTTTGTCGAGAACAAGGATATTTTCGAGCAGCAATTGAAGGAGCCGCTTGGCGATCTCGTCGAAGACCTGACGAGCCGGTTTGAAAAGGCCGGTCTGCCCTTCAAGGGCGACCGGGTGAAATCGCAGTTCCGTATCAAGCGTGACACGCGGTTTTCCAAGGACAAGGCTCCCTATAATCGTCATCTTTCCGCATTGCTGTCGCAATCAGGCACGAAATGGGACGAGAGCGGGTGCTTCTATGTCTGCATCGGCTTGCCGGGTGTTCGCGACAGCTACGCCTGTGTGGCGTGGTGGGGGCCGAAGAAAGAACTGCTTCAGGCCATTCGCACATCCATCGTCGAGAAGCCGGAAGAGTTTCGCGCCATGGTCGCGAAGCTCAAGAAAAACGGTTTGAAGATCAGCGATTACGACCGGCTGAAACGGACGCCGCGTGGTTTTGAGGCCGTGACCGACGATGATCTGCTGGAAGCGATTCGCAATCGGCATTTCTCCGTGCGGATGGAAATCGATCCTGAAACGATTACCCGTGCCGATCTGGCTGATCGTCTGGTCGATTTCACGCAACGCGCTCGTCCGCTCATCGACTGGATGCACAAAATCGAAAAGACCGTCCCGCAACAATCATGATCCTTCATGAATGCATCAGCCGAATTCATGAGTGATGCGCAAATGCGGCATCCCTATTTAATAGTATGATTTTTTGGGAAGCCATATTCCAACAGGCAACAGAATTTCATAACTACTCTTCATTCGGAGGAGTAAATATTCGTGAACCAGACTTTTCGGCCCGGAAGGGCTTCAGCGCGCGCCGATATCATTGACGGTGTCCGGCGCGGACTTCCGCTTGTGGTTGCCGGGGCGCCCTTTGGCCTGCTGTTTGGCGCACTTGCCGTCGATAACGGATTGTCGCTTGCCGAAGCGGTTTTCATGAGTGCCGTCATCTATGCAGGCGCCAGCCAGATGGTCGGGCTCGATCTTTTCGGCCAGAGCATCGCGCCATGGATGATCGTCATGTCGATCTTCGCGGTCAATTTCCGGCACGTACTTTATTCGGCGTCCACGGGGCGGCGTATCCGACACTTCAAGCTGTGGCAGAAGGCGCTGGCCTTTTTCGTTCTGGTGGATATCCAGTATGCGGAAGTCGAACAGCGGGCGGAAGCCGGAAAGCCGGTCACTTTCGTCTGGTATATGGCACTAGGGCTGACGTTTTATCTGACATGGGTTCTGGAAGCGCTGATCGGCGGGTTGTTCGGCAATCTCATTAGTGATCCCTATGCCTTTGGCATCGACTTCCTGCTGCCCATCTATTTTCTCGGCATGGTGATGAGTTTCCGCCATCGGCAGAACTGGCTGCCGGTTGTCATCGTCAGCGCGATTTCCGCGGTGACGGCCTACAAACTGGTTGGCTCGCCTTGGCACGTAACATTGGGGGCGTTGGGCGGTGTGGTTCTTGCGGCGATTATTGCCAAGCCGCGCAAGGGGGAGGCGTAAATGTCCACTACGATCTGGATTATTCTCGCGGGCGCGTTCTGCACTTATCTCACCCGTATTGGCGGGCATCTGGTCCTGTCACGCTTCAGCCGTGTGCATTATCGGGTGGAAGCGGCGCTTAATGCCGTGCCAGCAGCGGTTCTGACGGCCATTGTGGCCGCGCCCGCTTCGGATCACGGCTGGCGGGAACTGCTGGTACTCGCGGTTTGCATCGTGCTTTCGCTGCGGTTCAGCTTGATGACCATGTTCTTCGCGGGCGTAGCGCTTTTGATCGCGCTACGCCATTTCACGGCGTAAAGGCATTATCAAAGCGGCGCGGTTGCCGCTTCGAGCCACTGGCGTTCAGCGTCCTTGAGGTGGCCTGCCAGTTTCTCGCGCACGCGGGCATGATAGTTGTTCAGCCAGTCGATTTCTTCCTGAGTGAGAAGCGATTTGTCGATCAGGCGCCGGTCGATAGGGCAGAATGTCAGCGTCTCGAAACCCATCATCGGAATATCGCCGCCTTCCGGCACTTCCGGTTCGGTGACGATGATGAGGTTTTCGATGCGGATGCCGAAAGAACCCGGCTTGTAATAGCCCGGTTCATTGGAAAGGATCATGCCCGGCAGCAGTTCCTGCGCGCCCTTTTTCGAGATGCTCTGCGGGCCTTCATGGACCGACAGGTAGGAGCCGACGCCGTGGCCGGTTCCGTGCGCATAGTCGAAACCATTTTTCCAAAGGGCAATGCGCGCCAGAACGTCGATATCCTGCCCGCGTGTGCCTTTCGGGAAGCGGGCGGTCGTGATGGCGATCACGCCTTTCAGTACGAGCGTGAATGCCTTGATCGTCTCTGGCGTTACCTTGCCGATGGGCACGGTGCGCGTGATGTCCGTCGTGCCGTCGCGATATTGCGCGCCGGAATCGACCAGATAAAGCTCGCCGTCTTCAAGCGTTCTGTTGGTGTCGGTATTGACGCGATAATGGATGATCGCGCCATTTGGCCCCGCACCGGAAATCGTATCGAAGGATATGTCTTCCAGCGGCATCTGGAAATCTCGTCCGGCCTCGGCGCGTGATTGTTCCAGCTTCTGCGCTGCGCTGATTTCATCAACCGAGCCGGGCTTCTGCGCGTCGATCCACGACAGGAAATTGACCATCGCCACGCCATCGCGTTCATGGGCTGCGCGTGAGCCGTCAAGCTCTGCCTTGTTCTTGATTGCGCGTGGGATGCGGGCAGGGTCCTTGCCTTCGATCACGCTGCCACCTGCGCTGGTGACAATGAGGCGAAGCTTTTCTGCCGCGAGGATCGGGTCGAGAAGAATGGCTTCATTCCTGGCGGCCCGGGCGCTGAGATGCCCTTCCAGATCGGCAGGTGCCGAGAGCTTGGCAAGCTGGGTCAGATAAGCGCGGGGTTCGATGGCGAGTTTGCGCTCATCGATGAAAAGCTCTGGCTCACCCGCTGCAGGAATTATGGCAAAGCTTAGCGGAAGCGGTGTGTTGGAAACGTCCTTGCCGCGGATATTGAATACCCACGCGACCGAGGATGGATCGGTGAGAACCGTCGCGCTGGCCCCGCTTGCGGCAACGGCGGCCTGCATTTCCTTGATCTTGTCTTCCGCCTCATGGCCTGCGAAACGGGCTGGCTGGATCGTGACTTCGGCCGTCGGCGCTTCCGGCTGATCGTCCCACACGGCATCGACCAGATTGATTTCGACCGGAACCAGTTGGCCCCCTTGCTTTTCAAGCGCCTCGCGCAAGCTGCGCGCTTCGGAAATGGTATGGAGCCAGGGATCGAAGCCGATGATCAGGCCCTTGCCGTTGTCTGCCAGCCAGGAAGCGGGCGGGTTGGTTACGAGGCTTTCATAGGAAAAGACTTTTGGGTCCGTCTGGACCCGAACCTGCAATTCATAGCGTCCGTCCACGAAAACATAGGCACTGTTCTTGAGGATGAGCGCCGCGCCTGCCGATCCGGTGAAGCCGGTCAGCCATGCAAGACGCTGCGCATGGGGCGGAACATATTCGCCCTGATGCTCGTCGGCGCGAGGAACCAGAAAACCGTCGAGACCAAGCTCGGCCATTTTTGCGCGCAGTTTTGCAACGCGCGGGCCACCATTGGCCGGATTTGTGGTGACGTCGAAACTCTGAAAAGCCATTGTGTAACTCGCTCAAAACAGGAATGCGCCGTGGTTTATGTGGCCTGTTATTTCAGGTGAATCGCCACCCAGCCTTCGCGATGCAGCGTTTTCTGGTGGGTCAGTCCCTGTGCCTGATAGGCAGCGAGCACCGCATCGTGCTGGCTGTCAAGTATTCCGGAAAGAATGATGGAACCGCCCGAAGCCAGATGTTGCTTGAGGGAGGGCGCAAGCTCGATCAGCGGATTGGCCAGAATGTTGGCGACGATCAGGTCGAAAGGCGAGTAGGAACGGAAGATCGCGTGACCGAAGCCTTCCGCCGTTGCTGTCACGATATGCTCCGCCACGCCGTTCTTGGCGGCATTTTCTGCGGCGACGGTGACGGCGACAGGATCGATATCAGTCGCCAACACCGGAATGGGAGCGAGCTTGGCGATGGCAATGGCGAGAACGGCGCTGCCGGTGCCAAGGTCGAGCGCATTGGTCGGATGTTCGCTGGTGACGGTTTCCTCGATCAGTTCGAGGCATCCCGCCGTCGTTCCGTGGTGGCCGGTGCCGAAAGCAAGGCCCGCATCGATTTCGATGGGGATGTCGCCCGCCTCAATCTTGTCGCGGTCGTGCGAGCCATGGACGAAGAAATGTCCGGCCCGCACCGGCTTCAGGCCTTCGAGAGAGTGTGTGACCCAGTCGATATCAGGCAGTTCCTCCGTGGCGAAAAGACCTTGTCCAACAAGCCCGTCGATCCGCGTGGCGAGCTCTTCGGCGTCATCCTCGACATAGACAGAGACCTCGAAAATCTGGCGGTCTTCATCTATCTCGGTAATTGCTATGGGGAAGCCGTCTTCCTCGAAAGCCTGTTCGAGAATGTTGTAGACGCGCTCGGCTTCCGCCTTATCCGCCGAAAAGAAAAGTCGTGACTGGGCCATGAAGTAAAAAGCTCTCTGCTGGAAACGTTCTTGAGTTTCTCCTTAGCTCTTTGCAGCGCCTTTGGCCAGATTCTTCAACTTTTCCAGAGCCGTATCCGGGTTTTCCTGATAGGCGATTGTGCTGCGGAAGCGGCCCCCCTTGTCGAGCAGGAATACCGATGCGGTATGATCCATCGTATATTCGCCATCCTCGCCCGGAACCTTCTTGGCGTAGACATGGTAGGACTTGACTACATCGGCGATATTCTGCGGCGTGCCGGTGACGCCGATAATGCGGTCGGAAACATTGCCGACATAGGTCTTCATGACCTCCTGCGTGTCACGCTCCGGGTCGACGGTGATGAAATAAGCCTTGATATCCCCGGCTTCCGGTCCAAGCTGCTTCAGCCAGCCATCCAGCTCATAGAGCGTGGTGGGGCAGACATCCGGGCAGTGAGTGAAGCCGAAGAAGATGGCCGCCGGCGCGGCGCGCAGATCGTTCTCGGTGAAAGGCTTTCCGTCCATGGTGACAAGGTTGAGCGGACCGCCAAACGGTTCTTTCGCCGCCTGCTTGTCGCGGAAAAGATTGAGCCCCGCCGCGCCGACAATGACGACGATAAAGGCGATGATGAAGATGGGCAGGAATTTTTTCATGTCCAGTCAGCCTTGAATTTCCGAACGCGCCTTGTTGCGCCGCTCAACAACCTATCTTTTCTTTATGCATTGCAGAACCGTCGATATAGCCGCATCCTGCCATCATGAAGAGCTGGCGGCAGTGTACGGTCATTTGCCCAGTTTTCAATAATTTCTGAAACTTTTGACTATTTGTCGCGTAGCAACGGAAATCAGACTGGCAGAATGTCTGCCTTGTCTTTCGCGGGCGTCAGAACTCATATATGCCTGTCATAAAATGGCAGCGGCACAAGTCGTTATTTTTGAGGATTTGGCTGTTTTTTTGCGGTGCTTCGGGTGAATTTTCATGACATCGTCGGATGATCTTCGTTTCCAGAACAGCGAACCCCGCATACATTCCACGGCTCAGTTGAAGTCCGTCAAGCTGGGGCGGTATGCGGATATCGGTGAACGCGTGATTCTGCGTGAGGTCACGGTCGGTGATTTCACCTATTTTGAGCGGAACGGCGAGGGGATTTATGCGCAGATCGGCAAGTTCTGCTCCATTGCTGCGAATGTTCGCATCAACGCGCTTGAACACCCGATGGAGCGGCTGACGACGCATAAGGTCAGCTACCGGCCAAATGAATATTTTCGTTATCTTGGCGTCGATGGTGAGTTCCGCGCAAGGCGTCAGGAGCGGCGCGTGGTCATCGGCAATGATGTATGGATCGGCCACGGTGCAGTCATTACACCGGGTGTCCAGATTGGCCATGGCGCTGTGATTGGCGCGAATGCGGTGGTAACGAAGGATGTGCCACCTTATCATGTGGTCGGTGGTGTTCCCGCCCATTTTATCCGCAAAAGGTTCGACAATGCAGTCATAAACCGGCTGCTTGCACTGGAATGGTGGAACTGGCCGGTGGAAAAGCTCTATGAAGCGGTGCCGGACATTCAGACGCTTGAAATCGAAGCTTTTCTCGAAAAGTGGGGCGGCTGAATTCCGGCCCTTGCAAAGCCGTAATTGTTCACCCACCTTCGTGCCACAACAGTTCTGGAGGCTGGAAGATGGTCGTACTGAAGCGTTTTGCCGGATTGATGCTTGCTCCCATGATGATCGTTGCTGCTTCGGCGGCTCCCGCCGAGGAAGTCGGCAAGGTCGGCGTTGACTGGCTTGGAAACGATATCGTCATTGATGCGGTGCAGGACCCGAAGGTGCAGGGCGTAACCTGCCATCTGGCGTCGTTTTCTCGCGGCATGATCGACCGGCTGCAAAAGGGCAATTGGTTTGAGGACCCGTCCAATGCTTCGATTTCGTGCGAACAGACAGGGCCGATCACCATCGGTGACATCGATCTTGGCAAGGGCGGAGAGCGGGTTTTTTCCGAGCGCACCAGTCTGATCTGGAAGAAGCTTGTCATCACGCGCATTTACGACAAGACAAACAATACGCTGCTTTATCTCGCCCATGCGACGCAGGTTCAGGACGGTTCAGCCAAGACGTCGCTTTCAACCGTGCCGCTTTACAAGGGTGATGTCACGTGGGCAAAAGGCAAGCCGGAATAGTCCGGCTTGCCCAATCTCTGATCAAGATGGAATTTAGATCGGCTGGACGAAACTATCGAGAACGCGCTTTTGTCCGGCCTTGTCGAAATCGATGGTCAGCTTGTTGCCATCGATAAGCGAGATCGTGCCGTTGCCGAACTTGATATGGAACACGCGGTCGCCAAGCTTGAAGGCCGATGGCTTGTCAGCGACTGACTTGGCCACCAGTTCGCCGTCTATCGTGCGGCCCTTCACGGAGCCGCGCCCGGCACCGAAGCCGGAGTCTGTCTCGCCATAGCCGATCCGCTCGACGCGGCTGCCGGAGCGTGAACCCCAGTTGTTGCGTGTTGCATCGGAACGGTTCTGCTGCGCGCGCTGCCAGCCGGGCGTCGAATAGGAGTTCTGGAACGGATCGGCCTTGTCGAAGCGGGACTGTCCATAGCCACCGCCATAACCGCCGTAATTACCTTCCAGTTCGGCCACTTCCACATGCGCTTCCGGCAACTCCTCCAGAAAACGGGAGGGGATGGTCGATTGCCACATGCCATGGATGCGCCGGTTGGAAACAAACCAGATATGCAGGTTCTTCTTGGCGCGCGTCACGCCGACATAGGCGAGGCGGCGCTCTTCCTCAAGGCCGGAACGACCGCCTTCATCGAGTGCGCGCTGGTGCGGAAACAGGCCTTCTTCCCAGCCGGGAAGGAAGACCGTTTCAAACTCCAAGCCCTTGGCAGAATGCAGCGTCATGATGTTGACGGCATCCAGATCCTCGTTCTGTTCGGCATCCATGACAAGGGCGACGTGCTCAAGGAAACCGCGCAGGCTTTCATATTCCTCCATGGAACGGATGAGTTCCTTGAGGTTTTCAAGCCGGCCCGGTGCTTCCGCCGATTTGTCGTTCTGCCACATGGCAGTGTAGCCGGATTCATCCAGAATGGTTTCGGCCAGCTCCGTATGCGGCGTGTTGTCGATCATCGACTGCCAGCGCAGGAAATTCTCCACCACTTCGCGCAGCGCGGAGCGTGGCTTCGGCTTCAATTCCTCGGTTTCGATGAGGTCGCAGGCGGCGGCGAACATGGAAATATCGCGCGCGCGAGCATAATCATGCACCTGCCGGATAGCGGCTTCGCCCAGACCGCGCTTCGGCGTGTTGATGATGCGCTCCAACGCCAGATCGTCGGCCGGTTGCGCCACCACGCGCAAATAGGCCATCGCATCGCGGATTTCGAGCCGCTCGTAGAAGCGCGGACCGCCAATGACGCGGTAATTGAGGCCAAGCGTGACGAAACGGTCTTCGAACTCGCGCATCTGGAAGGAGGCGCGAACGAGGATCGCCATGTTGTTGAGGAGATGCCCCTGACGCTGGGCCTGCTCTATGGCTTCGCCGACAGCACGGGCTTCCTCTTCGGAATCCCATGCTGCGTGAACTTTTACCTTCGGATCGTTGGGATTGGGCGCCTCGGTAAACAGCGTTTTGCCAAGACGGCCCTCATTGTGCGCGATCAGGTGGGCGGCTGCGCCGAGGATATGGGCCGTGGAGCGGTAGTTGCGCTCCAGCTTGATGACGACTGCGCCGGGAAAATCCTTTTCGAAGCGAAGAATATTGTCCACCTCCGCTCCGCGCCAGCCGTAGATCGATTGATCGTCGTCGCCGACGCAGCACAGATTGACTTTGTTTTCGCTCACGCCGAGTTCGCTGCGCTCACCGGCTCCGCGGGGGCCTTCGGACGCCCTAGCGGGCTGTATGGGCGCATTTCCGCCTTGGGTGGTATCAGGTGCGGTGTTTCTTGGCCGCGGTCTTTGTGCCAGCAGGCGCAGCCAGAGATATTGCGCCGTGTTGGTATCCTGATATTCGTCCACCAGAATGTAGCGGAACTTCGCGTGATATTCGCGCAGGATATCGGGATGGTTGCGGAAGATACGGATCGGGTGCAGCAGAAGATCGCCGAAATCGCAGGCGTTCAATGTGCGCAGGCGTTCCTGATAGGCCTGATACAGTTCACGCCCCCGACCATTGCCGAATGAGCGCGCGTCACCTTCGGGAATATCCGATGGCCCGAATCCCTTGTTCTTCCACCCGTCGATCATATTGGCGAAGGTGCGGGCAGGCCAGCGCTTGTCATCCAGCCCTTCGGCCTGGATGAGTTGCTTGATAAGCCGGATTACATCATCGGTGTCGAGGATCGTGAAATCCGATGTCAGATTTGCCAGTTCCGCATGCCGCCGCAAAAGCTTGACACCGATCGAGTGGAACGTGCCGAGCCAAGGCATGCCTTCCACTGCACCGCCGACCAGATGACCGATACGCTCCTTCATTTCACGCGCGGCCTTGTTGGTGAAGGTCACGGCGAGAATCTGGCTTGGATAGGCAAGGCCGGTGGTCAGAATGTGCGCGATACGCGTGGTGAGCACGCGTGTCTTACCTGTGCCCGCACCTGCCAGCACCAGCACCGGGCCCTCTGTCGTTAGCACGGCCTGACGCTGTTCCGGGTTCAGCCCTTTCAGGTAATCGGGTTCGCCACGCTGCTGGTTGCGTGCAGCCATGGCACGTGCAGCAATGCTGCCGGGAGCAGGCGCGCGGCTTGCCGGAGCGTCGTCATCGCCGAAAAACGGCATATCGTCGGGAAAGTCAGACATTTGACCCGAATGTAATGATTCGTGGCTGAAAGACCAGCGAAAGGGTTAAAATATTCGACTACTCCAAGTGAGTAACGCGACGATCCGTAAAGTTCAGGCGATGCGAGGCCAACGCTTCAACCAGTCCGCGCAGTTCGGGTTCGCGCTGCAACAGATCATCCAGTTCCGTCATCTGGTTCATGGCGATCAGCCGCAGAATATCGTCCCGGATGGTCCCGTCAGCGCGCCGGGGCAGATGGGCAACCGGCTGGATCAGCTCAACCTTCTGCCCTTTCAATCTGGCACGCAGGCTCTTTTCGTCGGCATTCAGGGTTTCCACGAAAGCATAGATGCCAACGCCCTTGGCTGGCAGAGAATAGAGCGCAAGCGCCACATCGCTCACACGCGGATCGGATTTGAGCGCGGCCTGAATTGCAGGCCCTTCATTGTCGATCCTGTCGCCCGTGCCTTCACCGTCCGACCAGCTGAAAATGCCACGGGTGATGAAGTTGTAGACTTTCTTGCCTGTCGCCAGCCAGATGCGTGACGGCAGGGAACGGCGCGCCAGAATACGTTTTTCCGTCGGCGTCATCCGGTCCTTTGCAAAGGCGCGCTTCTGCTTGAGCAGATGACGGAAGTCTTCATATGCCATCAGGCGATAGAGCGCGCCGCGACGACGATGAACGCTCGCCAGCTGGAAATCGATCACCGCCGCTTCGCCTTCAGGCGTCATCAGCCAGTTCTGCGGCTTGGCGAGATCGTTGTGGGTCACACCGAGGCGACGCATGTCGCGGAGGATGCGATGTGCGGTGCGATACCATTTCGGATCGGACGGGCGTGCAAGGTGCAGCGGCGTCCCCTCCGTCCAGGATCGATAAAGCCCGTCCTTGTCAGTGGCGAGGAGCTGCGGGACGCCTTCGATGCCGCGCACGGTCTTGAGACCGCGAATTTCGCGCCGTGCCAGTATCCAGGCGAGCGGCCTCGACCACCACGGAGCAGCGCTCACGACGCGACGGATAATGCGGGTATCGGGATCGCCTGCGAAATAGCCGGCATGCGTTTCGGAAAACACGTCGCGCTTGAATACGGCGGTTTCCACAAATTCCGGTATTTGGTCGCCTTTCAGAGGCACATCTATATTGGGGTTCTGAACCATAAGGCTCCACTAGCCGCTTGCGTCCGATCAATCAAGTTTGATGGCGGACAACCCTTATTGCAATCCCGTGATCGAAAGCGCACAAGGAACACACAAATTTCGTGCAGCTCATCAGGGAAAAGCAGAAAATGGCGCAAAGCGACGATAGCAAGCAGGCAATCGGGCAAATCATCCGACAGGAGCAGGCGCTGATTTTTCCGTCATTTGACGAGAATGAAGCATTCGCGCTGGGCTCGCGCATTCGCGATATCGCCGTGAAGGAAAAGCTCGGCATCGCCATTGAAATTTCCCTGTGGGACCGGCAATTGTTTTATGCGACGACTGCTGGCAGCACTGTGGATAATCAGGAATGGTTGCGCCGCAAGTTCAATGTCGTGCGCCGCTTTCACGCTTCGACCTATCGCCTTGTTCTGGAACAGAATCGCGATGATCGCATGTTCGCGCCCCATAAAGCATTGAATGTGGAAGATTACGCGCTGGCGGGCGGCGGATTTCCAATCCGCGTCGGCGGAGCGGGCGTGATCGGCGCCGTAATCGTATCCGGCCTGCCGCAGCGCGAGGACCATAATCTGGTTGTCCGGGCAGTTGCCGGGCATCTCGGACAAGACCCTGTCGCATTGGCGTTGCCTGCCGTTTGAATATGAATTTCGGAGAATGAACAATGTCGCTTGAAAATGTTGTTGCGCTCGCCCGCAATGAGAACGGTATTGCAGCAGCGGTAAATATTCTCAAGCAGCGTTTCGGTGAGCGTGCGCAAACCGGTCAGGCTATCCGCGAGCAGCACGGTCATACGACCACCTATGTGCCGACGCAGGCGCCCGACATCGTCATCTTCGCCGAGACCGCGCAGGAAGTGCAGGATGTCGTCCGCATTTGTGCCGAGCACCGTGTTCCGGTTATCGCCTTTGGCGCGGGATCGTCGCTCGAAGGGCAGGTGAACGCGCCCGCTGGCGGCGTGTCTCTCGATCTCACGCGCATGAACAGGGTGATCGCCGTGCATGCGGAAGATCTCGATTGCGTGGTGGAGCCAGGCGTTACACGTCGGGAACTGAATGAATATCTGCGCGATACCGGGCTGTTTTTCCCCATCGATCCGGGCGCCAATGCCACGCTGGGCGGCATGGCTTCCACGCGTGCCTCCGGTACGAATGCGGTGCGCTATGGGACCATGCGCGAAAACGTGCTGGCGTTGAAAGCCGTGATGCCGGACGGACGCCTGATCGAGACCTCCAAGCGCGTGAAGAAGACGGCCGCGGGCTACGATCTCACGAGATTGCTGGTTGGGGCAGAGGGAACACTTGGTATCATCACCGAACTGACATTGAAATTGCAGGGAATTCCGCAGGCGATTTCCGGCGGTATCTGTCCTTTCCCGGATGTGGATTCGGCGTGCCGAACGGTGATCGAAACAATCCAGATGGGCATTCCCGTTGCACGCATCGAGCTTGTGAACACGCTTCAGATGCAGGCGCTGATCCTCCATTCCAAACTGCCTTACGAGGCGCAACCCTATCTGTTCGTGGAATTCCACGGCACGGAAAGCGGCGTTGCCGAGCAGGCGGAACTGTTCGGGGAAATCGCCGCGGGCAATGGCGGCGGCGATTTTCGGTGGACGCATGACGCAGAGGAGCGCGACAGGCTCTGGCGCGCGCGGCACGACGCCTATCTTGCATCCTTCCTGCTGAGGCCGGGCTGCAAAGGCGTTTCGACCGATGTATGTGTGCCGATTTCGCGCCTTGCCGACTGCATTGGCGAGACGGAAAAGGACCTTGCCGAGACCGGTCTTATTGCACCGATCGTCGGGCATGTGGGGGATGGTAATTTCCATCTTCTTTTGCTGCTCGATACGGACGATGCGTCGGAAATGGAGCGGGCGGAAGCCTTCATGGATCGGCTCGCCAAGCGCGCCATTGCCATGGAGGGCACCTGCACCGGCGAGCATGGCATCGGGCAGGGCAAGATGAAGTATCTGGCCATGGAGCTTGGCGAGGCGACGGACTACATGCGCGCCATCAAACAAGCGCTCGATCCCGACAACATCATGAACCCCGGCAAAATACTGATTTCGTGATTCAAATCAGCCGTTTGGGAGGCTTAGCCGAGAGTTTGATTCAGGCAGGCGTGCATATCGGCGTGGCCGGGATGCAATTTGCCTTGTTGTCGCCGGATCGATGCCGTTATGTTGCGCAGATAAAGACAGCGTGATTCACCCTTTGTTTCACGCTAACTTGCAATCTGTTTGACCGGAGCTGGTTCTTGGGCCGCATATTCGTCATCGTCGGCGGGCTTTTCGTGCTGCTGTTGACGGCAGCACTTGTCGTGCCGCCTTTTGTTGACTGGAGCGGCTATCGAGCCGATTTCGAACGGGAGGCTAGCCGGGTTCTTGGACGTCCCGTCAAGGTCGCCGGTGACGTTAGCGCACGCCTTCTGCCGTTTCCCTCGGTTGCATTCTCGGACGTGCGTGTCGGGGCTGATGCGGCTCATCCGGTGATGACCGTCGATACGTTTTCGATGGATGCCGAGCTGATGCCGTTCCTGCGCGGCCAGCTTCTGATTTTCGATATGCGGGTCGACCGTCCGCAGGCGACGATTTCGCTCGACAAAAGCGGCAAGGTGGATTGGGCAATTCGTCCGTCGACACCGCTTGATCCAACGAAAATCAAGCTGGAGCGGCTTTCCGTCAAGGATGGAACCATTGCGCTCCGTGAAGAGGCAAGCGGCCGCACTCACACAGCTACCGAACTCAACGCCGTGATCTCCGCAAACAGTCTTGCAGGCCCTTGGCAGGCAAACGGAAGTCTCGTTCTGCAAGGCGAAAAACTGGCAGTCGACCTTGCAAGCGGCGAGGCGAAGCCGGACGGGGCGCTGCGCCTGCGCGCACGCATTTCGCCGGAGACAATCCCGGCCTCGTTTGAGACCGATGGCGATGTGAGCGTGACGGAAGGTCGGCTCGATTATGCTGGTGACTTTTCGCTCCGCTCTTCCGACGTGGTTGCTAGAACAGGCAAGGATCAGAAAGCCCCGGCGGAAACGCCCTTTTTCAGCGGCCTTCGTGTGACCGGAAAATTCAAGGCGGATCGCAGCCGCTTCGATGCCAGCGAATTCCGCATGGAGCAGGGCCCCACTGACAATCCTTATGTGGTGAATGGTAAGGCATTCATCGATTACGGCGACAAGCCGCGTTTCGAAATCAGCGCCGACGGGCAGCAGCTGTTCTGGGGACCGAACGAAGCCGTCAGTGAAGATCAAGCCGCTTCTGCCATGCCGGTAGCCGACCGTATTGCAATCGCGCAGAGGGTTCTCGAGCAGCTGCCCATTCCAACCATACCCGGCAATGTGGACTTGCGCCTGCCAGCGGTTATTGCGGGCGGAACAACGATACGCTCGGTGACGGTGAGCGCGGAACCTGATGGAAAGAACTGGAATATTCGTCAGTTTGCTGCCGACCTTCCGGGGCGGACCAAAGTTGAAGCCAAAGGGACGCTTTCTGTTGGCAAGGATTTTGGCTTCAAGGGCGATATGCTTGTGGCCTCGCGCCAGCCTTCGGGCCTCGCAAGCTGGCTTAACGAGACTGTTGATGATTCCGTGCGCAAGCTGGACGGCGCGGGCTTCTCCGGACAGGTCGAGCTTCGCGACGGGATGCAGCGGATCGATAATCTCGAAATCGCCTTG
Source organism: Ochrobactrum sp. PL_is483 (assembly GCF_055816855.1). Lineage (NCBI taxonomy): Bacteria > Pseudomonadati > Pseudomonadota > Alphaproteobacteria > Hyphomicrobiales > Brucellaceae > Ochrobactrum > Ochrobactrum sp. PL_is483. Next base: position 106,703 of record NZ_JBVPGS010000039.1, read on the forward strand.
GGGAAGACAACGCTCAAAGGCTCTTTCGTTCGCGAAGTGAAGGGGCTGGCACAGCCTGCGATCACGCTCGCCCTCAATGGCGGCACGGTGGAAAGCGAAGCGCTGCAAGCCTTTACAGGATTTTTCTCCAGCGGTGACGGCCTCGGTCTGCTTGATGGTCAGTCGCTGAACCTGGCATTCAAGGCGGGGCCAGTCTGGTATCAGGACATGGAGGCTGGCAATGTCGATATGGCGCTCAGGCTGCATGACGGACGCTTCGATTTCGACCGGCTGATGATTGGAGATGTGGCGAGCACGACACTGACTGCAACGGGCACTTACGAGCCTTTTGCCAATACGCCGTCCGGTTCGCTCGACGCGACCATTCTGTCTGCTGATCTTTCGCGGTTCCTCTCGCTGATGGCCAATCGCTATCCGCAACTGCCGCTATTCCACGCACTTTCGATGCGTGCAGCCAATTTCCCCGGATTGTTCGAAGATAGCGAAATTAATGTAATCGCCAACGCGGTTTCGCCTTCCGTGCCAGTGGCCAAGGGGTCTGCAAAAAATCCTGCATCCAAAGGCAAGAGCGACCGTCCTGCCGAGGCGAAAGTCAAAAATCCTCCCGGTGTCGGCGAATTTTCATTCAGCGTGACGGGCAAAACAGGCGGGATGAAGCTGGACCTGTCGGGGACGGCGAGCGGTGGCGAAGGTGAGAGCGAACCGTTGCAGATGCAATTGAACGGTACCGCGACATCGGAACAAGGCGAAGCGGTGCATGCACTGATTGGTTTGCCCGCCCTGCCGCTGGGGCTTGCGGGTGAACTTACGGCAGATCTGAGCATGCAAGGCGCACCGAGCGCAGGTATGCGGACACTCCTCAAACTGACGGCGCCTGACGGTTCAGCCATGGCTGACGGCGTGATTTCGCTGGTTGGCGGGGACATTGCCGCCAGCGGCAAGGCTCAACTGAGGTCGGCTGATCTGCAACCTTTTATCGCGACGGCAGGTTTTGCGCTGCCTGGATTTGGCGAGGGGCTTTCGGCGGACCTTGCCAGCGACTTCCAGTTTGCGAAAGGTATCTTGCGGTTTCCCAATCTGGCGGGAAAGCTTGACGGAGAAGAGGTGTCGGCGCGACTGGAAGCTAATTTTGCCGATAGCGGCCTGCCGCAGCTCAAAGGCGAAGCAAAGCTCGCCACGCTTGAGGTCGACAGTCTTGCCGCGATCATGCTCGGACAGGATGCGTTCGAGCCGGCAAAGCCCACCGCAAAGACGATCTGGCCGCGTGGTGCATTTGCGGTTCGTTCGTCCCTGCCGTTGCTCCTGGATGTGAAGCTCAACGTTGCCCAGGCGCATATGGACGGTTTCGGGACTGCAACGGATTTTTCAACACGGCTCGTGAAGACCATGGACGGCCTTCAGTTGAACGAACTGACGGGCAATTGGGCAGGCGGGTATCTCGTCGGCAATGTCTCTTTGAGCAACAGCGACAAGAATGCGCTTCTCTCGACAGAATTGAAGTGGAGCGGCGCTGACCTTAAGGATTTTTATCGACCGGAGAACGGCGTTGTTCCGCTTGGCGGTGTCGTAAAGGCCACCGTCAATCTGAATGGCAGTGGCGAGAGCGTTGCCACGCTGGTCGGATCGCTGGCGGGAACCGCAAGTTTCGACGTGGAGAATTTTGTGGTCAATGGCCTGGATGGAACGGCATTGCCCGCGATGATCGCGGCAGCTGATGCGACGGGCGATCAGTCCTCTGATCCTGACAAGCTCGCTTCCAGGCAATTTGTCGGTATTGCCGACAGGGCCACAGGTCAGGGTAGGTTCGCGTCGGGTAATTCACGATTTGACTTTACAGTCAGTGGCGGTGTGGCGCGTATGACAGCAGCCAATCTGAGCGATGGCAATGCAGCGCTTCTCAGCGATCTGCAATTCGACCTGTCGACGCTCGCAATCGGCGGAAACGGTACATTGACGTTCAAAAGCGATGAGGGCGCCGAAACCGGCATCGCACCGCAGCTGGCCTTTTCCCTTGGTGGCATCTATAGCGCGCCGGAGGCGACATTCGACAAGCAGCCCCTGATCCAGTTCCTGACCCAGCGTGCGCTTGAACGCGAGCAGGAGCGTGTTGAATCCATGCAGGCCAGCCTCATGGAGAAGCAGCGTCTTCGCCGCCAGCTCGGGCTTTTTGAGGCAACTCAAGCGGAACGCGACCGCTTGCAGCGCGAGGAAGAGGCAAGGCGCCGCTCTGAAGCAAAGGGACGTGAAGTGGCTCGGCAGGCAGCCGAGGAAGCGAAACAGCTTGAGGCGCAGAAGCCGCAAGCCGCTCCCGCGGGAGGGACGAATGCTCCCCTCACATCGCCTGAGGGTGGACAATCTCTGAACGAATTTCTGAAAAGTCTGGAGCCGGCACCGGTTGCTCCAGCACCTCAGCCTTGAGCTATTCTGGATTTCAGCCAGTCGAGGACATGAAGTCTGAGTGCGGAAGACAGGTTGATCGACCTGTCACGGCCGCTATCGATTTCGGCAATCAAGGCTGCAACAGAAAGCTTCCGGGTGGCTGCAATTTGCTCGATCAATTCAAAGAAGGGGTCTTCAAGCGTATAGCTGGTCGCGTGGCCGCGAATGCTGACGGAATGCTTGCGTAAACGTCCTGACGGATTCACTTCGTTTCGTCCAGCGTGTCGCTTTTTTCCAGACGGTTCTGATCCAGAAAACGCTGCGCTTTTGTCATCTCTGCCTGTGTGAAACTCTTTTCAGATTTCGTACGCCCGAAAAGAACGCGGTTCTGGTCGGCCTGCTTCTCTTTTTCAGCGCGGGCTTTCTGTTTTTTGAACTGCCGTAGGTTGACAATATCGCTCATGGAACCATGCGGAGACGTTGAAGATCTTCCGAAAAATTACCGTGTTTCGGTCAAGTTCCGCAAGTGCGTATTAAAGCGTGTCGCGTTTTATCGTAATCATATGACACGCTTTAAGTTTTTGTTTTCATGCATGTCTTTATCCCATCGTAAGGGATCAGAAATCGGTCCAGTGGACTGATTTCCCGTGAAGGCGGTTCCCACGTTTGGAAGACATGCATTAGGCTGGCACTATTTCTGCGGATTCTTCGGATTGGTGAACCACCAGATCGCGAGGGAGACCAGGACAAGAAGTATAAGCCCCACGGTCATTTGCAGAAGAGGAAAATTCGGTTCGTCCTTCGCCACAAAGAAGGCTGCAACGATGCCGCTTATCCACAAGACTGCCTGAGCGATCATACGAATCATCGAGCTTGATCCTGAACTGGTTGCCGTCAGATCAGAGTATAAAACGCCTGCCTGGTTTTCGCCATTGATTGCAGTCAACAGGATAGCAGCCGGACCGTCGTCAGCTTTTTCAGAGGGATATGCGCGAAGCCCGGTTACTTCTTCCGAAACGCATCCAGCGAAACCACGTCGGCAGAAGGCTTGGCTTCCTTGTCGGCCTCATCTGCATTGCTGTCTTTGGATGCGGAGGCTTCTTTTTCTGCTGCGGTCTTGCGCGACTTCGATTTGGGCTTCTCTGCCTTCTCTACAGGTACTTCCGTCGGAACGATGTCGATAGGGGCAATGTTGCCGCCTTCGTCGTTGTCGCTTTCGGGCTGCGCGACCGCGACATCAAATTCGAGTTCGAAATTGACGGACGGATCATAAAAGCCGCGGACCGCCGAAAACGGAACGGTCAACTTTTCCGGAATATCGCCGAAGGACAGGCCAACTTCGAACAATTGATCCGTCACATGCATGTCCCAGAACTGATGCTGCAATACGATTGTCATCTGCTCTGGATATTTCTCCTTCAGGCGCGTGGAAATGCGCACGCCGGGCGCTCCGGTGAGGAACGTGATGAAGAAATGGTGATTGCCCGGCAGTCCAGCCTTGGCCACCTCCGCAAGAACCTTGCGAATGACGCCGCGTAGGGCTTCCTGAGCGAGAATATCGTAACGGATTAGGTCCTGTACCATGGTTTGCTTATCCCACGGATTCGGAGGTCGATGTCAAGTTCGTTCTCGCGGGATGCGATGATATATGACCCGAAAATGCGACAGGGTGATGCCCTTGGCAGAAAGATGTGCAATTTTTGAACACGAAAAGGCTGCGAAAAACTATCGCCGCCCAAAAGCCATCAGGAATGTGCGCACGCCGTTGACCGCACTTTTCTCGATGATTGCATCATCGATGCTCTGGCCGGTCAGCATGTGACAGTGCGTGTCGGCATTGATCAGAGCCAGGAAATGGCGCGCTGCCAAGTCGGGGTCGTCAACGTGAAGATGGCCATCCATTGCAAGGCGGGCCAGACGCGCCGCTATCGCGGGGATAGCCTGTGCCGGGCCTTTCGTATTGCAAATACTGGTGGCAATCGGCAGGTTGGTCTCATTTGCCTGCATTAACTTGCGCAGAAATGCGCCGGACGAATCGTAGATGCAGTTCCGGCTCATACGGATGGAGAATGCCACCAGATCATGCTCCAGATTGTCGCCGGTCTGGGGAAATGTGGCGAGAACCGCGAACAGGCTCGCATTCATGCGCGCCAGCGCGTCCTCGATGACGGCGGCAAGCAGTGCTTCCTTGTCGCGGTAATGATTATAGATGGTCTGGCGCGACACCCCCGCTTCGGTGGCAATGAGGTCTATGCTCGCGCCTTGAAACCCGTCGCGATTGAAAACGCGCGCTGCCGAACACAAAATGCAGTCGCGCTTCATGCACTGTCCAGGCTTGATTGCCGTGGAATTCAGGCCCTTTTCGGATACGGCGCGCTTCTCGGGCAGGACGGCCGTGTCGATTATGTCAGTAGGTTTCATAACTCCAACATAAGATAGCTTGACGTTTTGGACAATGGTGTCTAATTTGACAGCAGTGTCAAAACTGTTTTGACCTTCCGTATAGAATGCCTTTCGCTACTGAGTTTTCGAATGTGGCCCACAACCCAAAATGGGCTTGCTTCATACAGAGAAAGCGAAACCTCGAAGCGAATACAAGTACTTATCTGTCCTGTATCGGTTTTGCGAGCCCGATGGCGCCATCCTCCCAAGCAAAACCGGAGATCCGAAATCGGTGCGGGAAACTCACGAAACATTGATGAAAGCGCGTCCCCCATGGCTTCCAGTCTTGTGCGCAATGCCATTGTTCTTGGCCTTCTTTCCGCCATTGGCCCATTTGCGATCGATATGTATCTGCCCGCTTTGCCCACCATTGCCGCCGACCTGCATGCGGAAACAGGGGCGGTTCAGATGAGCCTTCTGGCCTTTTTCATTGCGCTCGCCATAGCGCAGTTGTTCTGTGGGCCGCTGTCCGACATGGTCGGACGTAAGCTCCCGCTCTATGGCGGCTTGGTGCTGTTCGGTATCGGCAGCATCGGTTCCGCTGTCGCGACCGATATAGATGTGCTCGTGCTTTTCCGTTTTGTGCAGGGGTTGGGTGCTGCTGCGGGCATGGTCATTCCGCGTGCGGTGGTGCGTGACCTTCACACCGGCATCGAGGCGGCGCGTCTCATGTCGCTTCTGATGCTGGTCTTCTCCATTTCGCCGATTCTGGCACCATTGACCGGCTCGGTCATCATCAGCTTCTTCGGCTGGCGGGGTGTCTTCTGGGCTGTTCTGGTTGCGGCGGCTATCGGTATCGTTCTGGTGGCGACCGCACAGAAGGAGACAAGAACCGCAGAAGCACGCCTTGAAAGCAATCTGGGCAGCGCATTGCGCGGCTATGGCCGCCTGCTGAAAGATCGGTACTTTCTCGGCCTGGTTTTTGTCGGCGGTTTCGGGATTGCGTCCTTCTTCGTCTATCTCGCCAATTCGTCCTTCGTGCTTATCGACCATTACGGCCTGACGCCGACGCAGTACGCCATCGCTTTCTCGGCCAATGCCGTATCTTTCTTCGGCGTTTCGCAATTGAACGGCTGGCTGGGATCGCGCTTCGGCCTTCGCCGGGTCATGCGATTTGCGGTTTCCGGATTTGCAGCAGCGATGCTCGCCATGTTCGCCGCCGCCCTCATGGGGCACCAGTCGCTTTGGCTAATCGCCGGTTTCCTGTTCGTGGGATATGGCTTCCTCGGGCTTGTCATCCCGACAACAGCGGTTCTGGCACTTGAGGATCACGGTAAAATTGCAGGGACTGCATCCGCGCTGATGGGAACACTGCATTTCGTGATTGGCGGCACGGCGATTGGCGTAACCGGTTCGTTCTTCGATGGAACGGCTCTGCCGATGGTCGGAGGAATTGCCGGTTGTGCGCTGACGGCCTTCGTGCTGACGCAGATCGTTTTATCGCGCAAGGCGAACGACCTCGATACGGAAGCTGCAGCTGCATAAATGGTATGAAAGGGAAAGTGGAGGCTTCTGTTGCCAGGTGCCTCCGAACCCCGCCTTAAGGGGCTAACCCTAAGGACTTTAGAGTGGGTTTCCCGCACCGCCATTAGGCAGCGAGAGCATAACCCTGAGCTTTGTTGTCATTTGCAACTACTCAATTGACCCGATAACGGTGGTATCATGCCGAGTAAAAGAGCGATCTTTACACCCTTGTCGATCCTGTTTCGCCCCCGCCACAATACAAACCGATAGGCTGATCTGTATTCTGGTGGAGGCGCCGGGTACCGCCCCCGGGTCCAATAGGTTTATTACACCGTCCGTTTATCACCATAGTCGGCTTGCGCCGACATGCCGTATATAGGCGCGGTTGATCGGGATTGGAAGAGGGGGCGCGGTATTTAACGGGTATTGCTGATATTCTCGCGCTTCTCATCCCCTGTTCATTTTTCATTGACAGCCCGCATTTGCTGGTCAATCCTCACAAGATATCGGGGGCGGTAAGCGAGATTTCGACTGAGCCGATTTCCGTGAGCTGAAACGGGGACTGACCCCAATCGAAGGAGAGTGGATATATGAGTGAATATCTCGCGGATGTCCGTCGTTATGATGCCGCTGCCGATGAGGCTGTTGTCGACAAGATCGTCAAGCACCTTGGTATTGCGCTGCGCAATCGCGATTCCTCGCTCGTTTCGGCAACCGACCCGGAAGAAATGAAGCGCGTCCGCACCAATTGGGTCGCCAAGAAACTTGGCGTTGACGATGAAGCCAAGGGCGACGAGGTCGTGGCCCATGTGGCTGAAGTCATGAAGGGCGACCGCAACAAGAATCGCGTCACCTTCTATTACCTGGTTGCCAAGCAGCTCGGAAAACTCGGCAGCCTTTGATCCACAGCGATCTGGTGAATTCAAAGCCCCGGTGCCCGACGCCGGGGTTTTTCTTTATAGTGGGCTCAACCGAATCGGATTCTGGATATCCCCATGCGCACCTATCTCGATCTTTTAAAACATGTGCTCGATAACGGTGTCGACCGTGGCGACCGCACAGGGACGGGCACGCGGTCGGTTTTCGGATATCAGATGCGCTTCAATCTGGAAGAGGGTTTTCCGGTTCTCACCACCAAGAAGCTTCATCTCCGGTCGATCATCCATGAGCTGCTCTGGTTTCTGAAAGGCGACACGAACATCGCCTATCTGAAGGAAAATGGCGTCTCGATCTGGGATGAATGGGCAGACGAGAACGGCGATCTCGGGCCGGTTTATGGTTATCAATGGCGCTCCTGGCCTGCGCCGGACGGTCGTCACATCGATCAGATCGCGAACCTTCTGAAGATGCTGCATGGAAATCCCAATTCGCGGCGCCTGATCGTATCGGCGTGGAACCCGGCGCTGGTCGATGAAATGGCATTGCCGCCATGCCACTGTCTTTTCCAGTTCTATGTCGCTGACGGAAAACTCTCCTGCCAGCTCTATCAGCGCTCGGCTGATATTTTCCTGGGCGTGCCGTTTAACATCGCGTCCTATGCGTTGCTGACGATGATGATCGCGCAGGTTGCAGGTCTGAAACCGGGCGAGTTCGTGCACACGCTGGGTGACGCGCATATTTACGCCAATCATTTCGATCAGGCGCGCCTGCAGCTCACTCGCACGCCAAAGAAACTGCCGACAATGTGGATCAATCCCGAGGTGAAGGATCTTTTTGCCTTCCGGTTCGAGGATTTCCGGCTTGAGGGCTACGAGGCTGATCCGACGATCAAAGCTCCGATTGCGGTTTGAGGGTCCATCATGTCCGCACACAAGCCGATTGTATCGATCATTGTTGCTGCCGCTGAAAATGGCGTCATTGGACGTGATAATGATATGCCGTGGCGGCTGTCGACCGATCTCAAGCGCTTCAAGGCGCTGACGCTCGGCAAGCCTGTCATCATGGGGCGGCGAACATGGGAATCTATTGGCCGGCCCTTGCCGGGACGGCCCAATATCGTGGTGTCGAGGAACAACGAATTTCAGGTTGAAGGTGCGAGCACTGTCGGTTCTCTTGATGAGGCGATAGTGCTTGGACAAAGACAGGCTGCTGACATGGGGGCCGGGGAAGTTTGCATCATAGGTGGCGGAAACATTTATGCGCAGGCTTTTCCGCTCGCGGACAGAATTCATCTGACGCGTGTTCTCGCCAATATTGATGGAGATACACATTTTCCGGAAATCGATCCGCAAGTCTGGCAGGTCGTTTCACAGGAGGACGTGCCCGCTGGACACAAGGACAGCCACCCAACGCGCTATTTCGTGTACGAAAAACGTGCTGTATAAAGCATAGTTCACGAATTTTGTCGTCTTCGCGTTGAAAGCGGACCTCCCGATGCCTATAAAACGGAAACATTAGTTGATGACGGGAGTGGGCAGCTCGCTTTCCCGTCGCCTGGACGAGAGGTGAGAATGCCCTGGAGTAACCAGAATGGTGGCGGCGGCCCGTGGGGCGGCGGCGGCGATAATAACAACAACAATGGTGGCCCATGGGGACAAGGACCGAAAGGTCCTCGTGGCGGCGGCCAGAACACTCCACCTGATCTCGAGGATATTCTGCGCAAGGGCCAAGACCGTCTGAAGCAGGTCTTTCCCGGCGGCGGTGGCAAAGGCGGCAGCAATCGGGGTGTTCTGTTCCTGATCGGTGCGGCCGTTGTCGGCTTCTGGCTTTTCCAGTCGATCTATACCGTGCAGCCGGACGAACTCGCCGTCGAGTTGCGCTTTGGCAAGCCGAAGGAAGAAGTGTCCGAACCGGGCCTGCATTTCCATTGGTGGCCGATCGAAACCTATGAAAAGGCGCAGATCGTCGAGAAGCAGATCAACATTGGCGGACAAGGGAACCGGGGCGCAACGCAGGGCCTGATGCTGACGGGTGACCAGAACATCGTCAATGTTCAGTTCTCGGTTCTTTACCGCGTCTCGGATCCGCAGGCATATCTGTTCAACGTCGATAATCCCGATGCGATGGTGCAGCAGGTTTCTGAAAGCGCGATCCGCGAAATCGTCGGTCGCCGTCCGGCTCAGGATGTTTTCCGCGACAACCGCTCGGCTATCGCGTCAAGCGTTCGCGACATTGTTCAGCAGACGCTCGACGCCTACAAGGCGGGTATCCAGATCAATGCCGTATCGATCGAAGATGCTGCGCCGCCGCGTGAAGTGGCCGATGCTTTCGATGAAGTGCAGCGCGCCGAACAGGACGAAGATCGTTTCGTCGAAGAGTCGAACCAGTATTCGAACCAGAAGCTCGGTCAGGCTCGCGGTGAAGCAGCGCAGCTTCGCGAAGAAGCTGCCGCCTACAAGAACCGCGTCGTTCAGGACGCCGAAGGTGAGGCGCAGCGTTTCAGCTCGGTTCTGGGTGAATACCAGAAGGCGCCTGAAGTCACGCGCAATCGTCTGTTCCTCGAAACCATGGAACAGGTGCTGAAGAGTACCAAGAAAGTTATTGTCGAACCCGGAAAGGATGTCGTGCCTTATCTGCCGCTGAATGAGCTCATGCGCCAGCCACGCCCCGGTGTGAATGCGACTACGACGACCCCGAGCGGAGGTAACCAGTAATGGCCCAGAACAGGCTCCCAATCATTGGCGGTATCATCGCCGTCATCGCTTTCCTGCTCTATTCCGCCACGTTCATCGTATCCGAGCGCCAGCAGGCTATCGTGCTTCGTTTCGGTCAGATCGTTGATGTGAAGACAGAACCGGGTATCTACTTCAAGCTGCCTTTCGGCTTCCTGGACGCTGATACTGTGCAGCTGATCGATGATCGTCTGCTGCGCTTCGATCTGGACGATATTCGCGTCCAGGTTTCGGGCGGCAAGTTCTATGACGTCGATGCGTTCCTCGTCTACCGCATCACCGATGCCCGCAAGTTCCGTGAGACCGTTTCGGGCAGCACGCTCCTTGCCGAGCAGCGTCTGCGCACGCGTCTCGATGCTGCATTGCGCGGCGTTTACGGCCAGCGCGGCTTTGAAGCAGCACTTTCGGAAGAGCGTGGCGACATGATGCGCGAAGTGCGCGACCAGCTGCGTCCTGATGCGACGTCGCTTGGCCTGACCATTGCCGATGTGCGTATCCGTCGTACCGATCTGACGGCGGAAGTCTCGCAGCAGACCTATGATCGCATGAAGGCGGAACGTCTGGCCGAGGCGGAGCGCCTGCGCGCCCGTGGCCGTGAGGCCGCCCAGCGCATCCGCGCCGTGGCCGACCGTCAGGTCGTCGAAACGATCGCCGAAGCGCGAAAGGAATCGGAAATCCTGCGCGGTGAAGGCGATGCCCAGCGCAGCGAAATCTTCGCACGCTCCGCAGGCAAGGACCCTGGCTTCTTCGCCTTCTACCGTTCGATGTCTGCCTATCGTGAGGCGCTTGAGACGCCGGATACAACGCTGGTTCTCTCACCGGACTCGGAGTTCTTCAAGTTCTTCCGGGACGCTGGCGGCAGGCTGGCAACGCCTGCCCAGTAACAACCGGGGCAAACGCTCATGAGCGATTTTTTAGCCGCCGTAGGTCTTCTCTTCGTTCTCGAAGGGCTGCTCTACGGCGGCTTTCCTTCTCTGGCGAAGAAGCTTGCCCGTGAGGCAAGCGAGACGCCGGAAAACATGTTGCGCACTGCCGGGATTGCAGCGCTTGCAATCGGCGTCGGCATTGTCTGGCTTGTCAGGGGATAAGCCGCTTTCCCTCCCTTATTTATTGTCCGCAGTCTATGCGAGGCCGTAAACAGGCCGTATTTTGCAGCGATCAAGCTTTAGTACATCTATCGCTAATTAATCGACTGCAAGCAGACAGGAACGGAGCAGGGCTTCATGGCAATTGCACCAAAGGCGGGATTTGCTCGCACCCTTTTCGCAACCGTGGCATTGGGGGCGATGACAGTCGGTGGCACTCTTTCGATGGGGATGCCTCCGGCAATCGCGGCTCAAGGGCCTGCTTCCGTCGCCGATCTGGCCGAAGGGCTGCTTGATGCGGTCGTGAACATTTCAACTTCCCAGACCGTCAAGGAAGATGGTGAAGGCGACGGCGCGGTTCCGATGCCGCAGGTGCCTGAAGGTTCCCCGTTCCAGGAATATTTCAAGGATTTCTTTGGTGACAAGGGCGGCGCGCAGGGCGACGAATCGCGCAAAGTGCAGTCGTTGGGTTCCGGTTTCGTCATCGATGCCGAAAAGGGCTTCGTCGTCACCAATAATCACGTCATTGCAGATGCGGACGAAATTGAAGTCAATTTCAACGACGGTTCCAAGCTGAAAGCGGAACTGGTTGGAAAAGATATCAAGACTGATCTGGCGATCCTCAAGGTTGACCCAACCAAGCACAAGTTGAAGGCTGTTCAATTCGGCAATTCGGAAAAGGCGCGGATTGGCGACTGGGTGCTCGCGATTGGCAATCCCTTTGGTCTCGGCGGAACGGTGACGGCTGGTATTATCTCCGCCCGCAAGCGCGACATTAATTCGGGTCCCTACGATGATTTCATCCAGACCGACGCGGCAATCAACCGGGGCAATTCCGGTGGTCCGCTGTTCGATATGGACGGCAAGGTGATCGGCATCAACACGGCGATTATCTCGCCATCGGGAGGTTCCATCGGTATTGGCTTTGCCATTCCGGCGGAAATGGCGGTCGGCGTTATCGATCAGCTGAAGGAGTTCGGCGAGGTTCGCCGCGGCTGGCTCGGTGTGCGCATTCAGCCGGTTACCGAGGATATTGCCCAGAGCCTGGGGCTGAAGGAAGCAAAAGGCGCGCTGATCGCCGGATTGATCGAAAACTCCGGCGTCGACAACAAGGCCATTGAAGCGGGCGATGTCGTAATCCGGTATGAAGGCAAGCCAGTCAATACCGCCCGCGATCTGCCGCGACTGGTTGCAGAAACCCCGGTCGGCAAGGAAGTCGAGATCGTCGTGGTTCGCCAAGGCGAGGAAAAGACGGTGAAGGTCAAGCTCGGGCGTCTGGTCGAGGACGACAAGAGCACCGAAGCTGCAACGGAAGATCAGGCTCCGCTTCCTGAAGGTGAGGGCGGTGATGAAGGCGTGGAAACGCCGGATACCCCGAAAAAGGAACAGAAGAGCGAGGCTGGCCCAAGTGTGCTCGGAATGAAACTCAGCGAACTGAATGACGATGTTCGCGGTGAGTTCGGTATTGCCGAAGATGTGGAGGGAGTTGCGGTTCTTTATGTTTCTCCGGGTTCCGCTGCGGGTGAAAAGCGTATCGAAACCGGTGATGTCATTGTCGATATCGGTCAGGTTACGGTGAAGACGCCGGACGATGTGAAAAAGCGCATTGATGCACTGCGCCGCGAAGGGCGCAAGAATGCCCTTCTGATGCTGGCCTCCCGTTCGGGCGAACTGCGTTTTGTAACCGTTCGCATCAATTGATCCCGAGTTTTACGCGCATCGCGGAAACGGCATTGCAGGGAGAGCTGCAATGCCGTTTTGTTTTGCGGCTTGAATCACTTGGCACCGGAACCGCACAAAGAGATTCCGGTAATCTTCATTCGCTGTTCGAAATGGCAAAGCCTTCTGTTTCATCAGTCTCCGGTGTGCTATGGACCGGCGCCATTCGGAGTAGGGTGAATTGGAAATAGTCGATATCGTGGTCATAGGCGCTGGTGCAGCAGGCATGATGTGTGCCATCGAAGCTGCAAAACGCGGGCGTTCCGTGCTGGTCGTTGACCATGCAAAAGCAGCCGGTGAGAAAATCCGCATATCGGGTGGTGGACGCTGCAATTTCACCAATCTTCATGCAAGTCCGAAGAATTATCTCTCGCAGAACCCGCATTTCTGTATCTCGGCCCTAAGCCGCTATACACAGCGCGATTTCATTGCACTGGTTGAGCGCTATCGCATCGCCTATCACGAAAAGACGCTGGGACAACTCTTCTGCGATGGTTCGGCATCGCAGATAATTGAAATGTTGCTGGGGGAAATGAAGCGCCACGGTGCGCGACTTAAGCTTGGCTGTAGCGTCAGCTCGGTCGAAAGAACCGCACATGGTTTTACTCTCCAGCTTGCGGACGGGCCGGTTCGTTGCCGTTCGCTGGTTGTGGCCTGTGGCGGAAAATCCATCCCGAAGATGGGGGCGACAGGCTTTGGTTACGATATCGCACACCAGTTCGGATTGCGGATTGTCGAAACGCGACCGGCACTGGTGCCGCTGACCTTCGAGCCCAACACGCTGGAACGGCTGAAACCGCTCGCCGGTGTTGCCGTCGATGCGGTTGTCGCCTGCGGGAAAACGAAGTTTGCCGAGGCTCTGCTGTTCACGCATCGGGGCATTAGTGGCCCTTCTATCCTGCAGATTTCTTCCTATTGGCGCGAAGGGGATGAAATCCGCATCACGATGCTGCCGGAAACGGACATTTTCGAAGCACTGCGCGAGCAGCGCAAGCAGAACGGCAAGCAGGCGTTGCAGACTGCGCTGGCCATTTATCTTCCAAGAAAACTGGCGCAGACCATTGCCGAGGATATGGGCGCAACAGGCCATCTGGCGGATATGTCCGACAAGATGTTCCGCCGTGTCGAGGCAGCTATAAACGACTGGCGCATCAAGCCTGCCGGTTCCGAGGGTTATCGCACCGCAGAAGTTACGCTCGGAGGGGTCGATACGCGTGAACTCGACTCCAAGACCATGGAAGCCAAATCCGTTCCCGGCCTGTTTTTCATTGGCGAGGTGGTGGATGTTACCGGCTGGCTGGGCGGTTATAACTTCCAGTGGGCCTGGTCTTCCGGCTGGGTTGCCGGTCAAGCCGCCTGAATGCGATAGACCACATGGCGTTTTAAATGCGGAGTTTCATCCGGCACGCGAGGATGATCAAAATCGCTTGCCGGATCACGGGTCATGCCGATGCGCTGCATAACGGCGGTAGACCGCTCGTTATTATGGACGGCGAAGGAAACGACTTCCGGCAAGCCGAGGGTTCTGAAAGCGTAGTTGATCAGCGCTCTGCCCGCTTCGGTTACATAGCCCTTGCCCCAAAAGGGAGTGGCCAGCCGCCAGCCGATTTCTACGGTGCCGTTCGGTAAATGAGGTTCGAGATCGGTACGGGCAAGACCGGCAAAGCCGATGCACTGACCGCTTTCTTTTTCTTCCAGCGCATAGAAGCCGAGACCCGTTTCAGAAATCATCTTCTGGAGGTGGTCGAACAATTCATCCGATTGCGTGCGGTTCCTCCGAAATGGAAAGAAGCGCATGACCTCTTCGTCGGAATTGATGACATAGAACAGGTTGCGGTCGCGATCTTTCCAGTTTCGAATGATGAGGCGTGGCGTTTCCAGAATGATCATTGAACGAAGTCCGTTTTTCGGTAGCCCTGAATATAGAGGAGGGCGGTCAGGTCGCCATGGTCGACCCGCATCCGGGCCTGTGCTGCCACGGCTGGTTTTGCATGAAGTGCAACGCCGGTTCCCGCAAGCTGGATCATGCCGAGATCGTTCGCACCGTCACCCACCGCAATCGCATCGTCCGGTGTAAGGCCCAGACGATCAGCGATTTCCACGAGCTTCTCCACCTTGGCCTCGCGACCGAGAATGGGTTCCGTAACCAGGCCGGTCAGATGCACGCCATCATCGACCAGCCTGTTTGCGCGCTCTTCGTTGAAGCCGATCATTTCGGCAATGCGCTGGGTGAAAGAGGTAAAGCCGCCGGACACAAGCGCCGTGTAAGCGCCGTGTTTGCGCATGGTGCGCACGAGTTCCGGCCCGCCGGGCATCAGCGTGATACGGGTCGAAATGACCTTGTCTATGACGGAGAGCGGCAGGCCTTTCAAGAGGGCTACCCGTTCGCGCAAGGCCGGTTCGAATGCAATTTCGCCATTCATGGCGCGCGCGGTGATCGCTGCCACATGCTCGCGCAGACCGGCTTCTTCCGCCAGTTCGTCGATGCATTCCTGCTGGATCATTGTGGAATCCATGTCGGCAATGAGAATCTTCTTGCGCCGACGCTCCTGTTCCTGCACCACCACATCGATTGGCGCGCCATCCAGCGTATCACGCAGCAGGGCTTCGGCTTCTTCACTGCTGATTCCCGATGGAAGCGGAATGTCGCAGGCGATGTCATCGGCCAGCCAGTATAGCCCGGTTGCATTCACTGCGGCTGAGGCTTTAATCCCAAGCGCTGATGCGAGCGAAGCCTTGACCGGATTGGCAATCAAGGTGGCGACGAGAGAAACCTGTTGGGACATGGAGAGCTATTCCGGCGATGAGTGAGGATGCGGTCACGAATGCAATCCTGATAGCTGGCCCGACGGCCAGCGGCAAGTCGGCACTTGCGGTTCGCATGGCACAGGAAACCGACGGTTTCATCGTAAACACCGATTCCATGCAGGTTTACGATGTACTCGATCTTCTGACTGCCCGGCCGGGCAAGGCTGATCTGGATGCAGCCGAACACCATCTGTATGGACATGTTGCGCCGTCGATCAGCTATTCAACCGGACGATGGCTTGACGATGTAGCCAGCCTGCTATCGCAGCCCCGGATGAAGGGGCGGACTCCGATCTTTGTCGGCGGCACGGGGCTTTATTTCCGGGCACTGCTCGGCGGACTGTCGCAAATGCCGGAGGTGCCAGCCGAAGTTCGCGCCTATTGGCGAGGCCGGATGGAGGCGGATGGGGCGAGTGCCCTTCACCGGATTCTCAGCGAGCGCGATCCAGATATGGCTGCAAGCCTTCAGCCTTCGGATAGCCAGCGGATTGTTCGGGCGCTGGAGGTGTTCGAAGGCACCGGAAAGTCTCTGCTCGCATGGCAGCAGGAAAAGGGGCAGGCGCTGTTGGACGACGACACTGCGCGCAAAATCGTATTGGCACCCGATCGGGCGTGGCTTTCCGAACGCATCGCGAAGCGATTTGCCCTGATGTGGGACAATGGTGCGATTGACGAGGTAAAGGCGTTGCTGGCGCTTGATCTTGACCCTGCTTTGCCTGCCATGAAGGCAATTGGTGTGCGTGAAATCACTGCATTCCTGCAAGGTACGATGTCGCGGGAAGACGCTATTGAACGTTCGGTAATTGCGACCCGGCAATACGCAAAGCGTCAATCGACCTGGTTTCGAAATCAGCTGGATGAACGCTGGTCTGTATATGCAAATTCTAACGATGTTCCCGCTTAATTAACGACAACGAAATAACTCGCTGGCACTCTCTGAAACAGGAGAGGCGGGCGCGGACTATGCGGTTTAACAGATCGGAGCGGGCATTTTTCATTCTGATTGTTTTGATGTTCGGTATCGGGCTGTTGCTTTATCAAGCCCGTGTCGAGATCGGGCAATTGCAGGCACTGTCTCTTGATGCGAATGGCTTTGATCTGGTTTCAAGGCTTGACCAGTTGAACTACGTTACGATTTGGGTGCTGGTTGCGACCCTCGCCTGCGGGCTGTTGCTGATCTATCCTCAAATAAGAAGCGATGCGCTGGATCGCGGCAAGCTGCAGGTCATCACACAGGATCTTTCCGCGCGGTCTCAGACCCTTGAACATGCCGCGTTGACGGACAGCCTGACTGGCATGCAGAACCGGCGTTATTTCGATGAAGCACTAAAGGAGTATCTGGTCCAGTTCGACCGCATACAGCGTCCTGTCGGATTGATGATTATCGATCTCGATCACTTCAAGACCGTGAATGATACTTACGGGCATGACATTGGTGACATCGTGCTGCAGGAGGCGGCGCGGTGTCTTAAGGATTATACCCGGTATCACGACGTTGTAGCCCGGCTTGGCGGCGAAGAATTCGCAGTCCTTGCGCCGAACATGGATGCGGAATTGATGATCAAACTTGCCAATCGAATTCGTAAGGCCATATCGACGCTTGAGATCGACCTTGGCGATGAAAAGCTCCATATTACCGTTAGTATCGGACTTGCGATATGGGATCGGCGCGAGACCTCGAAGGATCTCTATCGTCGCGCAGACAAGATGCTCTATGCAGCAAAGAACATGGGACGCAACCGCGTGTGCGCCTGAAGTTGGGTCTAGCGATCGCGGTCCTTGCGAAAACTGCGCACCAGCTCGCCCATCTTTTCAATGCTTTGCTTCGTGTCGAGGCTGAGGGGAATTGGCGGCTTCAACGACGATGGCCGGTGTACTTCATCATCAATTGATGCATGGTCGCGATGAGTGGTAGAAGCAGGGCTTCCCCACAGATTGTCCTCGTCCGTGAGCCGGTCCGCCGGTTCTGGCTGGGAACTGCTTTCAAAGGCGCGCAGCTTTTCGACGATACGATCAAGCGATATCTTGCCGTCGTTGCGCCAGCTGGAAAGAGCGCTTTCGCTTTTGCTGCGTCCTGGAAGCTGATGGGAGGGGATAGTCTCAAATGTAAGGCGCATCGGTGTGGAGAAGGCTTCACCGAAGGCTATGGCCTCGCGATTGGCGATGGATGACAGGAAACCAGCCATGCTTTGCGCGCCGCTGCGGATCGCACCTCTGATAATTTCCTGATCGCGTTCATTGCCAAGCCGCATTGCGAAAATGGAATTGCACTGGGACAGGATAGTCGCGTCAAGTTCGCCGGGGCGTTGGCTGATGACCCCAAGGTAGGAACCGTATTTTCGGCCTTCCTTCGCAATTCGCGCTATCGCCTGCCGTGTGGGCCAGAAGCCGGCATCGCGGTCGGACGGAATGTAACGGTGGGCTTCCTCACAGATCACCAGCGTCTGCAGGCTGCCCTCGCTTGAAAGAGCGATATCGAATGCCAGTCGGCACAAGACCGACGCCACGGCGTTGACAACCTCGGACGGCAATCCCGCAAGCTGGAATGTGCAGATGGGTTTGCCGTTTTGCGGTATGCGAAAAATACGGCCGATGGCGTGCCGCATTGTCTCAGGTCCGCCAGTCACGGCGAACATGAAACGGAAGCGAGGATCGGCGGGAATCGATTCCAGACGGGCCTTGAGGCTTCGCAGATAGGGTCGTTCCGCCTTGCTGTCGAGAAGTCCCATGCGCTGGTCGATGAGCGCGATCAGATCGGGGAGGCGATAGGCAACGGGTGTATCGGCACTGACGCTCTGCCGATCGGCTAGCTGTCGCCGCAAGGTTTTCGCGGATACGGTCTCCGCGCCTTGCATTTTTTCACGCGCAAGCTGGACCAGATCGCGCAATATGTCGAGTTCCATCGGGTCCGGTGCCCGTCCACGGAAGATCACGTCTGCAAATTCATCAAGCCGCAGCATCCAGAACGGCAGCTCGATATTCGTCTGATCGACAGCTACTGCGAGATCGGGAAATGCACTGGCGAACTCGTTGTGTGGGTCAAGGATGAGTACACGCAGATTGGGCTTTTCGGCGACGATGCGGCGCAGAAGCAGCATGACTGCGCTCGATTTGCCGACGCCCGTCGTGCCAACGATGGCGAAATGCCGGGAAATAAGGTCGTCGACCGAAATATGAGCCGGAACAGTTGCGTCCTGTGTCAATGTGCCGATGGAAACGCTGCTATGCCCGGTCTGAGCATAAATGGCAGCAAGATCGGTGGCCCGGATGCGGTGAGCGACAGCGCCGGGGTGAGGGAACTGTGAAATGCCGCCATTGAACGTGGTTTGTCCGTTCGGCTGTGCGCGGACCTCGCCCAGAAACTCCACATGGACATGGAGCGTGTTGTCACCGCCGCGTATCCATACATCGCCGGGGACGAGCACGTTGCGGATAAGCCCCACGACACGGTTCTCGCCCGCCCGGATGGATATCAGCTGGCCTACAGCCCAATAATCATCGGATGCTGCGGAGGAGGGGCCGGACAGCGCCGAGACAATGGCGCCTTCGCCATCGCACTGGATGACATAGCCTTCCGTGCGGTTGCGCTGAACATATGCGCCTTGTTCCCGCGGTTCGGAATTGTCTCCGATTTCGCTCATGTCGCCCACTCTGCCCCAATTTTCACCAGACGGTTTCGGGTGATGATAGGTTCCTTCCGTTGAAATAAAGTTATCGTTGAGGCGGGTGAATCTTAAGAAAATATCGCAGGGGATGTATTTATGCGTTGACGACGCCAAATCCGGCTATTAGTGTCCGCCACCATGAACACGATTATTATTCTTGTGGTACGGGCGCGCATGGGCAGGATGGTGTAACCATCCGGCGAAAGCTCCCATGCGCGAAAGACAGGCTCCCTCGGGGGCCTTTTTTATTATCCAAATCAGAAATGAAATGCAGACGGGAAGAGAACAATGACTGCAGGTAAACGTGAGGCGGACGCAAACGCCGCAGAAACGCAGGAAGCGAGCAATCCGCGCGAAATGACAGGCGCGGAAATGGTCATACAGGCCCTGATCGATCAGGGCGTAGAGAGCATCTTCGGTTATCCCGGCGGGGCTGTGCTTCCGATCTATGACGAGCTTTTCCAGCAGGACAAGGTTCAGCACGTTCTGGTGCGTCACGAGCAGGGCGCCGGGCATGCGGCGGAAGGCTATGCGCGTTCGACCGGCAAGGTTGGGGTGATGCTTGTCACATCCGGTCCGGGTGCGACCAACGCGGTCACGCCGCTTCAGGACGCCCTGATGGACTCCATTCCCCTGGTTTGCATTTCGGGTCAGGTTCCGACGACCCTGATCGGCTCCGACGCATTTCAGGAATGCGATACGATCGGCATCACGCGCCCCTGCACAAAGCACAATTGGCTCGTAAAGGACGTCAACGATCTGGCGCGCATCCTTCACGAAGCCTTCCATGTCGCATCCACCGGTCGTCCCGGTCCCGTCGTGGTTGACATTCCGAAGGATATCCAGTTCGCCAAGGGCATTTATACGCCGCCGGAAACTGCGCCGCGCACCAGCTACCGTCCGGTTCTCGACGGCAATGCGCAGGCAATTTCGGATGCCGTTCGTCTGCTCGTCAATGCGAAGAAGCCCGTCATCTATTCCGGCGGCGGCGTGATCAATTCCGGCCCGGCAGCTTCCCGTCTGCTGCGCGAGCTGGTCGAGATCGGCAATTTCCCTATCACGTCCACGCTGATGGGACTGGGCGCTTATCCGGCATCGGGTAAGAACTGGCTCGGCATGCTTGGTATGCACGGCACCTACGAAGCCAACATGACCATGCATGACTGTGATGTCATGCTGTGCGTCGGCGCTCGTTTCGACGACCGTATCACCGGGCGACTGAATGCATTTTCGCCCAATTCGAAGAAGATCCACATCGATATCGATCCATCTTCGATCAACAAGAATGTTCGCGTGGACGTGCCGATCATCGGCGACGTTGCCCACGTTCTGGAAGACATCGTTCGTCAGTTCCGTGCTTCTGAAAGGAAGCCGGAAAAGCAGGCAATCGGTGCCTGGTGGGAGCAGATCGATCGCTGGCGCGCCCGCAATTCGCTCGCCTATGCGCCGAACAAGGACGTCATCATGCCGCAATATGCCATTCAGCGGCTTTATGAACTGACCAAGGATCGCAAGACCTACATCACCACGGAAGTTGGGCAGCATCAGATGTGGGCCGCGCAGTTCTATGGTTTTGAGGAACCGAACCGCTGGCTGACCTCGGGCGGTCTCGGCACTATGGGTTATGGTCTGCCGGCGGCGCTCGGCGTGCAGATCGCGCACCCTGATGCGCTGGTTATCGATATTGCGGGCGATGCCTCGATCCAGATGTGCATTCAGGAAATGTCGGCAGCCATCCAGCATAATGCGCCGATCAAAATCTTCATCCTGAACAACCAATATATGGGCATGGTGCGCCAGTGGCAGCAGCTTCTGCACGGCAACCGTCTGTCGCACTCCTATACGGAGGCGATGCCGGATTTCGTGAAGCTGGCCGAAGCCTATGGCGCGCATGGTATCCGCTGCGAAAAGCCGGGTGATCTTGACGCCGCCATTCAGGAAATGATCGATATCGACAAGCCGGTCATCTTCGACTGCCGGGTGGCAAATCTCGCCAACTGCTTCCCGATGATCCCGTCGGGCAAGGCGCATAATGAAATGCTGTTGCCTGATGAAGCAACAGATGAAGCAGTTGCCAATGCCATTGATGCCAAGGGCCGCGCGCTCGTCTGATCCGGAGGAAAGACAATCATGAATGCACAGAACCTAGCTTCCGGATCGGCCTATTTCATTGCAGCCGAAACCCAGACCCCGGAAACGCATACACTCGCCGTTCTTGTCGACAACGAACCGGGCGTCCTTGCCCGCGTGATCGGCCTTTTTTCCGGGCGTGGCTACAATATCGAAAGCCTGACGGTTTCGGAAACCGAACATGAAAAGCACCTGTCGCGCATTACGATCGTAACGCGCGGCACCCCGCATGTGCTGGATCAGATACGCCACCAGCTGGCCCGCATTGTGCCGGTGCATCGTGTTGTCGATCTCAGCCATCGTGCTTTCGAACTCGGTCACGACCGTCCTGTCGAGCGTGAACTCGCTCTGGTGAAAGTCGCCGGCAAAGGTGAGGCAAGGGCCGAGACGCTTCGTCTTGCCGATGCGTTCAAGGCAAAGGTGGTTGATGCGACGACCGATCATTTCATCCTGGAGATTACCGGGAAGCCCGCCAAGATCGATCAGTTCATCTCGATCATGAAGCCGCTGGGTCTGGTTGAGACCTGCCGCACGGGTGTTGCGGCCATGAACCGCGGCCCGGAAGGCATGTAAGGCTTCCGATCAAAATCGATACAATATCGACGAAAACCGGCACAATGTTTCGATTGTGCCGGTTTTTTATTGAGCTAATTTGTCCCTATAAATCGGGGCCATCTTATGTCGATCGAAATTTTTCTGGCGCTTCTCGTCTTCGCCTTCGTCTCATCCGTTACACCGGGACCAAACAATCTGATGCTTCTGGCGTCGGGCGTGAATTTCGGCTTCCGCCGCACCATTCCGCATATGCTGGGGATCGGTGTCGGCTTTTTTGTATTGCTGCTGGCCGTTGGTTTCGGCCTTGGCGCTTTGATCGAAACGGTACCGTCATTCTATACCGCACTGAAATTCGCCGGTGGCGCCTATATGCTTTACCTCGCATGGAAAATTGCCATGTCGCGTTCCATTGGGGAGGCAAAACATCGGGACAAGGCTGAACCCATGACGTTCTTGCAGGCAGCGGCGTTTCAATGGGTCAATCCAAAAGCCTGGGTGATGGCGATCACAGGAATTGCCACCTACGCCAATCATGACAACTATTATGTCGCGGTATTTCTGGTCAGCGCTGCTTTCGCGATTGTGAATTTGCCGAGCGTTTCGGTCTGGGCGGGATTTGGCACATTGTTGCGCAACTGGCTTTCCGATCCCGTTCGGTTGAAATGGTTCAATCTAATCATGGCCTTGTTGCTCGTCTTGAGTCTTTGGCCGATGCTGAAATAAAGAATGAAGAGGCGAATGATGAACAAGCTTCCAACTTACGATGACGTGGTTTCGGCTGCAAAGCAGATCGAAGGCTACGCACACCATACGCCGGTGTTCACATCGTCAACCATTGACCGTGAAACCGGTGCGCAGTTCTTCTTCAAATGCGAGAATTTTCAGCGCACCGGCGCGTTCAAGTTTCGCGGCGCTTTCAATGCACTGTCGCGGTTTACGGACGAGCAGAAGGCGCGGGGCGTGTTGGCTTTTTCGTCCGGCAATCACGCCCAGGCGATAGCGCTTGCAGCAAAATTACTTGGCATCGGCGCGACTATCATCATGCCCGAGGACGCGCCGCGCGCCAAGCTTGATGCGACGCGAGGCTATGGCGCGAAGGTAGTAACCTATAACCGTTATGAAGAAGATCGCGATGCGATTTCAAACAGGCTGGCGGAGGAGGGCGGGCTGACCCTCATTCCGCCGTTCAATCATCCTGATATCATCGCCGGTCAGGGGACTGCTGCCAAGGAATTGATCGAAGAAACCGGTCCTCTCGACGCATTGTTTGTCTGCCTGGGCGGCGGTGGTCTGCTTGCCGGTTCGGCACTCGCCGCGAAAGCCTTGTCACCTGCTTGCGATGTCTACGGCGTGGAACCGGAGGCTGGAAATGACGGTCAGCAATCTTTGCGCTCCGGCAAGATAGTCCACATCAATGTGCCAAAGACGCTCGCGGATGGTGCCCAGACGCAGGCGCTGGGTGACATGACCTTTGCCATCATTCGCGACACTGTTCGCGATATTCTGGCGGTCAGCGATGATGAACTCGTGAAAGGCATGAAATTCTTCGCCAGCCGGATGAAAATGGTCGTGGAGCCAACCGGCTGTCTCGCCTTTGCGGGAGCGCGGCAGATGGCGTCCGGGCTGCAAGGCAAGCGGGTGGGCGTGATCGTCAGTGGCGGCAATGTCGATCTCGACAGGTTTGCAACTTTGGTGAGCAAAGGCGTTTGATCACGGTTTGATCTTGTTTTCAGGCGGCGAATCCTGTCTGAAGGAGCCATGCAGTTTTCACCGGAACAGGATCAGGCGCTGAAAGCGGTCGGGCAATGGCTCAAAGACGGCCGCAGCCCCATTTTCAGATTGTTCGGCTATGCGGGTACGGGCAAGACGACGCTCGCCCGCTATTTTGCCGAGCATGTGGATGGCGACGTGCAGTTTGCTGCCTTTACCGGCAAGGCAGCACAGGTGCTGCGCTCGAAAGGCGCCAGCAATGCCCGCACGCTTCATTCACTGATCTATCGCCCGCGTGGCGAAGAAGCGATTGAAGACGAAACGACCGGCAAGACTTCCATCGCGCCGACCTTCTCGCTTAACCGGCAGAGTCCGGTCGCCAAAGCAGCTATGATCGTGGTGGACGAATGTTCCATGGTGGATGAGGCGCTGGGACGGGACCTGATGAGTTTCGGAACGCCTATTCTTGTCCTTGGCGATCCGGGACAGTTGCCTCCGATTTCCGGCGGCGGGTTTTTCACGGAACATGAGCCGGATTATCTCCTGACCGAGATTCATCGTCAGGCGCAGGACAATCCGATCATCCGCATGGCGCTTGACGTGCGCGAGGGGCGTGAGCTTCCCTATGGCGACCACGGCGCTGCGAAGGTTATCGGCAAGGGTGATGTCAATCAGGAAATGGTGTTGGCTGCCGATCAGGTGCTGGTCGGGACCAATCGGACCCGGCGTCGTTACAATCAGCGCCTGCGGGAGTTGAAGGGCTTTACTGCGGATTATCCGCAGGCTGGCGACAAGCTGGTGTGCCTCCGCAACGATCCTGCCAAGGGGCTTCTGAACGGATCGCTCTGGAAGGTGATGACATCATCCAAGGAAACCGTGAAACCCGGCATCAATCTGCTCGTAACGCCCGAGGACGATGACCGCGGGGTTGCGAAGATCAAGCTGTTGAAGGCGCAGTTCGAAGATCCCGACAGCGAAATTCCGTGGCAGACCAAAAAGCGCTATGACGATTTCGATTATGGCTACGCCCTGACCGTTCATAAAGCGCAGGGTTCCCAATGGGACGAAGTGGTGCTTTTTGATGAGAGTTTTGCGTTTCGCGATACGCGTGAGCGCTGGCTTTATACGGCCATTACGCGCGCCGCCGAACGTCTGACCATCGTAAAATAGTCATTCTTCGGTTGGTCTCGCACCAAGCCATATCCAAGCTTCTTCTTCTTCGTCCGCTTCAAATGCCCGGAGTTCTATCGAGAGGAACGGCTGCATGAGAGTTATGCTGGCCTGTATCCACAGGGGGCCGCCGACGATAGCATAGCGGCGAAGTTTTTTGAGCGATTTGGCACGCATGGACAACATGCTCTCCGAGAACGCAGCGGTCCAGTCGAATCCTTCATAGCCAGTGAGGCGGATCAGCAGATCGAC
Organism: Ochrobactrum sp. PL_is483; assembly: GCF_055816855.1. NCBI lineage: Bacteria > Pseudomonadati > Pseudomonadota > Alphaproteobacteria > Hyphomicrobiales > Brucellaceae > Ochrobactrum > Ochrobactrum sp. PL_is483. The sequence continues at coordinate 131,693 of NZ_JBVPGS010000039.1, forward strand.
TTCGTCGTGTGTTTCGTAAGCAGCATCAAGAAGCCCGTAAAGGTTCTCCAGCGAGGCATCGTCAAGATGGCCTTCGATAGCAAAAGCGAAAACGTCGTCCCGGTTTGTTGGAATGCGGCGAATGACGGGTATGTCTTCGTTTCGCATTATGGACCTCCATCATTGATCGGACTTAGAGCGCGTTTCGATCTGATGAATCAGATCGGCGCACTAACCCATTGTTGTTGGCGCGCATCTCTCCGAAAACCGTTTCACACTTTTCGGGATGCGCTCTAAACGCCAAAGCAACGGCAAAGGTTGCGTCATGTCGCAAATTGATGTGAACTGGAAAAACTCTGCAAACCCAATTTGTTACAAGCAATTGCGCTATTGGGGATTGTGGCTGCGGTGCGACGGCAAAACACTCACATTTTTTCGTGGCAGGCGTTATAAAGCGGAATATTCATCCGGGAGTCTCCAATGCCTGCGAAATTATCGGTTAATCTCAATGCCATAGCAATGCTGCGAAACCGGCGCGATCTGCCGTGGCCAAGCGTTACCGGTCTGGGGCGCGCCGCTCTGGTTGCCGGTGCGGCAGGATTGACCGTTCATCCGCGCCCCGATCAGCGGCACATCCGGTTTTCCGATCTCGGTGATATACGGGCTTTGATCGATGACGAGTTCCCGCAAGCCGAGTTCAATATTGAAGGCTTTCCGAGCGAGGCCTTCCTTGATCTGGTGGAGAAACACCAACCGGAACAGGTGACGCTTGTGCCTGATGACCCGACACAGGCGACGTCGGATCATGGCTGGGATTTCGTGTCGAAAGCTGATTTTCTGGCGCCGATCGTGACCCGCCTGAAAGCCGGTGGAATGCGGGTGTCATTGTTCGCCGATCCCGATCCTCTGGGGTACGAACAGGCAAAGGCCATTGGTGCTGACCGCGTGGAACTCTACACCGGACCCTATGGCGCAACTTATGATGACCCGTCGGCTGCAGCGCGTGAACTGGATTGTTTGGAAAAAGCTGCAAATGTTGCTACGACGTTGGGACTAGCTATCAATGCGGGGCATGATCTGACAGTAGACAACCTGCCTGCGCTGGTGAAACGTATCCCGCAGTTGAGCGAAGTTTCCATCGGGCATGGATTGACAGCTGATGCACTGATGTATGGGATGCCGATGACGGTGAGCCGCTACATCGCAGCCTTGGCATAATGCATCAGTCAATGCGCTTATTGCATGGCTCGGATTGGAGCTTTGCAAAAAGTGCATTTGCATTCGGACGAGACAAGCTTTAGGCGTCCGCCACTATTTATATGCGTTGGGGGCGCGCAGGATTGTATGAGGGAAGCATTGAAGCAGTTTTCCGACGTCCGCTTTCCGCGCCGAGGCAATTCTATAGCTATTGCATTCGGGCAGATTGCTACGCTCAATCGGCATAACGTCCATGATTAAAAGCGATTTGGGCAAAGATGCGGCCACGATGCTGCAATCCGCAACTTTTTGCGAAGACCTTCATTATCTCAAATCTACCCCCATTAACGCCAGCCGAAACCGTTTCAGGAAGTTGCGAGGTGCCTGCGCATGAGCGGTGAGCTAAATGGCAATGACACGCCGGTACAGGCCGCTATGCCTGCTGTTGGTGTTCCTGAAAGCGCGGCTTTTGCTGAAGACGCAGAGCATCACAATGAGGGCATGAAGACGCTGGTGCTCGGAGCGCTGGGCGTCGTCTATGGTGACATCGGCACCAGCCCTATCTACGCTTTTCGCGAGGCACTCCATGCGGCGGCAAGTGACGGTATTCTTGCCCGCAGCGACATCCTGGGTGTTGTTTCGTTGATTTTCTGGGCGCTGACGCTGATCGTTACGATCAAGTATGTCCTGTTCGTGTTGCGTGCCGATAATAATGGCGAAGGGGGAATTCTTTCGCTGATGGCTCTTGTCAGAAGCGCGCTGAAAGGCAGGCCCGACCTGATCCTTGGCGCAGGCATTTGCGGAGCGGCGCTGTTCTTCGGCGATGCGGTCATCACGCCTGCAATTTCGGTTCTTTCGGCGATGGAAGGTCTTGAGATTGTTGCGCCCGATCTCACGCCGTTTGTGGTTCCCATCACTGTCGTTATTCTTGTGACACTGTTTTCGGTCCAGAAATTGGGCACCGGCAAGGTGGCAATCGTTTTCGGACCGATCATGGCCTTGTGGTTTCTGGCGCTGGCCGCGTCCGGCCTTTGGCATATTTTCGACGACCCTACGGTAATGGTGGCGCTTAATCCCTATTACGCGGTACGCTTTCTGGTGGTTAGTCCGGGCATCGCATTCATTACGGTGGGTGCTGTCTTCCTCGCGATGACCGGTGCGGAAGCCCTTTATGCCGATCTCGGGCATTTTGGGCGCAAGCCGATCGTGCGGGCATGGCTATGGGTTGTGTTTCCAAGCCTGCTTCTCAATTATTTCGGGCAGGCTGCATTTATTCTTTCTCACGGTGAAGCGGCTGCGCTGCCGTTTTTCCAGATGATGCCAAGTTTCGCGCTCCTGCCCATGGTTTTGCTGGCAACTGCTGCAACTGTAATCGCGAGCCAGGCGGTGATTACCGGTGCGTATTCCGTGGCGCGTCAGGCCGTTCAGCTCAACATTCTTCCGCGCCTCGAAATCCAGCACACCTCGGAAAAACTGCACGGCCAGATTTATATTCCGCGCGTCAACCTGCTTTTGGGGCTGGCGGTGGTCATTCTGGTGCTCGGCTTCGAAAAATCCAGCAATCTGGCGGCAGCTTATGGCATTGCCGTCACCGGCAACATGCTGGTCACGACGGTTCTGCTCTATATAGTGATGACCCGTATCTGGAATTGGCGGGTTAGCCGCGCCTTGCCTATTATTCTGGGTTTTCTCATCATCGATATAATGTTCTTCAGTGCGAACATCATCAAGGTTCACGAAGGCGGGTGGGCGTCGATCGGTATCGCAGTGGTACTCGTTCTCATCATGTGGACCTGGGTACGCGGAACGCGTCACCTCTTTCACAAGACCCGCAAGGCCGAAGTTCCGCTTGATCTCATCGTTCAGCAGATGACCAAACGTCCGCCGACCATCGTGCCGGGTACGGCCGTGTTTCTGACAGGCGATCCGAAAAGCGCTCCGACCGCACTTATGCATAGCCTGAAGCACTATAAGGTTCTGCATGAAAACAACGTCATATTGACGGTTGTGACGGCCTCGAAACCATGGGTTTCAAGTGCCGATCGGGCACGCGTGTCCCAATACAATGAGCGATTCATGCAGGTAACGCTCACCTTCGGTTATATGCAACAGCCGAACATTCCGCGAGCATTGGGTATCTGTCGCAAGCTCGGCTGGAAATTCGACATCATGACGACGTCCTTCTTCCTGTCGCGCCGGTCGCTCAAGGCGTCCGCTCACTCCGGTCTGCCGCTCTGGCAGGACAAGCTGTTCATCCTGCTCGCTCGAACGGCATCGGACGCAACAGAATATTTCCAGATTCCCACCGGTCGTGTCGTTGAGATTGGAACGCAGGTAAACCTTTAGCCTGGGACAATCTACGTCGGCCCCGAAAATCTAAAAACGCTTTCCAGACCCCAATATCTGGAGGGCGTTTTTTAGTGCGTTCAGCGGACCGAAATTGGGAGTGCGAGTTTCCGCAATTTGTGAAAACATGCTTGACCTGTGGCGGAACAATAATTATGAAATCAAGAACCGTACCGTACGGTACAAGTTGGAGGAAAAGGTTCCGTGACCGATACAGGCGACGAATTGCAGGCTCAGAAGCAGCAGGCTCTTTCGCCGCGTCAGAACGATGTTCTGGAGCAGGCGTTGCGCCTTCTGGTGGAAGGCGGGGATCGCGCTTTGACGACGGCAAGTATTGCACGTGCCGCCAACTGCTCGAAGGAAAGCCTCTACAAGTGGTTTGGTGATCGTGACGGTCTGCTGACGGCAATGGTTCGATGGCAGGCATCGAAGGTCCGCGTCGTGCCGCTGACACGGGAGAAACTCGACGCGGAGTCCCTGTTTTCCAGTCTGGAACATTTCGCGCGCGACTGGCTGCTGGTGTTGTCGGGAAAGACCTCAATTGCACTGAACCGGCTGGCGGTGAGCCATGCGGCATCCGGTAAATCGGCGCTTGGCGATATCGTGCTGGCGAATGGTCCTGTGGCCATGGCCAAGCGCCTCAATCCCATTCTCCATATGGGGCAGGAGGCGGGATTGCTTGCTTTCGACGATGTTGACGAGGCGTTTCGCACGTTCTTCGGGCTCGTCGTTCGGGACATGCAGATACGGTTGCTGCTTGGCGACCGTCTGGAGTTGACTGACGACGTGGTTATCCGGGATGCCCGGAGGGCCACCAAGCAGTTTTTTGCCCTCTATGGGGCCTAATCACATCGGCGGACGCAAGAAAGCCGAAGAACAATCTGAACGAAGGGAATAAGGAAATGCGCGTTTACTACGATCGGGATGCAGACGTTAACCTGATCAAGTCGAAGAAGGTGGTTATCGTCGGTTATGGCAGCCAGGGCCGCGCCCATGCGCTCAACCTCAAGGATTCCGGTGCGGCTAACGTGCGTGTAGCCCTTCGTGAAGGTTCCGCGACGGCAAAAAAGGCGCAGGCTGACGGCTTCGAAGTCATGAACGTTGCCGATGCTGCCAAGTGGGCCGATCTCATGATGATGGCAACGCCTGACGAACTGCAGGCTGACATCTACAAGGAACACATTCACGAGAATCTTCGTGATGGTGCCGCCATCGCGTTCGCCCATGGCCTCAACGTACATTTCGGCCTCATCGAGCCAAAGAAGTCGGTTGACGTCGTCATGATCGCGCCGAAAGGCCCGGGTCATACGGTTCGCGGCGAATACCAGAAGGGCGGCGGCGTTCCGTGCCTTATCGCCATTCATCAGGATGCTTCGGGCAACGCTCATGATCTGGCGCTCTCTTACGCGTCAGGCGTCGGCGGCGGCCGTTCTGGCGTCATCGAAACCACCTTCAAGGAAGAGTGCGAAACCGATCTGTTCGGCGAACAGGCAGTTCTTTGCGGCGGTGTTGTCGAGCTGATCCGCACCGGTTTCGAAGTTCTGGTTGAAGCCGGCTATGCGCCGGAAATGGCTTACTTCGAGTGCCTGCACGAAATGAAGCTGATCGTGGACCTGATCTACGAAGGCGGCATCGCCAACATGAACTACTCGATCTCGAACACCGCCGAGTGGGGCGAATACGTCACTGGTCCGCGTATCATTACCGCCGAAACCAAGGCTGAAATGAAGCGCGTCCTGAAGGACATCCAGACCGGCAAGTTCACCTCGGACTGGATGCAGGAGTGGAAGGCCGGCGGCGCACGCTTCAAGGGTATCCGTCGTCTCAACGACGCTCACCAGATCGAAGAAGTTGGCGGCAAGCTGCGCGCCATGATGCCGTGGATCGAAAAGAACAAGCTGGTCGACAAGGCTCGCAACTAAGCTCCGGCTTCCACAATTCGAGTAAGGGGGCGTTTCATGCGCCCCTTTATTGCTTGGTGCGGAGGAAGGCTTGCGTGTTCCTCGCGAACGAAAAGAACTCAAAATCTGCGCCAGGTTTTTCGTTTCATGCACTTTGGGAGCCAAAACAATTCCGAATATCTTTATTCCATAGAAGCATGGGGAAAGCTGTTCTCGTCTGCCCCAAAGTGCGCTAGAGCTTCATATCCAATAGCCAAGTTTTGAGGAGACTTTGCTATTACAAGTTCCGTAAAATGTACGGATAGTCTAATTGAGGAGATTTCCCGTGTTGGACTGGGAAAATGTATTTGCAACGCGCTCGAAACGTATGCGCGCATCGGAAATCCGCGAACTGCTGAAGCTTCTGGAACGTCCCGATATTATTTCGTTTGCGGGCGGAATTCCTGATCCGGCGCTTTTCCCGCACGAAGAATTCCAGGCGGCCTATAAGGACATTCTCACCGGCCCTGAAGCCAATGCAGCGCTGCAATATTCCATTTCGGAAGGCTACAAGCCGCTGCGTACCTGGCTGGTGGGTGAGCTTTCCAAGATCGGCATTCCCTGCACGGAAGACAATGTGTTCATCACATCGGGTTCGCAGCAGGCTCTCGATTATCTCGGCAAGCTGTTCCTGTCGCCCGCCGATACGGCGCTCGTGACCGCCCCGACCTATCTGGGTGCGCTTCAGGCTTTCAACGCATATGAGCCGAATTACGATATACTGGCGATCAAGGGCAATCGCACACCGGAATCTTATGCGCAGGCAGCGGAAAAAGCTGGCGGACAGGTGAAGTTCGCTTACCTGTCTGCTGATTTCAGCAATCCGACCGGCGAAACCGTCGATCTTGCTGGCCGCGAGAAATTGCTCGCGCAGGCGGACGAACTCGACATTCCGGTGATCGAAGATGCAGCCTACCAGTATCTTCGCTACAATGGCGATGCGATTTCGCCGATCCTGGCGCTCGACATTGCGCGTAACGGCGGCGATATCGAGAAAACCCGCACCATCTACTGCGGCTCCTTCTCCAAGACACTGGCGCCGGGTCTGCGTGTCGGCTATGTGGTGGCGTCAAAGCCGGTCATTCGCAAGCTTGTTCTGATGAAGCAGGCAGCGGACCTTCATTCATCCACCATCAACCAGATCGCCATTCAGCGCGTAGCGAGTGGGGGCTTTGATGCCCAGGTGGCGAAGCTGCACAGGGTCTATAAGCATCGTCGCGACAAGATGCTCGAGGCGCTGGCGAAGTATATGCCGGAGACCACAAGCTGGACGAAGCCAGAGGGCGGCATGTTCGTCTGGGTTACGTTGCCGGAAGGCATGGATGGCGCTGCACTTCTTGCGGCATCTATCGATAGCGAGAAAGTCGCATTCGTTCCGGGCAGGGCGTTCTTCGCCGATGGCAGCGGAGCCAACACGCTGCGTCTCAGCTATTCCTGCGCCAATGACGAAATGATCGATGAAGGCATAAAGCGGCTGGGTCGCCTGATACGCGCCCACACAAAATCCGCTGCTGCCTGATCAGCATAAAAGCCGGGCTGTGACCCGGCTTTTTCTTTTCTAGAAAGGCGAATTGCAGCCTGTTCTTGGACCGGCCAGTGGCTGGTATGTATTGTCGGATGTTCGGTAGCTGCGATAGCGGTTCGAACACCACTGGATATGGTTGCTGCTCGGGCTCGCACCTGCAGTCGGCGGCTGCATTGTACGACGATATTGCAAAGCGTCGCCGTTCTTGTAATTCAATACGCCGTGCTCGGTAACATAAGTTCCGCTTTCCCGGCAAAGCGTTGAGCCATAGCAATTGCGGGCGCTCGGATCGGTACGATTGGCTCCCGCCTGGCCGCCGATAATCAACGGACCGCTTGGCTTCAATGAGGGAAGATACTGGCTGTTGCGCAGCTCGACGGCTGAAGCCGCATTCGCAATACCGGCAACACAAAGTCCGGTCAGTATCGTCAGGCGCAGAATTTTTCCCATCATCTCGGCTCGCTTCAATTCCTGTGCTTCGCATATATGGGTATCTTCCATGCCCAAATCACGGTTTCAGCAGAAATTTATTGGTTTCGGAGTTCATGCTCTTGCCAATCGCCCGGCAAGCGGAGAGATTGCGAAGAGATGTTTACCATAGCTACTTTCAATGTCGAAAATCTGATGCGCCGGTTCGATTTTTCCGGCTTTCGCAATGAATTGCATCAGGATCGCACCTTGCAATTGTTCGAAATCAGCGATGAGGCGCAGTATCGCCTTCTCGAACAGGCACGTGCCATCGCGCATGCCGACGATACGCGACAGATGACGGCCCTTGCTATAGCCGAAACGCGGGCCGACATTCTTTGCCTGCAGGAGGTGGACAATCTCGCTGCGCTCAATGCGTTCGAGTATGGCTATCTTTTCAAGATGATAGGCCATGGCTTCCGGCATAAATATCTGATCGACGGAAACGACAGCCGTGGCATCGATGTTGCCGTTATGATGCGTGACACGACACGGGATGGACAACCCATCGAGGTCGATGAAGTTACAAGCTACGCTTATGTAACCTATAATGATTTTGGTCTTTATGAACCTGCCCTTGGCGAGCTGGGCCTTGAACCTCATGACCGCATTTTCAAGCGTGATTGCCTGAATGTGGATATTCGCATTGCAGGAAAGCCCATATCGCTTTTTGTGACACATCTGAAATCGATGACGGGTGCCCGCAACGGTTTTGACGGACGGACAGCATCTCTGCCGGTGCGCCGCGCGGAAGCGCGAGCGATACGCCGTATCATCGAAGACAAGTTCGGGCCCTCCAATGTTGCTGACCGCCGCTGGTTGATCTGCGGCGATTTTAATGACTATCGCGAGCGGATCATCATCGGCGGCGATGAATGGAACGGCTATCAGTTCACGCAGACAGTTGAAGAAGAAAGTGCGCTTGATGTGCTTTTAGGAGATGGGTTTGCGGTCAATCTGGTTGATCGCAGGCCTGTTATGGACCGCTGGACGCTTTATCACACACGCGGGCCACAGGAGCGCCATCTTTGCCAGCTCGATTACATCATGGCATCGCCTTCATTGGCGCAGAAGAACGAAAAGGCGGTTCCGAACATTATCCGGCGCGGGCAGCCTTGGCGGACGATCTTTCCGCCCGGCCAACAGGTCGACCGTTATCCGCGAACCGGATGGGATCGCCCGAAAGCAAGCGATCATTGTCCGGTGGCGGTGACGCTGAATATGGTTTGAGTGATGGAACAGGTTCTGGAAAATACCGTCTACGTCATCGACAGGGCCAATGTCCGGGTTCTGCCCGGTCGTTTGTCGTATGCCGAGCAAAATAGCGAAGCGATTGCACTGAATTGGTCACGCGAGCGGGCTGCGAAACCAACATTGTTCGATGGCGAGTTCTATCTTGCTCCGCAAGCTGAATTGGCCGGGGGCCTATTTCAAGCCGGTTTTCAGCGCACCAGCTTCAAGACCCTGATGCACTGGCGGCACGATGCATCGCAGGCGCGACCGTGGCATATTTTTGGTGTCGGTGTGATTGTCTCCAGTGAAGGACATTTGATCGCCGGACGTATGAGCGCACAAAACGCGGGAGCGGGAAGGGTCTATTTTCCGGCTGGTTCGGTGGATGATAATGACATTGTCGATGGATATGTCGATTACGACGCCAACCGGTGGCGCGAAGTGCGGGAGGAAACCGGTCTCGATCTTCGTGATGCCAGAGCAGAGCAGCAAATCAATCTTGTGACCGGCAACCGTAGCGTAGCTCTTTTCCGCCGTTATTATTTCGATGCGCCGTCAGCAGAGCTTGTATCGCAGATTGAACAACATCTTTCCGCAGAGGCAGAACCGGAATTGTCGGAGATCATGCCGGTGACGGCTGCAGGGGCGATGGGCGAGGCCACGCCGACTTATGTGCGAGCCTTTGCAGACTGGCATTTCAACAATCTCTAAAGCTTGGTCAGACTTGCAGATGACAGCGCTGCGAAATTGGCTATGCTCGCAAATAATGCGAAGCACGAAGCATTGAAGTGACACAATCTTCGCAGTCTGTCTCATGAGCATGTTCGAGGGGAGAATGAGGGATGAGTGACGCCGCAGTTTCCGGCAGATTTTACGAGGTTTTCGACGTTTTCGCCGACAAGGCTCTGGCTGGAAATCCGCTGGCTGTCGTTCATGACAGCGAAGGTCTGAACGATACGAGCATGCAGGCTATCGCACGCGAGTTCAATCTTTCCGAAACGGTGTTCATTTTTCCGCCGAGCAACCCGGCGCATGAAGCAGCGGTGCGTATCTTCACGCCTGATTATGAGCTTCCCTTTGCCGGGCATCCAACGGTAGGGGCGGCCGTGTCCCTGGCCCGTCGTCGCGCAACGGGCGATGAAACGGACAGGCTCGTCGCTCTGGAAGAGAAAGTCGGTATTGTTCGCTGCGGTGTCATACTTGGCGAAAATAGCGCTTTTGCCGAATTCGATCTGCCTCGGTTGCCAGAGCGCCTCGACGTCAAGATCGAAAAGGAGGAAGCGGCGGCGGCGATCGGTCTGGGTACGCATGAGATCGGATTTGAGAACCACGTGCCAGCTGTATGGAGCGCAGGCACGCCTTATCTGCTTGTGCCGGTGCATAATCTGATTGCAGCGGCGAAAGTGTCCATTGACCCGGTCTATGTCAACGAGAGCCTGCCGCATGTCGATGGCCGACCCTTGCCAATTTATGTCTATTGTCGGGAAACGATCCTGTTCGACAGCAATTTCCATGCACGCATGTTTGTAACGGGTGCCAATGTCTATGAAGATCCCGCTACCGGTTCTGCCGCCGCAGCCTTTGCAGGTATGATTCAGAAGAACGACAAGCCCGTTGATGGCAGCTCTCAGTGGTGGATCGAGCAGGGTATGGAAATGGGGCGACCTTCACGGATTCGTCTTGAACTGGACGTTGCCAAACAGCAGCTCACCGGCGCCCGGATCGGAGGCACAGCGGTCAAGATCGCGGAAGGGCGCATGTTCGTCTGATAAAATTACCGCCCCCAGCGATTTGACTACGGTCAAGGCTGGAACTCCGCCCTATGTTAACCTGTCAGCAGACAAGCGAACGGCGGAGGTGAGCCATGATGATCAGGGAAATGTCGGAATACGATATCCGGAACATGATACAGCACACCCAACTGGGACGGCTGGCTTACGTTCTCGACAATCGTCCGTTTATCGTGCCGCTCAGTTTCCGGTTCAGCGGCGGCTCGCTCTACTCCTTCACAACGGATGGCCAGAAGACCGAGGCTTTGCGCAAGAACGATGCCGTTTGCATCCTTTTCGATCATATTGAATCCCGGACCAACTGGCGCACCGTGGTGCTGAACGGTCGATATCGGGAGATCGAACGCGAAGACGAGAAGAACTCGATCGTCGCGCTCATGGCTTCGGAGCCTACCTGGTGGGAACCCGCATACACAAAAACGGTTGCGAAAGACGGGCACGAACGCAAACTTGCACCCGTCTTTTTTCGCGTTGATATCGAAAGCGCGACAGGGCACCAAACCGGCTGAAATGATAAGCCGACATTTCAAGCCGTTTCGTTTTTGAATTACTTTACCACCAGAACCGGTGTGTTGCTCCGGGTCAGGACTTCATAGGTCTGGCTGCCTAACAGCATTCCTTTGAGGCCGCGGCGTCCATGGGAAGCCATGACGATGAGATCGTTGCGCAATTCTTTGGAGGTCTCGATGATGGATGTCGCCGGGTGCGGGGCGACCACATGCAGCGTATGAATCTCGAGCTCCGCATCCTTCGCCAATTCGCGTGCGCGGGCGAGGGATTTATCGGCGTATTCGTTCCATTCCTGCTCGAAGCGCTCGATGAAGGCCGGGCTGTCGGTCCAGCCGCCGGGAAGGCCGGAAACGGAATAGGGGGCAGTGACGGTCAGCACAGTTACCTTCGCGCCGACGCTATGCGCCAGTTTAAATGCATGGGCGAGACCACGCTCCGCAAACTCCGATCCATCGGTCGTGACGAGAATATTCTTGTACATGCTGCTCTCGCTGTTGGTTTTTCATCTTTAAGCTAGTGCGTTAAAGCGCCATATCAAACCCTTGCCGGACAGGTTATTTGGATGGAACGATTTCATGCCCCTCGACTGTGACGCATTTCACGCCACCTGGATAGCGACGGTTCTCAACCTCGATTGGCCGTCGCGGAGTTCAGCCCGCATTGAGGACGATTCGGAGCGTATAAAGCGCCAGAAACAGGAGTTGGTGCGGCTTTTCGATGAAGCGTCAGAGCATGGTATCAACGCTGTCATCTTTCAGGTGTCACCGACTGCCGATGCGCTCTATCAGTCATCTTATTTGCCATGGTCTTCCTATCTGACTGGAACTCTCGGCAAGAATCCGGGCTTTGATCCGCTGAAATTTGCTATTCAGGAAGCGCATAAGCGCGGCATAGAACTGCATGCATGGCTGAACCCCTATCGCGTTTCGATGGATACAAAGCCGTCAACGCGCAAGGAGTTGCGAAATTCGTCGAAGGAGTCGCCAGCCAGTGTTTATAAAACCCACCCTGATTGGGTTGGCGTATCGGCAGATCGTTATGTTCTCGATCCCGGCATTCCGGCGGTTCGCGAGTGGGTGACGAATGTAACGGCGGAGGTCGTGCAGAAATATGATGTCGATGGCATCCAGTTCGATGACTATTTCTACTACGAAACGGCATCGTCGCAACTTGATGACGCCAAATCATATGCGCAGTTTGGCACACGTTTTTCGAGTAAATACGAATGGCGTCGCTACAACACTCATACGTTGGTGCGGGAAATTTCCGACAAGATAAAGTCTATCAAACCAAACGTTCGTTTTGGCATCAGCCCGAGCGGTGTTTGGCGCAATGTTGCAGACGATCCGCGTGGTTCTGCGACGAAAGCCGGCAAAACCAATTATGACGGGGACTTTGCCGACACGCGGCGATGGGTCAAGGAAGGTCTGATCGACTATATCGCGCCTCAGATTTACTGGTCTTTTGGCCGCAAGGAGGTGTCCTACGGGACTATCGCCAAATGGTGGGCAGAGACGGTTCGGGGGACAAAGACCGATCTTTATATCGGCCTGGCACTTTATCGGGCCGGTTCGGGGACGACGCTCGAGCCCGGATGGCAGGCTGGCGATGGCGTGACAGAAATCAAACGTCAGCTTGAACTCAATGATTCCCTGCCGGAAGTGAAAGGGAGCATTCTATTTCGTCAGGGTTTTCTTTCCGATCCCAAAGTCAAAGGTGTGTCGGACTATCTGAAAAAGACATGGGGCAAGTGCGATCGCCGAAAATGACGACGGCAAAGGATAATTATCCGCAGGAATTGCCGCTTGTTTGATTGAAATCAAAGAGCCTCGTTTGAGCGGGTGCTAACCAGCCATCGTTGCCGGTTTCCACCAGAGCTGGTGACCCGGGGTGCCGAGGCCCTACTCGAATGGCACCCCGGCTATATCAATCTGTCGAGCGCATGAGCGCGATCTTTCTGCAACGTCGCCTGTCGACAGCCAGCGGGTGCTGTCGGCGTTGCTCCCCTCTGTTTCATCAAACCAGCACCCGCGCCCAATCTTTGAAAATGAGTATTTTAAAGCGTGTCGCGTTTTATCGTAGTCATATGACACGCTTTAAGTTTTTGTTTTCATGCATGTCTTTATCCTACAATCGGTTCCCACTTTTGGGAGACAAGCATTAGTAGTCTTGATCTTGATCAAGGCTGGCAACCGTAACCGTGGTTAGAACAAGTCCAGCCGGGAGTTTGCGATTCACAATCGCTTCCCCCAATTTCACCGGTTGCTAAATGAAAAGGTAGTTCCATATTTTCCCAGAAGGTTCCGGCGGATGCCGGAGGCGGGGCGGTGGGAACAATGAACCCTTGCAGACAGCGACCGCTCGCCGATGCTTCGTTCGAAGACGGTGTTGTGACGCGACGTTGGTAAAGGGTGGTTCATATGGCATTCAATCGCAAGCAATTGATACTGGCTGGAGCGATTATCGTCCTTGCTGCAGGCGGATATTATGCCTGGAAAGCATTTAATGGCGATGGATTGCCGAACGATATCGCCAAGGGCAATGGGCGTATAGAGGCGGTTGAAATCGACATTTCGACAAAGAGCCCGGGCCGCATTCGCGAAATTCTTGCGGATGAAGGTGATTTTGTGCAGGAAAACGACATTCTTGCACGCATGGATACAGATCAACTGGAAAGCCAGCGCAAGCAGGCGGAAGCACAGTTGCGCCGGGCCGAGATCGGTATTGAAACGGCGCGCAGCCTTGTCACGCAGCGCGAGGCCGAGCACACGGCCGCCGAAGCAACGGTGGCACAGCGCGAAGCGCAACTGGATGCTGCTCAGCGCCGCCTAGTTCGATCTCAGCAGTTGACGCAATCACGCACGGTATCTCAACAGGTTCTCGACGATGACCGCGCGACCGCGCAGGGCGCAGAAGCGGCTGTCGGCGCAGCCAGAGCGCAGCTTGCCGCCACGGAGGCAGCCATAGGTGCTGCAAAGGCACAGGTCGTTGATGCTGAGGCATCGGTCGAAGCCGCCAAGGCGGCAATCGCAAGCATCGAAGCAGATATTAACGACGCCACTTTGAGAGCGCCGAAGCCGGGACGTGTTCAGTACCGCGTCGCCCAACCGGGGGAGGTGCTTTCTGCGGGTGGCAGGGTGCTTAATCTTGTAGACGTGAGCGACGTTTATATGACCTTCTTCCTGCCAACGGCGCAGGCAGGGCGGGTGGCCATGGGCGCAGATGCCCGGATCGTTCTCGATGCCGCACCACAATATGTCATTCCCGCAAAGATCAGCTTTGTCGCCGATGTGGCCCAGTTTACGCCGAAGACCGTTGAGACGGAGGAAGAGCGCCAGAAGCTGATGTTCCGCGTGAAGGCGAAGATTCCGCAAGAACTTCTCCAAAAATATATACAGCAGGTGAAAACGGGTTTGCCGGGCATGGCCTATGTCAAGCTTGATCCCGATGCCGATTGGCCGAAGAATCTTGCGGAAACCGTGCAATGAAGGATGATCCTGTCAAAGCTGGCGCTAATGACGACAGCTTTGTCGTCCGGGCGCAAGGTGTAGGACTGTCCTACGGAAAAACGCGTGCACTGCGCGAGGTCAATCTTGATATTCCTGCCGGCTGCATGGTCGGCCTGATCGGGCCTGACGGGGTGGGAAAATCGAGCCTGCTATCGTTGATTGCCGGGGCGCGAACGATGCAACAGGGCCGCATAGAAGTCCTTGGCGGGGATATTTCGGACAAGCGGCATCTTCAGTTCGCTTATCCGCGCATCGCCTATATGCCGCAAGGGCTCGGGAAGAACCTCTACCCCACGCTTTCGGTCTTCGAGAATATCGATTTTTTTGGACGGTTGTTCGGGCATAATCGAAAGGAGCGCGAGCGGCGTATCGCCGATCTTCTGGGGCGCACGGGCATGTCGCCCTTCGCTGATCGTCCGGCTGGCAAGCTTTCAGGCGGCATGAAACAGAAGACAAGTCTCTGTTGCTCGCTCATCCACGATCCTGACCTGCTTATTCTCGATGAACCGACCACCGGCGTTGACCCATTGTCCCGACGCCAGTTCTGGGAGCTGATTGACGATATTCGCAAGGATCGTCCGGGAATGAGCGTCATCGTCGCGACGGCCTATATGGAAGAGGCCGAGCGCTTCGACTGGCTTGTAGCTATGAATGACGGGCAGATTCTGGCGGCGGGCACTCCGCAGGAATTACTGCAGCGCACCAGCACGCCAAATCTGGATGCTGCCTTTATCGGGCTTCTGCCGGAAGAATTGCGAAAAGGTCATCAGGAGATCGAAATTCCGCACCGCGATTTCGGTGCCAATGCTGAAATCGCCATTGAGGCAGAACACGTCACCGTTCGGTTTGGCAATTTCACTGCGGTGAATGATGTAAGTTTTCGCATCGCGCGCGGTGAAATCTTCGGTTTTTTGGGCTCCAATGGTTGCGGCAAGACCACAACAATGAAGGTGCTGACCGGGTTGCTGCCTGCCAGTGAAGGGTCAGCGAAACTGTTCGGGCGCGAAGTCGACCCCAAGGATATCGATATACGTCGCCGTGTCGGCTACATGACGCAAGCATTCTCACTCTATTCGGAACTGACGGTTCGTCAAAATCTGGAACTTCATGCCAAGCTCTTCGGTATGGAGCCGGTATTGACCGAACTGCGTATCAAGGAGTTGAGCGAGCGTCTGGACCTAACCGGTGTCATGGATGCGTTGCCGGATGCTATGCCGCTTGGCATCCGCCAGCGCCTGTCATTGGCTGTGGCCTTGATCCATTCGCCCGACATTCTCATTCTGGATGAACCCACATCTGGTGTGGACCCGGTGGCACGTGATGCCTTCTGGCAAATCCTCGGCGATCTGTCGCGGAAGGACAATGTGACGATCTTCGTTTCTACCCACTTTATGAATGAAGCCGAACTTTGCGACCGGATTTCGCTGATGCACGCTGGTAGGGTTTTGATCAGCGATACGCCGAAGGCGATTACGGAAAGTCGCCATGCGGAAACTTTGGAGGAGGCCTTCGTCGCCTATCTTCAGGATGCGATTGGCGAGACAGAGCAGCCCGTGCAAGCGCCAGCAGCACTGCCGGATCAAACTGCAGAGATAGATGAACTGCTTCCAAAGAAAGCTTCAAGCTGGTTGCCCGACTTGCGGCGCATGCTGGCCTACACGCGTCGTGAGGCGCTGGAACTGAAACGTGATCCGATCCGCGCTACGCTGGCGATCCTCGGCAGCGTTATCCTGATGTTCGTTATCGGCTATGGGATCAATCTGGATGTCGAGGATTTGAAGTTTGCGGTGTTGGACCGTGACGATACGACGATCAGCCGCGATTATACGCAGCAGATCGCCGGTTCGCGCTATTTTTCCGAACAGCCTCCCTTGACCGACTACGACGATCTGGACCGGCGGATGCGTGATGGCGAGATCAGTTTGGCTATCGAGATACCGCCGAATTTCGGCGCAGATGTCATGCGCGGACGCCCGGTCGAAGTCGCGGCCTGGATCGATGGCGCGATGCCAACGCGGGCCGAGACAGTCAAAGGTTATGTCCAGGGCATGCATGCCAGCTGGCTGGCACAGAAGGCCCGCGAGCTTTATGGCAGCGCGGCGAGCAACGGCAGTTTCAATCTGGAGATACGCTACCGGTATAACCCCGATGTGCAAAGCCTCGTGGCCATGGTCCCGGCGGTCATTCCGCTGCTGCTTCTCATGATCCCTGCGATGCTGGCAGTGCTGAGTGTCGTTCGCGAAAAGGAACTGGGTTCGATCATCAATTTTTACGTGACGCCGGTGACGAAATTCGAGTTTCTGTTCGGCAAGCAATTGCCTTACATCGGATTGGCGTTTCTCAATTTCCTGATGCTGACAGCCTTTGCGGTCTTTATTTTCCGGGTGCCGTTTACAGGGAGCTTCCCTACTTATGCGTTGGCCGCGCTGCTCTACGTCATAGTCGCAACCGGCATGGGGCTGGTTCTGTCCACCTTCATGAACAGCCAGATAGCCGCGATCTTCGGAACCGCGCTTCTGACCCTCATTCCGGCTGTACAGTATTCTGGTATCATTGATCCCGTATCGTCGCTGCAAGGCGCGGGTGCGTTTATCGGCAAAATCTATCCGGCGACCTATTTTGTAACCATCTCGCGCGGCGTTTTCTCCAAGGCACTGGGGTTTGCTGATCTCGCGGGTTCGTTGCTGCCCCTAGTGATAGCGGTGCCGGTACTTATGGCGCTCGCCATTGTTCTCCTCAAGAAACAGGCGAGCTAAGATGCGGATATCCAACATATTCCAGCTTGGCGTGAAGGAACTGCGCGGTCTTGCGCGTGATCCGATGTTGCTGATCCTGATCGTTTATGCCTTTACACTTGCGATCTACACAGCGTCCAAGGCGATGCCTGAAACCCTCAACAATGCGGCGATAGCGATTGTTGATGAAGATCAGTCGCCGGTTTCGAGCCGGATAACGACGGCTTTTTACCCGCCGTATTTCGTGCCCCCGAAGCTGATTTCGTCCTATGAAATGGATGCCCGGATGGATGAAGGGCTTGATACATTCGCACTGAACATACCGCCGAATTTCCAGCGCGATCTTCTGGCTGGCCGTTCGCCGACAATCCAGCTCAATGTCGATGCGACCCGGATGAGCCAGGCCTTTACCGGTGGCGGCTATGTGCAGTCGATTGTATCGAGTGAGGTGAGCGAGTTTCTCAATCGTTATCGCGGCAGCGCGCAAGCGCCGGTGGAACTCAATCTCAGGGCGCGGTTCAATCAGGATTTGAACAAGGGTTGGTTCGGCGCGATCAACAACGTGATTTCATCCGTAACGATGCTCTCGATCATCCTGACGGGTGCCGCCCTTATTCGAGAACGCGAACACGGAACCATCGAGCATCTATTGGTGATGCCGGTGACGCCCGTTGAAATCATGGTCAGCAAGATATGGTCGATGGGGCTGGTCGTGCTGGTTGCTTCTGCTTTTGCGCTGGTCTTTGTGGTGCAGGGCCTGCTGGCCGTTCCGATCTATGGGTCGATATCGCTGTTTCTCGTTGGCGCGGCACTACAGCTTTTTGCGACGACCAGCCTTGGCATTTTTCTGGCAACGGCGGCTGGTTCCATGCCGCAGTTCGGTATGCTGCTGATGCTGGTGCTTTTGCCGCTGCAGGTGCTTTCGGGAGGGACAACACCCCGCGAAAGCATGCCCGAGATCATCCAGACAATCATGCTGGCCGCGCCGAACACGCATTTCGTCATACTGGCGCAATCGATCCTGTTTCGCGGTGCGGGACTGGGCGTCGTCTGGCCGCAATTTCTGGCCCTCATCGTCATTGGTTGTGTGCTGTTCTATTTCGCGCTCCAGCGTTTTCGCGCATTTCTGCGATAGGAAAATTCTTTGAAAACAGGAGGCTGAATCCATTCCTTGCGAATGCGATTCAGTTTTCTGTGCCGGATTGCGCTTTAGTTGAGTTGCGAATCCTTAACCATGTTGCTATCGCAGTTCTCAGGAAACGGTTCCGCTGTTCAGGCGGATGAAAAGGGAACACGGTGAAGCCATTCTGGCCGATGCCGCGACTGCCCCCGCAACTGTAACCGGAGAGCTATCCTCCACAGCCGCGCAAGCGGTGAAAGCCACTGAAAGCAAGCGTGCGATCGGGAAGGCGGAGGTAAGGCGATGACCCGGAAGTCAGGAGACCTGCCGTATCCTGTCACCCATGCATGGATACGGGGTGTGTCCAGGCGCGGCTGTCCGTGGCGGTGACATTGTTGAAATGTTGCCGTCGGGAAGAAGGGCGTTTTGCGCCACGATCACTTCAACCTGCGGTGCGAGGAAAAGCCGGATCTCCGGTTCGGCGGGTTGAGGAAAAATGCACCTTTTGAAATCATCAGTTCTGCTGGCATCAGCCGGTATTCTTGCGCTGTCATCCACGGCATCGGCACAAAATCTGCCGGACGGCGATGACGTTGTGGTTCTCGACACAATCGTGGTCACACCATTGCGCCGCGCGTCTTCGCTCCAGCGCTCGACATCGTCCGTGACGGTCATCGATTCAGCGGACATTGAGCGTTCAGCCGCTCCCGATCTGCAATCCTTGCTGAAATCCTATAGCGGCATCTCCATAAAGACGAATGGCGGGCAGGGGTCATCTTCGGATATTTATATGCGCGGCATGTCTTCCAAGCATACGGTCGTGTTGATTAATGGCGTACGCACGGCATCGGCCACGTCCGGTTCCACAGCGCTTGCGAATATTCCCTTGAGCTCCATCGATCGCATCGAGATCGCAAAGGGTGCCCATTCTGCGCAATATGGGGCCGATGCGATGGGTGGGGTAATCAATATCAT
Organism: Ochrobactrum sp. PL_is483; assembly: GCF_055816855.1. Lineage (NCBI taxonomy): Bacteria > Pseudomonadati > Pseudomonadota > Alphaproteobacteria > Hyphomicrobiales > Brucellaceae > Ochrobactrum > Ochrobactrum sp. PL_is483. Next base: position 151,020 of record NZ_JBVPGS010000039.1, read on the forward strand.
CACCAGGCAAGGTGGAGCCTGCGGTGAGCGCTCCTGGTGCGGCAGTCTTTCTACCGGTGTCAGCCATCCCTGGGGCGGATATGTGTCGGGGTCCGTTCAGGGGCGAAGCAGCGACGGCATCGACTATGCTTTTGGTGCGGCGATCACAGGCACGCAAGGCTATGATTTCACGACGCCGGACGCTTATGGCCATGAGCCGGGTCGCGACGGATTTCTGCAAGGATCGTTCAACTTTGCGCTGTCGAAAGATTTCGACTGGGGCAAAATCTATGCCGACGGTCTCTTCAGCCGGGGACGGAACCAATATGATGCCAAGGCACCATCTCCGAACCAGGCCGACAGCACGGCATTTACCGGCAAGCTTGGAACGCGCATCGATCATTCAGCGGATTGGTCGTCTACGCTGGAGTTTAGCACCGGCATCGACAGCAGTCGTAATTTCCGCAAGGGCGTGAACGGGTCTGACCGGTTTGAAACCAAGCGTTATGGGGTCTTTGCGTCGACCGAGAAGAGTTTCGACACAGGCAATGCCAACCATATCGTGACTGCTGGTGTGGAAGCCTATCGGGAGGAGATCAACACCACGGTTGCCTATGATGAAACCAGTCGCGATCTGGCTGCCATATTCGGCCAGTACTCGCTGGAATACGAGGCGCTACGCGTCGATAGCGGACTGCGTTACGACCACAACGGTCAGTTTGGTGATGTCGTGACCTACAATCTCGGTACGAGCTATGAAGTTCTGCCGGATCTAGTTTTGCGGTCATCCTATGCCACGGGTTTTCGGGCCCCGACGTTCAACGAACTTTATTATCCTGGTTTCGCCAATCCCGATCTGAAACCGGAAAAGTCCCGATCCTATGAAGTCGGCTTGAACTGGCAGGCTACGGCTTCGACCAGTCTCGATATGGCGTTCTACCAGACCTGGCTGCGCGATGCGATCATGAGCACGGCGCCGTCCTATCTGCCTTACAATATCGCCAGTGCGAAAGTTACCGGATTCGAGGCAACGCTGGCGCACCGTTTTGATGATCGCTGGGGCGTCAAGGGCTCGATCGATCTCAAACAGCCAGTCGATGAGGATACAGGTAGGGACCTTCCTTATCGTGAACGTTTCAAGGCTGTGGCCGAGATCAACTTTATGCCGATTGAAAAGCTCGATCTGACGGCAAGATTGATTTATGGCGGTTCGCGCTATGCCGATGCTGCGAATAACAAGAAGCTGGGAGACTATGTGACCGCTGATTTCGTGGCACTTTATTCCATCGACAGCCAATCGCAGTTGAAGTTCTCGGTCGAGAATATCTTTGACAAGGATTATCAGACCAGCTCTGGCTATATTGCACCGGGACGTACCATCAATATCGGATTGACCCGGAATTTCTGAGGCTGAACAGAGAATGAAAAGGGCATCCGCACAATGGATCACCAGCTTCTGCCTCGCGGCGGGGCTGGCCCTTTTTGCTCGAAATCCAGCAGACGCGGCGGAAAATCCCCAACGCGTCGTTTCCATCAACGTATGTACCGATCAGCTGGCATTGCTGCTGGCAGATGAGGGGCAGCTAGAATCGGTTTCGTACTTGTCGCAGGACCCGGAGCTGTCCGTCATGGCTGCGAAAGCCCGTAAGATGCCAGTCAACCACGCGCAGGCGGAGGAAGTCTTTCTGATGAAACCTGATCTTGTGCTGGCGGGAACCTTCTCATCGAGGGCAACGGTTGGACTATTGCGGAGGCTTGGCGTTCGTGTGGAAGAGTTCGCGCCCGCCCGCTCATTCGGCGATATAGAAGATCATCTGCGTCGCATGGGCGAGCTGCTTGGAAGACAGGTGGAAGCGCGCAGGGAAATCGATAAAATGAAAGCTGTCTTGGCGGCAATTCTGCCTCCGGCTCGCCGCAAGACGGTCGCACTTTATTATGCCAATAGTTACACATCAGGCCGGGGAACGCTGGTCGATGAAGCTGTGCGCCTTGCCGGGCTTGATAATCTGGCCGACAAGGCAGGCGTCAGTGGTTCTGCTCCGCTATCGCTGGAAAAACTGGTGCTTGAGAAGCCGGACATTCTGGTGCGCAGTTCCAGAGATCGTGCGCCTGCGCTGGCTTTCGAGAACTTCGAGCACCCGGCATTACGGGCTTTGGAAAAACAGGTGAGGGCGGTGACGATAGCAGATAATCTGACCGTGTGCGGTGGGCCATTCAGCGTTGAAGCCGTGGCAGAACTCGCGGAGGCAGCGCGTGACTGAACGTAACCGCTTCTATCTTCTGCTGGTCGGGCTCGCCCTGCTCGTGGCTTTGCTTTTCGTGGTTTCTTTGCTGACGGGCCCCGCTGCTATCAGTATTGCCGACAGTCTCAAGGCACTGTTCGGCAATGACAGCGAAATGATCGTACTGGTCATGCGCGAAATTCGTCTGCCCCGGGCATTGCTCGCCCTCCTTATCGGAGCTTCGCTTGGATTGTCCGGTGCTGCCTTGCAGGGCTATTTGCGGAACCCGCTCGCAGAGCCCGGTTTGCTGGGGGTGAGCGCCTCCGCGTCATTTGGTGCTGTCATCGCTATCTATAGCGGCCTGTCGCTTCTGTTTCCGCTGGCCTTGCCGCTGCTCGCATTGGCAGGCGCTTTTGTCTCGGTGTTTCTCGTCAAGCTTCTGGCAGGGCGCAATGCCGGTACGCTCGCCGTCATACTGGCTGGCGTCGCGGTAACGAGCCTTGCCGGTGCATTGACGGCGCTGGCGCTCAACCTTTCGCCCAATCCATTTGCTGCAATGGAAATCGTCTTCTGGATGCTGGGATCGCTGGCCGACAGATCAATGACCCATGTGGTTCTCGCCGCGCCGTTTATCCTGATTGGCTGGGCGTTGCTGCTGGCGCTCGGTCGGTCGTTGGACAGTTTGACATTGGGTGCGGATGCTGCGGCCACGATGGGCGTCAATCTGGCTCGCGTGCAGCTCTTTGCGGTGCTGGGAACCGCAGCTTGCGTGGGCGCTTCCACTGCTGTTGCCGGTGCAATTGGTTTTGTGGGACTGGTGGTCCCGCATCTTTTACGTCCGCTGGTTGGTGCGCGCCCCTCGCGATTGCTGGTTGCCAGCGGACTGGGCGGCGCCGCATTGTTGTTGGCGGCGGACATCTTGGTGCGCATTGTCATGCCAGGACGGGAACTGAAACTGGGCGTCCTGACCGCGATCATCGGTGCGCCATTCTTTCTTTGGCTGGTGTTTAAATACCGGAGGCAACTCATATGACAGCGCTTTCGGTAAAAAATCTTTCCGTTACGCTTGGCGGCAAGGTGGCACTCAACAAGGCAAGTTTCGATATTCATGGTGGTGAATTCATCGGACTGATCGGACCCAACGGTGCCGGGAAAACGACATTGTTGCGCGCCATTCTGGGACTTGTGGCTTCGCGGGGCGAAATTTCCCTTGATGGCGATGACGTTCGCCAGATGAGCGCTTCGACAAAAGCGCAGATCCTTGCCTATCTGCCACAGGAACGTGATGTGGCGTGGCCAGTATCCGTGGAAATGCTCGTTTCGTTGGGGCGCTCAGCATCGAAGCCGGTTTTTGCGAGCCTGAGTACGCAAGACGAAACGCTTATCGAGAATGCGATGCAGCGCATGGACGTTACCCGATTTCGGGAAAGGTCGGCGATGGAGCTTTCCGGTGGTGAACGCGCGCGTGTCTTGATTGCGCGTGTTTTGGCGCAGGATACGCCCGTAATACTTGCCGATGAACCGGTGGCGGGGCTCGATCCCTCGCACCAGCTTGGATTGATGGAAAGTTTTGCCGCACTCGCCAAGGAGGGAAAGACCGTTGTTGCTTCATTGCATGAGTTGAGCCTTGCGGCACAGCACTGCACGCGGCTTATTCTGCTCGACAAGGGACGTATCGTTGCGGACGGAGCGCCGATGGAAGTGCTCACGCCGCAACTGCTGCACGATGTCTACGGAATTAGGGCAAAAATCATGACTGTGGATGGCGAGTTCATCGTCCATCCCACCTCCCGTATAGGCTAGATATTTTTCCACTGGCGTTCGCGGGACGAAGCATAGATCGTTTCGACCGTCTTCTGGACTTCATAACCTTCGCGGAAGTCGGCATGGTTGTTCTTCTGCCCTGCAATGGCAAGCAGGAAGTCGCGGACTTCGATTGTCTTCAGGTCATTGAAGCCGATCTGGTGGCCGCCTGCCACGCAAAATGATCCGTATGGTTCGTGTTCAGGCCCGGCGAAAATCTTACGGAAGCCTTGTTGTCCTTTCTTGTCGGAGAAAAGAAACAGATCGAGTTCATTGAAGCGCTCTTGCGAAAAGAACAGCGACCCTTTCGATCCGGAAATCTCAAAGTCGTGCTGCATCTTGCGGCCGCTCGCGATCCAGCTTGCCTCCAGTGTGCCGGTCGCTCCGTTTTCGAAACGTACGAAGGCACGAGCAGCATCGTCCACCTCAACGGGTTTCATCTGCGAAAGGTTGGAGCTATCCGGGCGCTCGCCGATGATTGTGACGGCATCCCCCATAACGGCTTTGATCGGTCCAACGAGATAGCGTGCAGCAGCGATAATATGGCTGCCGATATCGGCTAGCGCACCGCCGCCGCCCGCCGGATCAAGCCTCCATGTCCAGGGAATGCGAGCATCGGCCATGAAGTCTTCTGCATGGATGCCGCGAAAATTGCGGATTTCGCCCAGTTCACCGCTGTCGATGATCTCTCTGGCCAATTTTATCATCGGGTTTTTCAGATAGTTGAAGCCAACGGCTGTCTGAATGCCCATTCTTTCCGCCGCAAGCGTCATTTCGAGGCATTCGGTGGCGGTTGGCGCAAGCGGCTTTTCGCAATAGACGTGTTTGCCCGCCTCAATGGCGGCAAGCGCCATTTCTTTATGAAAACGGTTTGGCGTTGTGATGTCGATGAGATTGATATCCGGGTTGGAGATCAGCATTCGCCAATCGCCGGTGGCATTCGCAAATCCCAGTTGTCTTGCGGCTTTTGCCGCTGTTTCAGAATTTACGTCGGCTAATGTATGAAGCTGGACATCAACCGGTAAGTCAAAGACGCGGTTGACGTTTGCCAGTGCAAGGGCGTGCGTCTTGCCCATGAAACCGGAGCCGATCAAACCTGTTACCACTAGCTCAGCCTTGTCAGCCATCACCAATCCTCCTGAAACGATGGTCGCAGCGCCTGGCGCCGCAACTCCTTTGGGAAATAAGCATATCGTTTGCAGCTTATGCGATTGACATGGGCTAACAGAAATGGAATTATAATTCCACGAGAATTTCGTTATGAATGTTTCATTCTATTGAATTGAATGGCCATCTGCATGTGGCGCCGGGAAAACGCTTGGAGGAGCGCCGGGACGCTGCAGGTGAGGGATAAGAGCGTTAACGCAGACCGGCGGGGAGTGCCGGACAAGGGAGGAATGGACATGCAATCTCTATTGAAGTCGGCAGTAGCAGGTGTGGCCTTGCTGGCTGCGTCTTTCGCGGCCCAGGCAGCCGATATCAGCATCGTTGTCGTCAGTCATGGTCAGGCTTCAGATCCGTTCTGGTCTGTCGTGAAAAATGGCGTTTCCGAAGCGGCAAAGGATACGGGCGTGAAGGTTGACTATCGCGCGCCGGAAACCTTTGACATGGTGCAGATGGCTCAACTTATTGATGCTGCGATCAATCAGAAGCCGCAAGGCATTGTGGTATCCATTCCCGATGCCGATGCGCTTGGGCCGTCGATCCAGCGGGCTGTGGCGGCTGGCATCCCGGTCATTTCCATGAATTCCGGCTCCGATGCTTCGAAGAAGTTGGGGGCTCTGCTGCATGTCGGTCAGGATGAGTTCGATGCCGGTAAAGCTGCCGGTGAAGCGCTGAAGAACGCTGGCGGCAAGAAAGGCCTTTGCGTCAATCACGAGGTCGGAAATGTCTCGCTCGATCAGCGCTGCGCGGGCTTCAAGGAAGGTTTCGGCGACGTAACGGTTTTGCCGACATCGACTGATCCTGCCGAAAACGAAGCCAAGGTTCGCGCTGCCCTGGCATCTGACGCTACGGTCGACACGATCCTGACGCTCAATGCGACACTAGCGGGGGAACCTGCCGTGAAGGCGGCGGCTGAAAGCGGTCGCACCGGAATTCATGTCTCGACATTCGATATGTCGGCTGGCTTTCTTGAGGCCGTTGAAAAGGGGCAGGCAGATTTCGCCATCGACCAGCAGCAGTTTCTGCAAGGCTATCTGCCAGTATCGTTCCTGGCGCTTAATGCGAAATACGGCTTGATGCCGGGTGGGAATGTTCCATCAGGCCCGAACCTGATCACGAAGGATAAGGCCAAGCAGGTCGTGGAACTTTCGGCCAAGGGTATCCGGTAAGCATCATCTCGACCATTCAATATCGAACCCGCCCATCACAATGGGCGGGAACGGGTATCTGTACCCAGAATGCATCAGGAGAAGATCATGAGTGAGCCACTTCCCCATCAAAAGGCCAGCACCGCAGTGCTCTCGAAGGATGAGCGATTGCAGTCGGCCAGCCCGTTGCAGCGGCTTCTGAGCCGACCGGAGCTGGGTGCGGTATCCGGCCTGATTCTCATTTCGATCTTTTTTGTCTCGGTTGCCAATCCGGCGATGTTTACGGCTGCAGGCATCATGAACTTCATGGCTCCCGCTTCGCAGCTTGGAATTCTGGCCGTCGCTGCCGCACTTCTTATGATTGGCGGTGAATTCGATCTCTCCATCGGGTCTATGGTGGCTTTTGCGGGGCTGATCTTTGCCGCTGCCCTTGTCGTCTGGCAGGTGCCGCTTGGCGTCGCCATCATCGTGACCCTGCTGTTTGCGGCATTCGTAGGCGTGGTCAATGCGCAGATTGTTATTCGAACCGGTTTGCCATCCTTTATTGTGACGCTTGCTTTCCTGTTCATTTTACGCGGTCTGTCACTGGTTGGGCTGAAATGGGCGACAGGTGGCGCCACGCAGTTGCGGGGCGTGAAGGAAGCCGTAGCTGGCAGTTATCTGGCCGGTCTTTTCTCCGGTGATGCCTTTCAGGGAGTTTTTGCCTGGATGGCTGAAAACGATCTGATTGCCAAATTTCCCAATGGCGAGCCTTCTGTAAAAGGCGTGCCGGTGGAAGTTCTATGGTTCATCGCCATTGCACTTATCGCAACATATGTTCTGGTGCGCACACGCTTCGGCAACTGGATTTTTGCAGCCGGTGGCGATGCTCTGGCGGCACGCAATTCCGGTGTTCCCGTGCGCCGTGTCAAGACCACGCTTTTCATGTGCACGGCCATGGCCGCAGCGCTGGTCGCAATCCTTACGGTTCTTGATGCGGGTTCGACCGATGCGCGCCGCGGTTTCCAGAAGGAATTCGAGGCAATCATCGCTGCGGTCATTGGCGGTTGTCTGTTGACCGGCGGCTATGGCTCTGCAATTGGCGCGTTCTTCGGCGCGATCATCTTCGGCATGGTGCTGATCGGACTCACCTACACCCAGATCGATCAGGACTGGTACCTCGTTTTCCTTGGCGGAATGCTTTTGATCGCGGTGCTCTTCAACAATTTCATTCGCAAGCGCGCTACCGGCGAGCGCTGAGGGGAGGATTTTCCATGACGACACCCATCATCGAAGTCCGTAATCTCGTTAAACATTTCGGCCCGGTCATTGCTTTGAACGGCGTCTCGCTGAGCGTCGAGCCGGGGCAGGTGCATTGTCTGCTTGGCGATAACGGCGCGGGTAAATCGACCCTGATCAAAACGCTTTCCGGCGTGCATAAACCGACGAGCGGCGATTTTCTGGTCGAAGGAAAGCCGGTCTCGTTCAATAGCCCGCGCGATGCACTCGATCATGGCATTGCCACGGTCTATCAGGATCTTGCGATGATCCCGCTGATGTCGGTGATGCGCAATTTCTTTCTTGGGCGCGAGCCGACCAAGGGTGTCGGGCCTTTCCGCTGGTTCGATGCGCAACAGGCCGAAGAAGTGACGCGCGAAGAAATGCGCAAGATCGGGATCGATGTCCGTGACCCGCAGCAGGCTGTGGGAACACTTTCCGGCGGGGAGCGGCAGTGCGTGGCGATTGCGCGCGCCGTCTATTTCGGCGCAAAGGTGCTCATCCTTGATGAACCGACCTCGGCGCTGGGTGTGAGGCAAACGGCTATGGTCCTCAAATACATCAATCTCGTGCGCTCACGCGGGCTTGGTGTCATCTTCATCACGCACAATGTTCGCCATGCTCATGCGGTTGGTGACAAGTTCACTGTTCTCAATCGCGGTGTAACCCTTGGAACGCGCACGAAAAACGACGTCGACATGGATGAGCTGCAGAGCCTTATGGCGGGGGGGCAGGAACTCGCCGACCTGACGGCCGAACTGGGCGGTCGGGTCTGATCGGAATTTCAGAGTGTAGAATGAACCATAGTTCAGCGGCATAAGAGATCACAGATTGCGTTTCCCGAGTAATGCTTGAGCAAATGGTAAAATATTGTGAGAAACTTTTGCGATCCTGCTTGCGCTTGCAATTTCAGGTAGTTAGAGCATCTGTCTGCCTGACTGATTCAGGCTGTGTGTTTTAAGCCGTTGTTTCAGCCGTATTAACGCGATGTCGAAGCCTCCCTTTCGTCTGCGAATTCGTCTTGGGCGCTGGCTTGCACAGACACCGTTTTAATTTGCGCTGAAAGGACCAGCATCGTGGAGCAGGCAAAGAACGGAACCCGTAAGGGTGGGCGCAAGGCGCTGTGGGCGGCTGTTGCGGTAATCGCTATAGCTGCCGCCGGTTTGACCGGATACAAGATCACACTTGAGAAGACCATTACATCGCAGCTTGAAAAGCGCGGCGGCAAGGCCTCTTCCGTCGAAGCGGATTTTCTCGGACGTATCCACCTGCGCGACGTGACGTTGCCGCTGAAGGATGGTTCCAACGTCCATATCGCTTCGGTTGATGGTCGTCCGAAGTTCCTGTTCCTTACGGGGATGCTGAATGCGTCCGGTATCGACACAGAGTTCGGAAACTACAAGATTTCCATTCCAAGTGTGGTGATCGAAGACGCCAATTTCGATAGCGCCATGCTGAAGGACACTTTCGGCAACAGCGGTCTCACCCTGCCGGAGCGCGTTGGCCGTTTCTCGGCAAAGCGCCTCACCGCGCAGGAAATCAAGGTCGTCCAGTCCGTTGCGGATAACGAACAGAACATCGTCTACAAGGACGTTGCGCTGGAAGATATCAATCTCGGTAAGGTTGCTCGTTATACGGCTGGCAGCACCGATTTCGACTTTACCGTCGAAGTGCCCGGCGAGGACGGCGAAAACGTCACGGACAAGATGACGGGCACGATGGGTGCCGCGGAAGGCAAAGACATTGACGGTGTCTTCCTCGCCCGCCTTTATACCGAGAAGGCAGGCCCGGACGACAAGGAAGCCAAGCCGGTCTATGGTCCGTTCTCGGCGAAGAATATCGTCATGAAGACGAAGGATGCGAGCTTCAGCTATGATGAAATTCGCAGCAATGGTTTTACGGCTCGTCTGCCGGCCGTGCCGTTCACCGAAACTTTGCAAAAGCTCCAGTCTCTCGAAAAGGCGGACGAGCTTTCACCAGCAGAAACGCGTGAGCTTATTCTCCAGCTGACTTCATTGTTCGAAACGATCGGCAAGGGCGACGTCGAAATGCTTGGCATGAAGATCGAACCTGCCGATGCCTCGAAGGGGAAGGGCGGTATCGAACGGATCGCGGTCGCTTTCGACAATCAGAAGATGGACGCTACCATCAAAGGTTTCGATTTCGCGGAAGGCCAGGATTACATGAAGATGGAAGAAGCTTCCCTGAAGGGCTTCTCCTGGGCGACGTCGATCGAAGCGTTGAAGAAGTTTGCGTCGCTGAGCGACGATCAGGTTGAGAACTTCCCTTATACGACCATGCTTCCGGAATTCGGCACGCTTCGGATTGCTGGCATCGACGCCGATCTGCCATACGACCCGTCTGAAGATGTGGACACAGGCGAGGAAAACGCCGACGATGCGGATCAGGCTTCAACCGAAGAAACGTCGGTTCCTTCGCTGCCCGAACGCATTCAGTTTGCGTTGAAGAGCTATGAAGTGGCTCTCAACAAGCCGTACAACGGCATTCCGACAGATGTGCGCGTGGCTTATGAAGATATGTCGCTCAAAGTCCCGGCACAGGGCAGTGACGAGTTCTACCAGCAGCTTCGGAAACTTGGTTATGATCGTCTCATCATATCCTCAAATTTCGAGGCCAACTGGGATGAAGCAAACCAAAATCTGATCATCAAGGACATTTCAATCAGCGGCAAGGATATGGGGTCGGTGTCCATGTCCGGCTTGATGGGGGGCTTCACCAAGGAGTTCTTCTCAGGCGACAAGGTGATGACGCAGGTTGCTTTGCTCGGGCTCAAGGCCAGGCAGGTGAACCTCAAGATTGAGGAAAAGGGCATCATCGCCAAGGGCATCAAAATGTATGCCGAAGAAAATAATATGTCCGAAGACGAAGTGCGCAGCACTGTGTCTCTGGTAGCCGCAGCCGCTCTACAGGAACTGGCAGCGGATCAGCCACAGTTGCAGGACGTTGCGGCGGCGTTTTCTACTTTCCTCGCGAAGCCGAATATTTTCGAGCTGGCTGTCAAAGCCAAAGCCGATAAGGGAATTGGCGCTCTTGAAATGGTCGCAGCATCGCAAGACCCGCTCACTTTGCTCGATAAAGTCGATATCGAAGCCAAGACGGAATAATCGACTATCCCATCAATCTGCGGGAAACGCCGGCCCTTGGCCGGCGTTTCTGTAATCAGAGCTTCACCAAAACATTACACAAGGGTCATGCCCTTGAAATACAAGGGTCCTAGTAAGCCTCGGAAATAACGAGGCCAACATGACCAGAAAAAACGTCCTGCTTATCGTCGTTGATCAATGGCGAGCAGATTTTATCCCTCACCTGATGCGGGCGGAGGGACGCGAACCCTTCCTTAAAACTCCCAATCTTGATCGTCTTTGCCGGGAAGGCTTGACCTTCCGCAACCATGTCACGACGTGCGTGCCATGTGGCCCCGCAAGGGCAAGCCTGCTCACAGGTCTCTACCTGATGAATCACCGGGCAGTGCAGAACACCGTTCCACTTGACCAGCGTCATTTGAACCTTGGAAAAGCCCTGCGTGCTATTGGCTATGACCCCGCGCTTATCGGTTACACGACAACGACACCCGATCCGCGTTCCACGTCTTCCAGAGATCCGCGTTTTACGGTTCTGGGCGACATCATGGACGGATTTCGCTCTGTCGGCGCATTCGAGCCCAATATGGATGGGTATTTTGGCTGGGTGTCACAGAACGGCTTTGAACTGCCGGAGAACCGCGAAGATATCTGGCTGCCGGAAGGTGAGCATTCCGTTCCCGGCGCAACCGACAAGCCATCGCGCATCCCCAAGGAATTTTCGGATTCGACATTTTTTACTGAGCGCGCACTGACATATCTGAAGGGCAGGGACGGCAAGCCTTTCTTCCTGCATCTTGGCTATTATCGCCCGCACCCGCCTTTCGTAGCCTCTGCCCCCTACCATGCGATGTACAAGGCCGAGGATATGCCTGCTCCTATACGTGCGGAGAACCCGGATGCCGAAGCGGCACAACATCCGCTTATGAAACACTACATCGATCACATCAGACGCGGTTCGTTCTTCCATGGCGCGGAAGGCTCGGGAGCAACGCTTGATGAAGGCGAGATTCGCCAGATGCGAGCCACCTATTGCGGCCTGATAAGCGAGATTGACGACTGTCTGGGACAGGTCTTTGCGTATCTCGATGAAACCGGTCAGTGGGATGACACGCTTGTCATCTTCACGAGCGATCATGGTGAGCAGCTGGGCGATCATCACCTTCTCGGCAAGATAGGCTACAACGCCGAAAGCTTCCGTATTCCTTTGGTCATAAAGGATGCGGGGCAGAACAACCACGCTGGCCAAATCGAAGATGCCTTCTCCGAAAGCATTGACGTGATGCCGACCATCCTGGAGTGGCTGGGCGGCGAAACGCCTCGTGCCTGCGACGGCCGTTCGCTGTTGCCGTTTCTGGCAGAGGGAAAGCCTGCCGATTGGCGCACCGAACTGCACTACGAGTTCGATTTCCGCGATGTATTCTACGATCAGCCGCAGAATTCGGTTCAGCTTTCCCAGGATGATTGCAGCCTCTGCGTGATCGAAGACGAGAACTACAAGTACGTGCATTTTGCGGCCCTGCCGCCGCTGTTCTTCGATCTGAAGGCGGATCCGCATGAATTCAACAATCTGGCTGATGATCCCGCTTATGCGGTTCTCGTTCGGGACTATGCCCAAAAGGCACTGTCGTGGCGGCTGTCACATGCCGACCGGACACTCACTCATTACAGATCCGGCCCGCAAGGGCTGACAACGCGCAACCATTGATCTCAGGAGCAACCAATGATCAACCTGACCCGACGCGGGATGCTTGGACTTTCAGCTGGTGCAGCCGGTTCGCTTATCCTGCCGCGCTTTGCTATCGCGCAGGCTGACAATCGCCCATCGATCACCATTGCCGTGCAAAAGGTGGCGAACAGCAATACGCTCGACGTCCTTCGCGAACAGTCGAATGTCGGCGAACGCGTTTTCTTCTCCAGTATCTGGGAGGCGCTGATTGACCGTGACTGGTTGGGCGGGCTTTCTGCCGTACCGGGCCTTGCGACCGAATGGACCCGCATTGACGACAAGACCGTGGAACTGAAGCTCCGGCAAGGCGTGAAATTCCACAATGGCGATGAGATGACCGCCGAGGACGTTGCCTTCACCTTCGGCAAGGAACGCATGTTCGGCGACACGCAGCCTGCCGAAGGCAAGACGATTTATGTCTCCGAGAAAAACCCGCTCGGTCGCGAAAGCAAGGAACTGCCGCTCGAAGTGCCCGCGACTGCACGCCGTTCGTGGCCATCTCTGCTGGGTGTCGAAGTCGTCGACAAATATACGGTGCGTTTCAAGAACGGTACGCCGGACGTGACCATGGAAGGCCGTATCTCGCGCTACGGCAGCCAGATCATGAGCCGTCGTGGCTGGGAGGAGGCGCCGAGCTATCTCGATTGGGCGCGCAAGCCAATCACCACCGGGCCTTACAAGGTCGTCGAGTTCAAGCCAGACAACATGCTGGTGCTCGAAGCTCATGACGAATATTGGGGCGGGCGCCCGCCGCTGAAGCAAATCCGCTTCATCGAAGTGCCGGAAGTTGCCTCGCGCATCAATGGTCTGCTGTCAGGTGAGTATCAGTTTGCCTGCGACATTCCGCCGGATCAGATCGAGGGCATCGAAAAGAATGATGCTTTCGAGGTTCAGGGCGGTACGATCCTCAACCACCGTCTCACCGTTTTCGACAAGTTCCATCCGCAACTGGAAAACCCGCTAGTGCGTCGCGCATTTACCCACGCGATCGATCGTAAGGCGATCGTGGATTCGCTGTGGGCAGGCCGCACGGTCGTTCCGGCGGGTCTTCAGTGGGACTATTATGGCGATATGTTCGTTCAGGGCTGGAACGTTCCGGAATACAATCCGGATCTCGCTAAGCAGCTTCTGAAGGAAGCCGGTTATAAGGGCGATGCAATCCCTTACCGCCTGCTCAATAACTACTACACGAACCAGACCCCGACGGCGCAAATCCTCGTGGAGATGTGGAATCAGGTGGGCCTGAACGTCGAAATTCAGATGAAGGAAAACTGGCAGCAGATTCTGGAAAAGAGCCCGGGACGCGCCGTGCGTGACTGGTCCAATTCTGCGCCCTTCAACGATCCTGTTTCTTCCATCGTCAGCCAGCATGGCCCGAACGGTCAACAGCAGCAGGTCGGAGAATGGACGAACGAGGAAGCGAACAAGCTTTCCGTCATTCTGGAAACAAGCACGGATCACGCAAAGCGCAAGGAAGCATTCAAGCGGATGTTGGAAATCTGCGAGCGTGAAGATCCAGCCTATACGGTCCTCCATCAGAACGCGACTTTCACGGCGAAGCCGAAGTCGCTGAAGTGGAAAGCGGCACCTGCTTTCGCGATGGACTTCCGCAAGAACAACTGGGCTTGAACCATTGTAGACCCGAGCCCGGCCAGGCCGGGCTCGCTTGTCCTTTGGGGCTTTTAGCCCCGCGAATGTGAATGAACCAGAAGGATTGCATGATGCCGCTGGTCGAAATTTCCAATCTGCAAGTAGCTTTTGATGGCGTGCCCGTTCTGCATGGTATCGATCTCTCAATTGAGCGTGGCGAAGCTGTGGGGCTTGTCGGGGAATCCGGCTGTGGCAAGTCTGTGACCTGGCTGGCAGCACTCGGCCTCCTTCCGAAAAAGGCGTCGATCTCCGGCAGTGTCCTTCTCGAAGGAACGGAATTGCTGACCGCGTCTCGCAGCACGCTCGAAAATGTTCGCGGCGGTCGCATAGCCATGATCTTTCAGGACCCGTCGAGTTCGTTGAACCCGGTTATCCGGGTAGGGCGGCAGATTGAGGAAGCAGTGCGACTACATCGCGGTCTGACAGGACTTGCGGTTCGGGCAGAGGCTTTGCGATTGATGGAACTTGTTGGAATTCCCGATGCTCGCCGACGTATTGATAATTATCCGCACGAATTTTCGGGTGGCCAGAACCAGCGTTTGATGATCGCCATGGCGCTGGCAGGAAACCCCGACATCCTTATCGCGGATGAGCCGACGACGGCACTTGATGCTACGATCCAGGCTCAGATACTCGATCTGCTGGCCGGGCTGCGTGCGGAAACAGGTATGGCTGTAGTCTTTATCAGCCATGATCTTGGCGCTGTTTCGCAAATCTGCGAACGAGTTTCGGTCATGTATGCGGGACGCATTGTCGAGCAGGCCCGGACCGAGGCGCTTTTTGCCGCTCCGCGCCATCCCTATACGCATGGGCTGTTTGATTCCATTCCCAGCCTTGATGGCGGGCGCAGTCGCCTGATCCCCATTGAGGGCACAGTTCCCGAACCCGGCAAGCTTCCGCAAGGTTGTGCATTTTCGCCACGCTGCCTGAGCGCGAGCGATCTCTGCGCGCGAAGCCTCCCAAGGCTTGGTGTTCCGCAGGATGACGCCGGCGAAGGGCGCACGGTCGCCTGTTTTCACCCTTATCCGGCAGCGTCGTCTTTGCTGCCATTAATGCGTGGGCATGTTTCAATGCAAGCGAGTACAGAGGCGATAGCACAATGACAGCCGCTCTTCTCGAAGCCCGCGACCTTGTCAAAACCTATACGTCACGCAAAGGGCTGTTCGCGCAACCCGTTACGGTTCGCGCTGTTGATGGACTTTCCCTATCGGTCGCTCCGGCGACGACACTGGGAATCGTTGGCGAATCCGGATCGGGTAAATCCACGACGGGGCGTTTGCTTCTGGGTCTGGAAGACCCCAGCGAGGGAGACGTCACGTTCGAAGGCTCAGCCCTGCCTCGCCAGAAGACCCCGAGCTGGCGCGCTCTACGAGCGCGTATGCAACTCGTTTATCAGGACCCTCTTGCAGCCCTGGATCGACGGTTACCGATTGGCCGTCAGATAGCCGAGCCGTTGGAAATCCATGGCATTGGAACTCCAGATGAACAGAAAGCTCGTGTTGTCGAGCTGATGCGGGCGGTCGGGCTTCGTCCCGATCAGGCTTCACGCTACCCGCACGAGCTTTCCGGCGGGCAGCGCCAGCGCGTCGTCATCGCGCGGGCCATCGCGTCCAAACCGCACCTCATCGTGTGTGATG
The DNA here is from genome assembly GCF_055816855.1 of Ochrobactrum sp. PL_is483. NCBI lineage: Bacteria > Pseudomonadati > Pseudomonadota > Alphaproteobacteria > Hyphomicrobiales > Brucellaceae > Ochrobactrum > Ochrobactrum sp. PL_is483. The sequence goes on from NZ_JBVPGS010000039.1 coordinate 166,710, forward strand.
AGCCCGTGTCGGCGCTGGATGTTTCTATTCAGGCGCAGGTCGTAAACCTCTTGCGGGATTTGCAGGAACGCGAAGGCATTGCGATGGTTTTCATCAGCCATGATCTAAAGGTGGTGCGCAATATATCGGATCGTGTCGCGGTCATGTATCTGGGCCGTATCGTCGAAGAAGCTTCCTCTGACGAAATTTTTGCCAAGCCACTTCATCCATATACGCAGGCGCTTGTATCCAGTGTCCCGGTTGCCGGAACGCCGCTCAGCGATCGTATCATCTTGCAGGGGGAGCCACCGAACCCTGCCGCGCGACCGAGTGGCTGCGCCTTTCATCCCCGCTGCCGTTTTGCCGCTCCGCGCTGCAGCAGCGAGACACCTGAACTCCTCGACATGCCCGCGGGGCGCAAAGTGGCCTGCCATTTTGCAGAGGCCCTTCAGACGGACGTTATTCATGCTTAGATTTCTGATGGTTCGCGGGTTCCGCGCATTTGTGACCATTCTTCTGGTGGTAACATTTGCCTTTGTGGTGTTGCGCATGTCTGGTGATCCGGCCCAGATCATCATGGGACCGGATGCACCGCCGGAAGCCATAGCTGCGTTCCGAAAGAACTGGGGTCTCGACGATCCGCTCTGGCAGCAATATTTGCGCTATTTCGGAGCCATTGCACGCGGCGATCTTGGAATATCGATGCGCGACGGCCAATCGGCAATCGCACTCGTAGCAGAGCGGATACCTGCCACGCTTCAACTCACGATACCGGCTTTGCTGATCAAGCTTGGGCTTGGCATTCCCGCCGGAATCTATGCGGCGCTGCACCGCAACAGCTTCATTGACCGGGCTGTCATGGCGACTGCTGTCATTGGCTTCACGTTACCGAGCTTTGTACTCGGCCTGTTGCTTGTGCTGGTGTTCTCGGTATCGCTTGGATGGTTGCCTTCGGGCGGACAGGATAGCTGGATGCACGCCATTCTCCCTATCATCACGATGGGGCTTGGCGGCGCAGCTATTCTGGCGCGGTTTTCCCGCAGTGCGATGATCGAGATTCTGGGGCAGCCATATATTCGCACGGCGAGCGCCAAAGGTGTGTCGTGGCGCGATGTCGTCTGGCGGCACGCGCTACCCAATGCGGCCATTCCGATCGTTACCATCGTCGGTTTCATGGTGGGGTCGTTGATTGCAGGCGCAGTGGTTGTAGAGTCGCTCTTTTCCTGGCCGGGGGTGGGCAGATTGCTCGTGGTTTCGGTTGCCAATCGCGATCTCGCAATCGTGCAATGCATCCTGCTTCTCGTGGCCGCGACGATGGTAATCTCCAATTTCGTTGTCGACCTTCTCTACGGTTATCTCGATCCGCGTCTGCGTCAGGCGCAGGGCAAAGCGTGAGGCCGAACTGATGACGGATATGACCGCCAATACAGCTACTCTTTCTACACAGCCCCAAAAGACCCATAAACGCCTTCCGCTGATGGTCATCATCGGCTTCATTTGGATCGCGGCGATGATTCTGATTGCTCTGACTGCGGATTGGATTAAGCCTTACAACATCACGGCTTTCGATCTGAAAAACCGCCTCGCATTGCCGGGCAATCCGCAACATTGGCTGGGTACCGATGAGCTCGGACGTGACGTGCTCTCGCGTCTTATCGAGTCCATCCGTATTTCACTGCTCATTGCATTCGGTGCGACTGTCATTTCTGCAGTGTTCGGTACGACGCTCGGTTTCCTCGCAGCTTATTTTCGCGGTGTGGTGGAGCAGGTGGTGGTCATGCTGGCTGATTTTCAGGCGGCACTGCCATTCCTCATTTTGTCGCTTGCCGTGCTTGCCTTCTTCGGAAGCTCGCTTCTGCTGTTGACCTGCCTGATGGGTTTTTATGGCTGGGAGCGTTATGCCCGTATCGCTCGTGGGCTGGCCGTTTCTGCCAATGCGCAAGGCTACGCGGCGGCGGTTACGCAGCTCGGCGCTGCGCCGTCACGCGTTTATCTCAAGCATATTCTCCCGAATATTGCTTCGACGCTAATCGTCTCGATGACGCTGACATTTCCGGAGATCATTTTGCTCGAAAGCAGTCTGTCATTCCTTGGTCTCGGCGTGCAGCCACCAATGACCAGCCTCGGCAATATGGTCGGTTATGGCCGCGAGTATCTCACCCGTGCGCCGTGGATCATGCTCGCGCCGTCATTCGTGATCATGTTCACGACTCTGTCGATCAGTTTTGTGGGCGATTGGCTGCGTGACAAGCTGGACCCGACAACCCGATAAGCCTGGCGCCCTCGCCAGCACTTGGGCCTTGCGATTCTGAAAGCGAGTTGCTTAGTGTGATCTGTTCGAATTTTTGTGGGAAATGACGTCTTATGTTGAAGAATATCAATCCATTGCTGACGGGCTCGCTGCTGGAAGTCCTTGCAGATATGGGGCACGGCGACGATCTGGTGATTGTCGATGCCAATTATCCGGCGCAGTCTTCCGGTGTGCACGTACTGGATTTTCCGGGAATCACTGCAACGGATATGGCTGAGGCTGTTCTGTCGCTGCTGCCTTTGGACGATTTTGTCGATAAGCCAGCGGCTGTCATGCAGGCGCCAAATGAAACGCCAGCGATTTTCAAAGAGTTTGAAGCTGTCATTGAGAAGGCCGAGGGGCGAAAGATTTCTGTCGATCCAATGGAGAGATTTGCCTTTTATCATCGCGCTCGTGACGCTTTCGCGATCATTCGGACGGGTGAAAAGAGATTGTATGGCAATATCATCCTCAAGAAGGGCGTCATACGCTCCTGATGTGTCGTTGATATCTATGTAAAATTAGCCCGGACGTTGAGCCCGGGCTATTTGTTTGAGGCTTATTCCTGCGGCTTTTCTGCCTGGCCCTTCATTGGGCCTTTGTGTTCTCCACCCTTGTGGTGGCCCATGTGATGGGAACCCTTGTGAGAACCTCTGGCGTGGTGCATTTTCGCTGCGCGCATTTCGCTGCGATCAATCTTGCCGTCCTCATTCCGATCCAGTGCAGCGAATTCTTTCTTGCGCTGGTTTTCAACTTCCGCAAGCATGACCTTGCCGTCGCCGTTGACGTCAAGTCGGCGCTCTATGCGGTCAGCTGCACGGCTCACGATGCGCTTTTGTGCCAGTGCTTCGATTTCAGCGCGAGAAAGTACCCCGTCGCCATCGGTATCGGCTGCCTTGAGATCATCCATGCGCGAGAATTTTTCGAGGTCGACGGGGCCATGTCTGCCCTTCATATCTTTGTTTGGTGCAACGGCCGTCTCTGTCACCGGCTTATCAGTATTTGGACTGCTATTTTCTTGCGCCAGTGCGGGCACGGCAAGCAAAGATGTCGCAATTACAGCGATAAATGCGGTCTTGGATTTCATGGTTCTTTTACTCCACTACTCTTTTACAGGGACGCCGCTAGATGGCATGCGAGTAATGTCTGTCATCCTAGATGAACTGCATATGAATATGCGAATTAATTATCGGTAATGTGTCGGAGGAAAAACCGCAGTCCAACGAGGGCATTGTTAAAGGTGCGGAAAGGCGAAAGCATTGAAACGTATTTTCAATACGGAAGAGTCTGGTTTTGTCCAGTCAATGAGGACGATATATCAGCGGAAGCGTTTGTTTTCTGAAGAGAAAATGGTGGGTGATGTAGGGATCGAACCTACGACCCGCTGATTAAGAGTCAGCTGCTCTACCAACTGAGCTAATCACCCACTCGCTTTGCCGAGGCAGCGGCCCCGGTGAAGTGAGCGGTTCTATAACGGCCTCTTTTCCACCTGTCCAGCCTCCAACTGCAAATTTTCTGAAAAAAATGAAAGTTAGCGCAAAAAGCCCGGAAATGCGGGGCTTTTGAATTCGGGATTTTGCGCGCCATCAGTGTTTATTTAAAATATACATACTGAGGTTGCATATATGAGGCATGCATTGGAGAATCAAAAAAGAGAAATTCTTGATTTGATTCATTTTTTCACGGTCTGACGTTGTAAGGAGGCGCAGGCGGCTCCATATTCGGCGTTGCCGATAAAATATGTGGGCGGGAAGTTTATCAGGGAGTAGGGCCACGCTGCAAATGTCGCAGCCATGTCATCAATTATTGATGCTTGTCTGAGAAGCTACTGCATATAAAAGACTTGATCGGTTGGTAGTTGTCCTGAATCAAAGGATACCGACGCGGCCCAGAAAAAATTCAGAGCAAGGCGCTTTATGCACCGGGTTGCCCTTGCTGCATAACAGGAACGGCTCATAGCGGTTCAAAACCCGGTTTGCGACATTTGAGGACGGAATGGAAAGCATAATAGGCGATCTCGGACAGTTTATTTCCGATCATCGGGCATGGGCTGGGCCTATCGTAGGCGCTATCGCCTTTGGCGAATCTCTCGCCATTATTGGAATGTTCATTCCGGCCACCCCTATCATGATTGCCATCGGCGGCCTTGTTGGCGCCGGAATCATTGAACCCATTCCCGTTATTATCGGCGCAATCATTGGTGCTGTGATTGGCGATATCATCTCCTATTTCCTGGGATGGTGGCTCGGCCGCAATATCATTCACAAATGGCCGCTCAACAAGCACCGTAGCGGCGTGGCGCGTGCGCGCCTGCTGTTCCGCCGTTACGGCTTTTCGGCGGTGTTTCTGGGGCGTTTCTTCGGTCCTATACGCTGCACCGTGCCGATGGTTGCAGGCATAATGTCCATGGATCAGACGCGTTTCCAGACCGCCAATGTGCTTTCTGCGCTCGTATGGGCCCCGGCTATGTTCCTTCCGGGCTGGCTGGTCGGTCGCGGTGCAGGCATTTTCGCCAAAATGGACGGCGATCACATGTTCTGGTTTGTCATCGGGATCACGGTTGCCACCATCATCGTGACGGTCATTGGCGTTCGCTTTTTCAAAGCCCGTCCGCGACGGGAGCGGAAACGGCGTGTACAAGTTACGCCAGCGGAATAATCGGCCTCTTGTATGGCGGGCTCCAGACTGCATAATACAGGACCATATGTTTCATATGGCAACCGGTTTCGCTAAGGCTTATGCCTCGCAAACCTCTTACATAAGGTTCATCGCGCTTTATGCCCGACGACAGTTCTGACGATTCGTCTTCTCGAAGTCCGAATTTCCCTGAGGAATGTTCGGGCTTCCTCTGCATTGAACAATTCCCGATAAGCTTCGCCATTTCGAGACTGGACCGTAGGATGCGGCCCGGTCACAAATTGTTTGCGACAATATCTCCAATTTCCATTTCCGCTGATCTTTAAAAGGAGCCGACATATCATGGACTGGTCCATGGACTGGATTGCCGACCCCAATGCCTGGATAGGTTTGGTGACATTGGTGGTACTCGAGATCGTTCTCGGTATCGACAATCTCGTCTTCATTGCCATTCTGGCCGACAAACTGCCCCCGCATCAACGCAATCGTGCGCGGCTGGTCGGTCTTACCCTGGCTCTTCTGATGCGTTTGGTGCTGCTCGCTTCGATTTCATGGATCGTTACGCTTCGCGAGCCATTGATCTCGTTGATGGGAATGTCCTTCTCGGGGCGGGACATCATCATGCTGATCGGTGGTCTGTTCCTCCTTGCCAAGGGCACCATGGAACTCCATGAACGACTGGAAGGCGATCACGGGCCCAAAAGCTCCAAGGCAGTCCATGCCGTGTTCTGGCAGGTGATCGTCCAGATTGTCGTTCTGGACGCCGTGTTCTCGCTCGACAGTGTCATCACGGCCGTTGGCATGGTTCAGCACCTACCGGTCATGATGATCGCTGTGGTTATCGCCATCGGCGTGATGATGCTTGCTTCCCAGCCGTTGATGGATTTTGTTAACAAGCACCCGACCGTTGTGATCCTGTGTCTCGGTTTCCTGATGATGATCGGCTTCAGTCTAGTCGTGGAGGGCTTCGGCTTCCATATCCCGAAGGGCTATCTCTATGCGGCGATCGGCTTCTCGGTCTTGATCGAGGCTGCCAATCAGATGTCGCGGCACAATCGTGAAAAATTGGTCACTACCAATGATTTGCGTGAACGCACGGCAGGTGCCGTTTTGCGCCTGCTGGGTGGCGGCCGTGGCGAAAACCCGCTCTCCGATACTGTGGACGTGATCGCCCAGCAGACAGCGGCCAGCGATGTCTTCCTGCCCGAAGAAAAAGAGATGATCCGCGGCGTTCTCGATCTGGCCGACCGGCCTGTGCGTTCCATCATGTCGCCGCGTAACGAGATCGAATGGCTCGATCTTGATGAAGATCAAGCGGAACTCGATGCGGCCATTCGCAAGCTGTCGCATTCCCGCGTCATCGTTGCACGCCGTCAGGTGGATGAATTCGTCGGAGTGGCTCTGGTCAGGGATCTTCTGCTGGATATCGGCGACAGGAAACCTGTCGACTGGGACAAGACTGTGAAGCAGCCGCTTGTCGTGCATGAAAATGCAAATGTGCTGCGCGTGATGGAACAGTTGCGCAATTCACCTGTTCAGATTGCGGTCGTCGTAGATGAGCATGGCTCTTTCGAAGGTGTGGTGACGCCCACCGACGTTCTGGAAGCCATTGCCGGCGAATTTCCGGATGAAGACGAAGAGGCCGCTGTCGCGCAGTCGGACGGGCAGGGTGGTTATCTCGTGGACGGCTTCACGGATATCCGCCGTTTGAGTGGGCTTTTGGAGCGCGACCTTCTCGACGATGGCGATCGCTATACGACCCTTGCCGGCTATGTTCTCTGGCATCTGGGACATTTGCCTCTGGGCGGGGAAAGTTTCGTTGCCGATGGTCTGGAGTTCAAGATCGAGTCGATGAATGGTCGTCACATCGGCAAGGTGCGCATTACGCCTGCAATCGACTATGAGGTATAACAGGAATGAATTTGCGGGCTGGTGGATATGGCTCGCAAATTATTTCACGCAGTTAACTCCGATCAAATAAGTGGGTTATTGACAAAAGCTGAGAAGCCTTCAAAATTAACCTCTCGTTCATTGTTGCGGCGAAAGCGCGGCAATATTGGAGCGTAAGGCAATGAGGAGGCCAAGCATGAAGCGAACCGTTCAACTGCTCGCTATGAAAATGAAGAATACGTTTTTGCGTGTTCCGGCCTTTCTGGAACAGCCTTGGCGCGAGATGAAGCTGAATGCTGAAGAAATTGCAGCCCGCCGCCGCAATCGGCTGGAGCGTGGCGAGCATAATTTTCTCTGGTGCTGGCAGCATCGCGGCTTCTGGTAAGTTCGCTTGGGCGAGTACAGTTTTGAAGGCAGGAGGCGAAAGCCTCCTGCCTTTTGCGTTTCATTTTATGGTTTTGCTCCAGGTGAGAATTATTTTCTCACGCTGGCATATTGATTGGGTACAGGTTCCATGAATGGCTTTGAAAGTAGTTTATATATTTAAATCAATGATTTAGATTGATTTTGTCTCTTCTCTCGTTAGATTTGTTTTCCGAAAACAATCCAGTTTAGAGCGCTTTTCGCAAACGGCGCGGTGGGGATGGGTCTAATGAGAAAAATTGTTCTATATGCGGCGGTTGCTCTTGGTCTCGGCTCCGCACCGGTTCACGCGCAGGAGCCAACGGAAATCCTCAATGTTTCCTATGACATCGCGCGGGAACTCTACGAGCAGATCAACAAGGCCTTCGTCGCTGACTGGAAGACCAAGACCGGTGAGGATTTGACCGTAAACCAGTCCCATGCTGGATCATCGAAGCAGGCGCGTTCGATTCTGGAAGGGCTTGAGGCGGATGTCGTGACCTTCAATCAGGTGACCGACGTGCAAGTCCTCCATGACAAAGGCAATCTCATTCCAGCCGACTGGCAGAAGCGATTGCCCAACAACTCGTCGCCTTATTATTCGTTTCCCGCGTTCCTCGTTCGTGAGGGCAATCCAAAGAACATCAAGAATTGGGACGATCTGGCGCGTGACGACGTCAAGGTGATCTTCCCGAACCCCAAAACCTCGGGCAATGCGCGTTACACCTACCTTGCCGCGACGGCTTACGCGAACGAGGCGTTCAAGGGCGATCAGGCAAAGGTGCATGAATTTATCGGCAAGATTTTCAAAAACGTTCCGGTCTTTGATACAGGTGGTCGCGGGGCAACGACAACTTTTGCCGAGCGTGGCATTGGCGACGTGCTGGTGACTTTCGAAGCAGAAACGCGCGGGACCGAAAAGGTGCTCGGGCCAGACAAGTACGATGTTGTTGTACCGGAAGTCAGCCTGCTCGCGGAATTTCCCGTTACGGTCGTGGACAAGGTGGTGGACAAGCGCGGCTCGCGCAAGATTGCCGAAGCTTATCTGAATTATCTCTACGCCCCGGAAGGCCAGGAAATCCTGGCTCAAAACTTCAACCGCGTGCATGACAAGGACGTCATTGCAAAGCATAAGGATATCTATCCTGATGTGCGCCTTGTGACGGTTGAAGATGCTTTTGGTGGCTGGGAGAAGGTGCAGAAAGAACATTTCGCCGAAGGCGGAGTGCTTGATCAGCTCTTCAAAGGCAAATAACGAAGCCGACTGGCGATCCCGGGCGGGGTCGCCTCGCATTTTGGAAAAATCCAGTGGCTCTGCTCAGCATGAAACGTAATTCGGTGTTGCCGGGGTTCGGGCTGACCCTCGGTTGCACCTTGCTTTATCTGGTTGTGATCGTGGCATTGCCGCTGCTGGCGATGATCCTGAAAACGGCGAGCCTTGGCTGGAGCGACTTTTGGAATATCGTGACTTCAGAGCGGGCGCTGGCGACTTACAAGATCACCTTGAGCGCTGCTGCGGTGGCGACTGTGTTCAATGGCCTGTTCGGTCTTCTGCTGGCCTGGGTCCTGACGCGATACGACTTTCCGGGCAAACGTCTGATCGATGCCGCTGTCGATCTTCCTTTCGCGCTGCCGACTGCCATTGCTGGTTTGGCGCTTGTAACACTGTTCGCCCAGAATGGCTGGTTCGGGCGGCTCCTTGAACCGATTGGGGTTAAGGTCGCTTACGCACCCCTTGGCATCATGATCGCGATGTTTTTCACCAGCATCCCTTTTGTCATCCGTACGGTTCAGCCTGTCCTTGAGGATATGAGCGCGGATGTGGAAGAGGCTGCGCGCAGCCTTGGGGCCAGTTCCTGGCAGACATTCTCGCATATTATCTGGCCGACCATCTTTCCGGCTTTCCTTGCGGGCTCGTCGCTTTCCTTTGCGCGCAGCCTTGGCGAATTCGGCTCAATTGTCTTCATCTCGGGCAATCTGCCCTTCGAAACCGAAGTGACATCGCTGCTCGTTTTCATTCGGTTGGATGAATATGACTATCCGGCTGCGGCTGCGCTTGCATTCGTGATGCTTGTTACGGCTTTTGTCATGCTTCTTGTAACCAATCTCATTCAGGCAAGGCAGCTTCGTTATGCAGAACGCTAGCGCGAGCATGCATGCGCGAAATTCAGGGCCGATGCGTAACCTGCTGATCTGGCTGGCAGCCGGGTTGTCTGTGATCTGTATCGGAGCGCCGCTTGCGGTCATCTTTTCCTATGCTTTCAGCAAGGGTGTCGGTGTCTTTTTCAGCGAAATACTGAGACCAGATACTTTGCATGCGGTATGGCTGACCATTCTGACGGCTATCGTCGTCGTGCCGATAAACATGGCCTTCGGTGTCTGTGTCGCATGGCTTGTCACCAAGTTCCGTTTTCCGGGCAGGCGGTTGCTGATTACTTTCGTTGAGATACCGTTCTCAGTTTCGCCCATCGTGGCGGGCGTGACCTATCTCTTCCTCTATGGGTCGCAAGGCCTGCTGGGTCCATTGCTGGAAAGCTATGATATCAAGATCATGTTTACGGTCCCGGCGATTTTTCTTGTCAGCCTCTTCGTGACTTCGCCTTTTGTCGCGCGTGAACTGATCCCGCTCATGGAAGTGCAGGGAAGCGATGAGGAAGAGGCGGCGCTGACGTTGGGGGCCAATGCCTGGCAAACTTTTTTCTATGTCACCTTGCCCAATATCAAATGGGCATTGCTTTATGGTGCGGTGCTTTGCAATGCGCGTGTCATGGGGGAATTTGGGGCAACGTCAGTTGTGTCGGGCGCGATACGCGGCAAGACCAACACGCTGCCGCTACAGGTGGAACTATTGTTCAATGACTATAACGTCGCCGGTGCTTTCGCGGCAGCCTCGACACTGGCATTGATCGCTCTTCTAACTCTTGTTCTGAAGGTTTTGCTTGCGCGCAGGCAGGGCGCGTGAGTAAGGAAGCCGCCCATTCGAGGAATGGACGGCTTGCGGTCACGCTGCTTGGGAAAGCGTGTTGGTTACCGGTTCTCTGTGAAGTGAGGACGCCAGAATAATTCCCTCCGGCCAGCGGCTGAATCCGCTTGCCACGTTGATGTGACCGGCATGGCCGAGATCAACGAACCCCGATCCCCACACATGCGAAAGAGCTTCAGCCTTGGCAAAGCTCATATATTCATCGTTGCGGCTTGCCACGACGATGGAAGGGAAGCCCAGTTCATGGCGGGGCAGCGGGGCAAAGCTCTGGAAGCGGCTGTCCTTGCGGGCCATGGTCTCGGCGTCGGCAGGAGCAACGAGAAGCGCGCCTGCCACATGAGCAGCCGATGGGCGGCTGGACAGATGGGCGACGAGCGCACAGCCGAGGCTATGGGCAACCAGAACTGCGCCCGGATTTTCGGCGAGTTTGGCTTCCAGCGCGTGCATCCAGTCGGATAGCACCGGATAATGCCAGTCGTCCTGTTCGACAAGCAATGCTGACGGATCGTCATGCAACCATTGGCGCTGCCAGTGGCCTGCTTCCGATCCCTTGTAGCCGGGGATGATCAATGTCGCAGGCATGCGTCTTTCCTCTTGGATTAAAGCCTTGGGAGGGCGTTCAATTTCGCGATGCTTGTGCTTTGCGAAACTGGTTCCAAGATAGGCGGCTGAAGCCGCCTTTTTAAGGAAAACAAATTCAATTTAGAGCGATTATGTGAAAATTATGCTCCACGTCTGACCTGTCTATTTTCGCTGTTTTTCATTCCATCGCAAAAGAAACTGGGACTTTTCGAACACCAGCACGACCACGAGCGACATCGCGAAAGGGATGAGGAGATAGAGCAACCGGAAAACGATTAGCGCAGCCAGCACGTCAGCTTGATTCATGTCCGGCAAGCCGGTCAGGAACACGAGTTCCAGAACGCCTAGTCCACCTGGAGCGTGCGAGATTAGTGCCGCAGAGAACGAGACCAGGAAAATGCCGAGAATGATGAGGAAACCGGGATTGCCGGCCTCTGGCAAGGCAAAGTAGATGATACCGGCGGCGCCGATCAATTCCAGCGGTGCGACGATGAGCTGCTGCACAACCACCGACATACGTGGATATTCCAGTCGGAAACTGCCGATTTGGAGCGGGCGCAAGCGTAACCAACTGCCGAAGACATAAAGCAGCACAAATGCCAGCATCAAAAGGGCGATGACGATGGAAACGGTCGGCGTCAGTTCCTCGTTGAAACGCATCAGAATGTGCGGTTCCAGCAGTAGAACGACGCTGGAGGTTATGATGACACCAAGAATGAAGGTAAAAGAGCAAAAGGCAATCAGGACGGCGATTTCACTGCCGGGCATGCCTTGCGAGGAATAGGCCCGATAGCGCACCACAGCGCCTGAGACGACTGAAGCGCCGATATTGTGCGACAAAGCATAGGTGGTGAAGGAACAGAGCGCGATAAACAGCCAGGAAATTTTGCGTTTGAGGTGCAGGAGCGCGATACGGTCATAGCCTGCAAGCGAACTGTAGGCCAGCAGTGCTGACGCTGTTGCCAGAACCCAATGATGGGCCCGGATCGCGTAAAGACTGTCCAGAACATCCTCAAGCGAAATGCTGCGAAGTTCGCGATAAAGAAGCCAGGCCGAAACTCCAACTGCGCAAATGCCTATGACCGGCCAGATGTAATCCTTTGCTTTCATCAACCGGTCACCACGCGTTCATGCTTCATATCATCCCCATTTTTGCCCATCATATCGGTCGATCCGTCCGATACTATTCCCATTATGCCGTTCTGCGTTTCGCGTTCCGAAACGGTATCGGCCTCGTTCTTTTTGATTTCGGTTCCGATTGCCTTCGCCATGGCGGCTGCAATCTCTTCTTCTCCCAGAATGACCGAGTTTGCGCCAAGATCATGCAGATATTGTGCCTCTGCTTTTGAACAGGCGCGCACGACGATGTTGATTTCCGGGTTGGCAGCTCGAGCCAGCGCGATCACACGACCGGCCTCAAAAGCGTTGGGTATCGCGATGACCAGGTTTCGAGCAGCCGACGGGTTGGCTGCCGCCAGTATTTCTGAATCCGAAGCATTGCCGGTAATCGCTTCAATGCCTTTGTCTTTTAAAGATGCGCTGACTTTCTGCGAATCTTCGATCACGAGGAAAGGTGAAGTTTCCGCCTGCAATCCTCCTGCGATACCCGCGCCAATCTGGCCATAGCCAACCACAATCGTGTGTCCGGCCAGCGATGTTTGCGGCAACGGCTCGGGCTCGGAAATGCTGGGCTCGACATCGGCATTCTCGCCGGGCGTGGTTTCGCTTTTGCTTCGCTTTTCGATCCATGGCCGCATCCGTTCCGCGACGATGAACATGAGCGGATTGAGGAAGATCGATAGGATTGCGCCCGCGAGAATGAGATCGCGCCCGGCTGGGGGGAGAAGATTGAGGCTGACGCCTAACCCTGCAAGAATGAATGAGAATTCACCGATTTGCGCAAGGCTTGCCGAAATGGTGAGCGCCGTGCTGACCGGACGACGGAAAGCGCGCACGATGAAGAATGCAGCAACGGACTTTCCGACGAGAATAATGGCGAGCGTCCCGAGCAGGGGCAGCGGATCGCGGACAAGGCTCATCGGATCGAACAGCATGCCGACAGAAATGAAGAACAGCACCGCGAAGGCATCACGCAGGGGGAGGGACTCTTCCGCTGCCCGATGGCTGAGCTCGGATTCGCTCATGACCATACCCGCGAAGAATGCGCCCAGCGCGAAGGAAACGCCAAAGAGATGTGCAGCGCCGAAAGCCACGCCCAGCGCAATGGCCAGCACGCCGAGACGAAACAGTTCGCGGGAACCTGTTTGAGCCACGACATTGAGAAGCCACGGTATGACCTTGCGGCCGACAATCAGCATCAGCGCGACGAACAGAATGACCTTGGCAATGGTGAGAAGGATGATGCCGCCGATGCCGAGACCGAGCCATGAAACGATGGGGTCGCTTGCCGCTGTCCCTTCTGCGCGGCCCGTTACGCTGGCGACTGCCGGAAGCAGCACCAGTGCCATGACCATTGCGAGGTCTTCGACGATCAGCCAGCCGACAGCGATGCGTCCGCGTTCGGTATCGATCAAGCGGCGTTCCTGCATGGCGCGCAGAAGGACGACGGTACTAGCCGTCGAAAGAGCAAGGCCGAAAACGAGGCCCGCCTGCACATCCCAGCCGAGTGCGAGGCCGAGACCGGTACCAAGGGCTGCGGCGGCAGCGATCTGCGCAAGTGCGCCGGGTACCGCGATGGCTTTGACGGAAAGAAGATCTTTGAGGGAAAAATGTAAGCCCACGCCGAACATCAGCAGGATAACGCCGATTTCAGCGAGTTGCAGAATAAGGTCCTGATCTGCAACGAAACCGGGTGTGTGGGGACCGGCGATGACACCAGCTAGAAGATAGCCGACGAGGGGGGAGGTTTTCAGACGGGTGGCTATCGCACCGAAAATGAAGGCAAGGCATAACCCGATGACGATTGTCGCTATCAAAGGCGTGTCATGGGGCATCGGGTGCCTTCCCCCTCTGGCTTCTCAATTCTGTATGTGGGAGCCGGGCAAGGCCTGAACCTTGCCCGGCAAGCGGGTTATTTCTGCGCTGCGGCGCTGTCTTCAATTGCCTGATGGGCTTCCTTGCGATGCTGCCACCAGTTGCCCAGCAGAAGCAGAATCGGAGCGGCGATGAAGATCGACGACGATGTAGCGATGAAGATACCGAACAGCATCGGCACGGCAAAATTATGAACCGCGCTGCCGCCCCAGATAGCCATCGGGAGCATACACAGGAACGTTGTCACCGATGTATAAATACAGCGGACAAGCACCTGATTGATACTCATGTCGACGATCTCGCGCAGTGGCTTCGATTTATAAAGGCGCATGTTTTCACGCATGCGGTCATAAACCACGACCTTATCGTTTACCGAGTAACCGATAGCAGTCAGAAGTGCTGCGATGGCGGTCAGGTTGAAGTCGAGCTGGAACAGCGCGAAAAAGCCAACCATCTTGGTGGTGTCGAGGACAAGCGTGATGATCGCGCCCATCGCGAAGAACCATTCGAAACGCCACCACAGATAGATGAGCATACCGAGCGCCGAAAGGACAACGGCGATGAAGCCTGAGCGGGCCAGTTCGCCGGAAACCTTCGGGCCGACGACTTCCGTCCGCTCGATTTTCACGCCGGGATCGAGCTCGGTTACGGCCTGGCGCATCTTGTTGACGGCGGCCGTCTGCGCTTCTTCGCCACCATCCTGGCGCTGCACCCGGATCAGAACATCATTCGGGCTGCCCGCGGACTGGAGTGCTACTTCACCCAGGCCTAGCGAGCCAAGCTTGGCACGAAGCTGTGCCAGATCGGCAGGTTGTGACGTAACGATTTCCGCCTGAATGCCGCCCTTGAAGTCGATGCCGTAATTCAGACCTGGCTTGAAGAACAAGCCAATCGACAGGATGGACAGGACGATCGAGACGCCAATGCCGACGAAGCGAGCGTTCATGAAGCTGATATTCGTCTTTTCGGGAACGAATTTCAGGAGCGGCTCGATAACGAGCACCTTCAGCTTACGCTTGCGAACATACCAGGCCATGACCATGCGAACGAGTGTGACGTCCGTGAACATGGAGATCGCGATGCCGAGCATCATGGTGATTGCAAAGCCGCGAACCGGACCGGTGCCGAAGGTGAACAGCAGCAAGGTCGAGATCAGCGATGTGACATTCGCATCCACAATGGTGGAGAAGGCGCTATGGAAGCCCTTGTCCAGCGCGGCCATGGCTCCGAGGCCCCGCCGTGTTTCTTCACGGATACGTTCGTTGATGAGAATGTTCGCGTCAACCGCGATACCAATACCGAGAATGATACCGGCGATACCGGGCAATGTCAGCGTTGCACCAATAAGGCTCAGGGCCGAGAAGGTGAGCAGGGTGTGGAGCAGAAGCGCGACATTGGCGATGGTTCCCCAGACCCCGTACAGGAGCTGGATGAAGACCGCGACAAGCACGAAGCCGATGACGCCGGTGATCAAGCCCATCTTGATGGCATCGCCGCCAAGATCCGGTCCGACGGTGCGTTCTTCGATAACGGTCAGCGGAGCGGGCAGGGCGCCTGCACGCAGAAGCGCGGAGAGGACGACCGTGTCCTGAACCGTGAAGCTGCCGGAAATCTGACCCGATCCGCCGGTGATCGGTTCGCGGATGACCGGAGCGCTCAGCACCTTGCCATCGAGGACAATTGCAAACGGGCGATTGACGTTCTTTGTGGTGATGTCCGCGAATTGACGTGCGCCGAGACTATCGAAACGGAAGGACACAATCGGCTCGTTAGTGCGCTGGTCGAAACCTGCACGCGCGTCGGTAAGACGTTCGCCGGAAAGCGCGATCTGATCTTCGATCGGATATTTGATGCTCGGGTCTTTGGAATCCGGCATGATGCTTACGCCGGGAGGCGGCGCATCGTTCGGATTGGCGTCAGCGACCATATGGAAGCTCATTTTTGCCGTGCTTCCGAGAAGCTGGCGAAGCTGCGCCGGGTCCTGGAGGCCGGGGAGCTGAACGACGATGCGATCCGACCCCACACGCTGGATGGAAGGTTCGGCGACGCCAACCTGGTCGACGCGCTGACGGATGATTTCAAGGCTCTGCTGGAGAGCGGCATCGAGGCGGTAGTTGAAGCCAGCTTCCGTCAGGGTCAGGCGTACCTGATTGTCGTTCGATGCAACATCAATATCGTTGATCGCCGTACCGAAACCGCTGGTGTTGACCTGCGAAATCAGGGTGCGCAGTGCAGTCTCTGCCTTCGAACGCTGGTCGGCATCAGGGATGGTCACGACAACAGCATCACCGACGGCGCGGATAGACTGCGGCTGGATGCGTTCTGCGCGCAGCTTGCTGCGGGCATCGTCGAGCAGAGTCCGCAAGCGATCCTTCTTCAGGCTGGCTGCATCGACTTCAAGCACGAGATAGGAGCCGCCGCGCAGATCGAGGCCGAGCGTGACCTGGCGCTTGGGGAACCAGGACGGCATCGCGTCAAGGTGCTTTTGGGTAAAGAAGTTGGGCAAGGCGATGATAACGCCGATCGCAACGATCAGGCTATATAGCACAACCACCCATTTCGAAGTACGCATGGATTAAGGTTCCGGTTGGTAAGCCCCAATTGCCACTCGAAGGTGCGGCGCGGGCATTGTTTTCAATGGCGTTAGGATTGGTAAGGGCCAATCATCAAGAATGGCGTATTATGCGCTTTTCGGGGGCGCACGGGCAGAGCCAAAATGTCCCTGCAAGACAGCAAGGCGCTGGAATTTCCGCGCCGCTTCGGCTGAACCTGTCTTTGGAAGAAAAACGGTCGCCGCTGCAACCGGGAGTGCGGCTCCCGAGCTGTCGAGATAAGCAACTTTGATCTTGGCTGCTATGGCTTCGATCAGGATCGCTCGTATGGGTTGCGGGGAGGGGGTGGATTGCTGGCGAACAGGCGCTGATGGATTACCCTCGACCTGCCTTGCCACAATGCCGCCGGAGTGCCCGCGAGCCGCATCGTCATCGAGTGTTGAAAAATCGACGGCAAAGAGAAAAGCGGTAAACGACAGAACGCACGTCACGAACAGCATGAAACCATGCCGTTTGTGCTGTTCCGTGTTTTTCATGCCCTTCATCAAATCGCCAAGACTTTCTTTAGAGTCTATCCGTGGAGTTGAGCCAGCTTTTCACACTCATTGCGAATCCTCATTAATCATTTGTGTTCGCACGAACAAGGAAATACTGGCATCAAGGCTCGTCTCATACGCTATTGATCCGCTTCTCGCGCATTCTGAAATCTTGTAAGCAGCCTATGCCTTGCAACCGTTTTAGGGCGCTTTATGTTGAAACCATGTCTTGTTTAACGGCAGAATTGAATTGGCATATTCACCGACCCTTCGTGTTCTTGCATTTTCTCTTCTAATCAGCGGCTGGACGCTGGGCGGCATTGCGCCCGCCTTTGCGCAGGACAATAAGCCGTCGCCGCCGCCAGCGACACAGTCAACGCCGCCGCAAGGCAGCGCCAATCAGCAGGCGCCGGCTGCCACTGATCAGCCAGCCCCGGCACCCGTTTCCGGCGTCGTTCAACAGCAAAGGCCGGTCATCAACGATCTGAAGCAACAGACGAAGCAGATCAGCGATCAGCTTCCGAAAGCAGCATCGAATGATGAATCTCTTGCCAATCTCAAGCTCAAGCTGGACTCTCTTTCAAAGAAGCTTCTGGAGGCGGGTGTTGCATTTCGTCCGCGTCTTGCGGAAATAAATACGCGCCTCGAACAACTAGGCCCGGCACCCTCCGGCGATCAGCCGCCGGAACCGGCAATCGTCAGCGAAGAGCGTGCGCGGCTGACTTCCGAAAAAGCGGAAATCAATGCGATTGTCGGCGAGACGGAAGATACTTCGCTTTCCGTCAATCAGATGTCCGCCAAAATCGGGGATATGCGCCGGGATCTTTTTGCGAAGACACTTTCTCAGCGCGTGAACCTCGATACGACGCTCGGCACGGAGGTCGCTTCCGCCGCCAGCAATCAGATGGTTTCTCTCTGGCGCATCGTTCAATCATGGTGGCGCTTCGTCAGCACCTTCAAGCTCAATTCTTTTCTCGCCGCCGCTTTTTTTGCGTTTGTGGCCGCGCTGGTCATCCAGCTTGGTGCAAGGCGCATTCTCGGAACCCTTTATCAACGTGACCCGACGGTGGAAACGCCATCCTATCTAAGCCGTCTTTCGGTGGCGTTCTGGTCTACCGTGATACCGTCAGCGGCCGTTGGCGTATTTCTGGCTACGACTTACTTTTTCCTGAATTATTTCAATGTCCTGAGAACAGACATTGCGGCTCTTTTTCAGTCGCTTTTTCTTGTGCTGGGGCTTGTCTTCTTCATTCACCGACTGGCGTCCGCGTGTATCAGTTCGGATATGCCGCAGTGGCGCTTGGTTCCGGTTGCACCACGCCCGGGACGGGTATTGGGCTGGCTGATAACGGGGACCGCATTGACCAGCGGTCTCGATTCCTTCTTCGGAAAGGTCAACCAGATTTTGTCGTCACCGCTGTCGCTGACGATGGCGAAAAGCCTGCTGGCCACGGTGATGGTCGGTGTTCTCATTCTGGCGATTGCATTCCTGAAGCCCGTCGAGCGCGAAAGGGACGGCGCCATCCGGTCATGGCCGCGTGCTTTCAGAACATTCCTCATCATATTGGGGCTTTTGCCTATTCTGGCCGCGCTTTTCGGCTATATCGGTCTGGCGCGCTTCATATCGCAGCAGATTGTGGTGACAGGCGCATTCCTCGTCACGATGTATATGGGTTTCCTGACCGGGCGCGCGATTTCCGAGGAACAAGCTTTTGCATCCAGCCAGATCGGCAAGGCCATGCGGGAGCGTTTTCATTTCGACGACGCGACGCTCGACCAGCTTGGACTTGTGGCGGGGATACTCATCAATCTCGTCGTGGCCTTGATCGGCATTCCGCTTGTTCTGATGCAGCTCGGTTTCCAGTGGGCTGAACTGAAAAGCACATTCTACCAGCTCATGACCGGCTTCCAGATCGGCAATATTTCGGTCTCCCTTATGGGCCTGCTGACCGGTGTCCTATTGTTCGTGGTTGGCTATCTGTTGACGCGCTGGTTCCAGAACTGGCTCGACACCAGCGTCATGGCGCGCGGACGTGTGGATTCCGGCGTGCGCAATTCGATCCGCACGGTCATAGGTTATGTCGGGCTTTGCCTTGCCGCTCTGGTGGGCATATCGGCAGCCGGGTTCAATATGTCGAACCTGGCTCTCATCGCCGGCGGTCTGTCTCTCGGTATCGGTTTTGGTCTTCAGAATATCGTTCAGAACTTTGTTTCCGGCCTGATCCTCCTTGCCGAGCGTCCGTTCAAGGTTGGCGACTGGGTGGAGGCTGGCACAGTCAGCGGTATCGTCAAGAAGATCAGCGTGCGTGCGACCGAAGTGGAAACCTTCCAGAAACAGTCGATCATCGTGCCCAATTCAACGCTTATCAACGGCAACGTTGGCAACTGGACCCATCGCAACAAGCTTGGGCGGATCGACATCAATGTGCAGGCCGCCTACACGGCAGAGCCGCGCCGCGTCCATGCATTGCTGCTCGAAATCGTTCGCGGCCATCCATCGATCCTGAAGAATCCCGAGCCATCTGTTTCGTTCCAAAGCATGAATGATTCAACGATGGTTTTTGACGTTTACGCCCATGTTGCTGACATCACGTCCACTGGCGGTATCAAGAATGAGCTCCGCTTCCAGATTGTCGAGCGTTTCCATGAAGAAGGGGTACACCTGTCTTCGTCTTCGACCGATTTGGTGCTGAGCGTTCCAGAGATCGAAAAGCTTTCAGACCTGATGCAGAAGGAAAGGGAACTTTCGTCTACCGACAAAAAGAAAAAGGCAAGTGCAGACAAGGCGGATAACAAGGAAGATGCAGACGACCGGGCTTGATGAACATTTCGTTCAGTTACAGTTCAGTTTTGTCTGTTTATAAACGGGATGACAAAGGGCAATAAGGCTCAGACGACATCGGACATATCGCTGCGGGAGCGATGGAAAGGTCGGGACGATATGAACAGAAATCAGGTCAACAGCTTAGGCAAGCTTGTTCTCGGTGCAGCCATTGGTTTTGCGGTCTCGACTGGGAGTGCCTATGCCGCCCAGATTTCCAACAATGATAGCGGTCCTCAGACGATTGTAGTCACCGAAGGTGCTTCCAAGCGCGAAATGATCGTCGCGCCCGGCGAGACAGTGGATTTCTGCGCTTCGGGCTGCTTCGTGACCTTTCCCAATGGCGACCGCGAAGCATTGACCGGTGATGAAAAGATCACGATCAGCGGTGGCAAGGCTACGTTGAAATAACAATTTCATTCTGTACTGCAAAAAGCCGAGGCGATTGAGACCTCGGCTTTTTTACAGAGTGTTTAGAGCCTGTTCCAAAACTCGCCCTGCCGGTCTGCAAATGGCAATTTTCTGCATTCCGGTGCTTATGTACGATAAGTACACAGCGCTCCGGTACTCGAAAATTGCCATTTTCGCCTCGGCCTGCCGCTTTTTGATTCAGGCTCTTAGCTGCGGGGCTTCAAGTTTTCCGGGTCGTAGAGCGGTTTATAGCCGATAGAGCGCACCTCAACTGGATAAGTCTCGCCGAAATATTCCACGTTCAGTTTGCGGCCTTCCTGACAATAAGCCCAGGGCAGATAAGCGAGGGCAATGTTCTTGCCGATGGTCGGACCATAAGCGACGGACGTCGTGAAAGACCGGCGGCCAAGCTCATCGACAAGTGTTTCTCCCGTGTCAGGGTCCTGTACAGGCATGATGCCGACTGGGTAACGGGCCACGCCTTTCTTATCGATATTGTCGGTCATGACCAGCGTGCAAAGCATGGCAGGCTGATGCTCGCGGGCACGATATTCCACGTGCTTTGCCTTACCGCGGAAATCGGCCTCCTTGACCTTGGGACGGGCAAGGTCTGCTTCCAGAAGATTGTACTCGGTCAGGAGGTCGGCATTTTGCAGTCGCAGGCTCTTTTCCATGCGACGCGTGTTGGCATAGGTCTCGACGCCGACCGCGATCACGCCGGTGGAGCGAAGCGCATCCCAGACGGCGAGACCGTCGTCATAGCGCATATGCAGTTCCCAGCCCTGTTCACCGACATAGGAAATGCGGAAAGCGGTAACGTCCTTGCCTGCAATCCGGATCGGTTTGATCGCTGCAAACGGGAAGTTTTCCGCGTCGAGGCCTTCAGGATTCTCGACAACCTTTTTCAGATTTTCGCGCGCATTCGGCCCCCAGATGCCGATGGTAACGTATTTCTCCGTCACATCGGTGATCGTGACATCGAAACCCTTATCTTCGGCCACACGACGCATATAGTGGAAATCGCGTGGGCCCGCATCGGCGCCATTGATCATGCGAATGCGGTCAGCCATGCGGATTGCCGTGAAGTCGGCTCGCACCATTCCTTCGTCGTCAAGGAAGTGGGTATAGATGCCCTTGCCGATATTGGCGTCGCCGCCGATCTTAGCCGCGCAGAGCCACTCCATCAGTTCGACATGGTCGGGGCCTTCGATGTCATACATCGCAAAGTGCGAGAGATTGATGATGCCGCAATTTTCGGTCAGTTCGAGATGCTCGGCATTGGAGACGCGCCAGAAATGGCGGTTGTCCCACTCGTTTTCGCGTACAGGCACACGGTCGCCGTATTTCTCCAGCAGGTGCTCGTTGGCGGCATAGCCATGGGCGCGTTCCCAGCCGCCCAGCTCCATGAAATAGCCGCCGAGTTCGACTTCGCGTTCATAGAATGGTGAGCGGCGAATATTACGGCCCTTTGAGAAAGGCTCGCGTGGGTGAACCGCCGGATTATAAACCTTCATCGCGGTTTCAGTGCAGCGGTCCCAGATGAACTGTTCCGTCATCTGGTGCGGATAAAAACGGGAATAATCGATGGCGTGATGATCAATGGAAGTCCGCCCGTCCGTCATCCAGTCGGCGATGAGCTTGCCCATGCCGGGGCCGTCCTTCACCCATATGGCCACCGCATACCAGAGGCCGCGCACCTTCTGGCTTTCGCCCATTGAAGGGCCGCCATCGGTTGTGACCTGCAGGAAGCCATTGAAGGAGTGGCTTTCATTGTAGCCAAGCTCACCCAAAATGGGCGTCAGTTCGATTGCCCGTTCGAGCGGTTCCAGAATCTGCTCCATTTCGAGGTCGCGCTGTGAAGGCGACAGGCGCGCTTCGTGCTTTTCCAGAAGATCGCGCGGATGGCACAGGCGAGGATTGGTTTCCTCGTAGTAACCCCATTCGATCTGGCCACCTTCGGCGGTCTTCGGATCACCCGTGTCGCGCATGTAGGCGGAATTGCCTTGGTCGCGCAGGAGCGGCCAGCCGATTTCCTTGCCGGTTCCCTCGAACTCGTTATAGGGGCCGAAGAATGTCAGCGGATGGTCGATCGGCATCACTGGCAGGTCTTCGCCGACCATTTCGGCGATAAGGCGGCCCCAAAGCCCGGCGCAGATAATGACATAGTCGGCTTCGATGGTACCACGATGGGTGACGACGCCCTTGATGCGGCCATTTTCGACGACCAGCGACTGGGCTGGTGTATTGGCGAAACTCTTGAGCTTGCCAGCGGCTTCTGCCTGATCAATCAGCTTGCCGGCAACGGTCTGCGAGCGCGGGATGACGAGGCCCGCATCCGGGTCCCACAGTCCGCCCTGCACCATGCTTTCTTCGATCAGCGGGAATTTTTCCTTGATCTCTGCTGGCTCCATCAGGCGCGCGCGGGTGCCGAAAGCCTTGCCCGACGCTACCTTGCGCTTGATTTCGTCCATGCGCGCATCGTCGCCGACGCGCGCCACCTCGATACCACCGACGCGGGCGTAGTGGCCCATCTTTTCATAGAAGTCGATGGAATAAAGCGTCGTCCAGCACGATAGAAAATCGTGACTCGTCGCATAGCAGAAATCGGAAGCATGGGCTGTGGAACCGATATCGGTCGGAATGCCGGACTTGTCGATGCCGACGATATCGTCCCAGCCACGCTCGATCAGATGATGTGCAACCGAGGCGCCGACGATGCCGCCAAGCCCGACAATCACAACTTTCGCCTTCTTAGGAAACTCTGCCATTTTATGCGATCCTGGTTGGTATTTCACAAAACCATAGTCGTTGGCCGGTCGCGACATTTGCCTTTATACGACATATTCGAAGCGGCAGACGACTGCATTGCAGCTTCCGGAAATCCCTGAGGATCGAACGTGAACTATTCTGTTCGCGACATGCCTTCAATCGAAGGTCAATAGACAGTTCGACCTGGTGAACTGATTCCAGAAATGCCTGTATGATTTTGATTTTCTTTTGAAAGCTGACAGGATGGGGCGCGCCATTGAAACTGCAACCCATCCTTTCGCGATATTGGCCTCAAGCAGCGATGAGCATTTTGCGCTCGGCGCGCTCCTGTTGCGGCGAGCGTCCATATAGTTCTCGGTAGCATTTGGAAAAATGCGACGCCGAGACGAAGCCGCACGCAACGGCCACCTCCACAACAGGCATGGACGATTGCAGCAGGAGATGGCGCGCTCGGTCGAGCCGGATTTCCAGATAATAGCGTGCGGGAGACCGGCCCATTTCCTGACGGAAAAGACGTTCCACCTGCCGGCGAGACAGGCCTATCGTGTGGGCGACATTGATCAGCGCCTGCGGCTCCGAAAGATTGGCTTCCATCATCTCTATAATGGTCAGTACCTTCGAGTTCTGGATGCCGAGGCGGGCGCGTAGCGGCAGGCGCTGGCGATCCTGAGGGCTGCGGACACGGTCCGTCAGGGCCTGTTCGCAGATCTTGTTGACCAGATTGGCGTCGAAATCATCGCCGATGAGCTTCAGCATCATGTCGAGAGAAGCCGTGCCGCCCGCACAGGTGTAGAGATTGCTGTCGACTTCGAAGAGATCGGCATAGACCTCAGCCTTTGGGAATGCTTCCGCGAAGCCCGGCAGGTTTTCCCAGTGGATGGCGCAGCGCTTTCCCGACAGAAGCCCGGCGGCCGCCAATATATGTGCGCCGGTGCATAGTCCGCCGACCGCCACGCCGCGATTATATTCTTCGCGCAGCCATGCGAAGACGGATTTGTTCCGAAACTCTTCGACATAGACCCCCGAGCAGACAAAAACCATGGAAGGCCGCTGTTCGCGCTGGAGATAGCGGCGCTCATCTTCCAGTGAAGCGTTGACCGCGCATTCCACACCGTTGGAGGCCGTTACCGGTTTTCCATCCACCGATGTCAGGCGCCACTGATAGGCGTCATAGCCCAGCATTCGATTTGCTATGCGTAATGGCTCTATGGCCGTTGCGAAAGCAATCATCGAAAAATTTGGAACAAGAAAAAAGACAATAGACCGCTTAACCGATGAAGCCTGAATCATGCCCTATCGTTCCCATTCTCGAAAGCTTCGCCTGCGGTTCCCGACGCAGTTGAAGCCTTGTGTCTCCGTCACGACTCCGGGTCGTTTTTGGGCCCGGTTTTATCCGGTCGCTTTCAGACCGGCGATCTTGTCGCGTCAGCCCGGATTTGCAGGGGGACGATGATGACGCAAACAAGATAGGGTTATATTGAGACACAGAACGGCTAGGTTGCAAAGTGCGGCTAAATGCCTGCCGCTAAAAGGTGTTTTCATGTCGCGAAATTGAGGGCGGATCGCATGATCGCCCTCAATTCGATTTCAGTTTCTGCGCTGGAATTCGCCCTGGTTTCTTGGAATGCCGGGCAGACGATCATCCACGTTAGGCCAGCCAATATCGTGCAAAATGTGCTCGGGCAACGATTCCAGTACCCGGCGGCTGCGCCTCACGCGACCTTCATAAGCCCAGATTTGTAGTTGCTTCTGTATTTTGGAGCGAAGCTCCAGAAGCCATGAGGGCCCATTCATAACGGTCCAGGTTGGCATGGAGCGAACGGTCGTCGCCTTGCCACTGGAAGCGGATTGGCATTGAACGGTCATTTTCTTTCTCCTCATTCAGGAAGTCCGGTTGATGCGTTCGCTGCAGCTCGCTTGTTGGTGTCCTGAATATGTATTCCACTTGACGTTCAATCAAACGAAATATAGAAAGGTTTAAGATCAGAAAATTTGAACATTCAGCACGGAAACGGAGTCCGTCATGACAGCGCCCGTTCAACATCCCCTTCCAATGCTTGATATTGATGTGCTGCGCACTTTTGTGGCGATTGCCGATACGGGAAGTTTTTCATCTGCTGCAAATGCCGTGTTCCGCACGCCTTCAGCCGTATCGATGCAAATCAAGAAACTGGAAGAGCAGCTCGGTGTTGCGGTTTTCGATCGGGATGCGCGCTCGGTCACGCTAACGAGCGATGGCGAGATTCTGCTTGGATATGCGCGCCGTCTTCTGGCTCTCAATCGGGAGGCCGTATCAAAGTTTGTTGCGCCGACGGTTACGGGCGTGGTCCGGCTGGGCTCGCCGGACGATATTGGCGAATGTGTCCTGCCCCTCGTGTTGAAGCGTTTTTCTGAAAGCCATCCGGGGGTAACGGTCGATGTGGTGATCGACCAAAGCAGCAACCTGCGCAAGCGGCTGGATGAGCGCCGACTGGATGTGACGCTGATCAATATTTCCCACACGGTGCCCAACAAAGGCGATGTGGAAGTTCTGCTGGACGAGGAACTGGTATGGGCTGGCGCCAAGTGTGGTACGGCTTATCGCCGGGACCCTTTGCCGCTCTCCATATGGGAAGAGGGCTGCGCCTGGCGGGGCAATGCGCTCGAAGCGCTTGAAAGCAGCGGGCGTCCTTATCGGATCGCTTATATGAGTTCGCACTCGACCGGGCAGCGGGCCGCGATCATGGCTGACCTCGCGATAGCGCCATTCGGTAAGACACTTTTGAATGACGGGATCGTAGCGCTCGGGCCGGAACATGGTCTGCCTGCTCTGGGGCGTTATCAGCTAGGCATGGTGGTAAAGCCGGAAGCCGGTCCGCACATTCAGGTTGTTGCCGACCATCTGCGGAATGTTTTCGAAGCCTATCGTCGCTCCGGTCGCTTCGAGACGTTCCGCTCCTGCTGACGGCAAATTGCAGCTTATGGGGATGGGCTAATTCCTTCTCTTGCCAGGGAAAAACGCTGCGCTAAATTTCTTCCGTGACAGCCGAGTGAATCGGCTTCACCGCCAGATGCCGGGCAAGGCCCAGCATGTGGCGGAAGCATAACTGCTTTGAGTGGACCTGGAACTCTATGCGCCTGCTTTTTCAAAAAGGGCAGAAACGCGCATCCCATTGGAGAGACTGTGATGAAGCTGACCCGACTTGTCCCTGTTGCTATCGTTCTCTGCGCATTTACGCTTGCGTCCTGCGCAAATACCGTTCGCGGCGTTGGCCGCGACGTAAAGAACACTGCCCATGCGGTTCAGGAAACTGTGGAATAAAGAGAACGAATGGCCCAGGTGTATCCCGGGCCTTTCGGTCATGGCACCAGAAAATAGCTGACCGCCAAGTGCTCGTCTGGCCGGGTTTTGTATACGACGTCCGTGGTGTAGATGCCTTCATGAGGCACTACGACGTTTGTAGCTTGCAATAGAGGTGTAATGTGTCCGTTGGGTTCAGTTCCACCGAACCACATCACTAGAACGGGTGCTGTCAAATGCGTCTTGGCATTAGGCATTTCAGGATGCACTACACGCAAGGACGAATCAAATAATTTGAAATTGCCCGATATCTGTGGATTGTCAGCCAAGATTGTTTTGAATGGGCCTTTCGCCTGCACCTCTTCATAAAGATGTCGATAGTCGAGCTGGCCGTAAGGCGGTGTGCCGGAGCCGTAGGTGAGATTGTAGCTCAGAACCGGTGGAACGATGAGCGCCACGACTGCGCCGACGACGGCATAGTCGAGCACAGCCCTGTTTCCGATCCGATAACGTGCCATAAGGCTCGCCATCAGTGCTGGAGTGAGGAACAGAACGGGCTGGAGCCACCGATCTTTCACATTATTGGCGCCGGTAGCGACGACGCCAACCAGAACAATTCCCAGCCCTACCAGGATCAGGAGGCGCATGAATTGTTCGCCAGGGGTCAGCGGGGCGGATGCGGCGGCGCGCTTTTTCCAGTGAATGAGCGCGATGATGCCTGCTATTGCGAGCGCAAGGATGGAAAACAGAAATGCCGCTTCTATCAGGCTTTCGACCCCCATCAGCCGATCGAAGAGAATATTGCCGGAAGCACCGATCTCAAATTTTCCGGCACGCGCCATGACGCTGGATTTATGGGCAAGCATCCAGAGTGCGGTGGGTCCAAAGCAGATCGCAAATGTCAGGATCGTGACGAAGCTGAGCTTGGACAACAGTATCCGGCGATATTCGGGAATGAGAAGTCCTGTCACGATCAACATGATCAGGAAGAACGAGGCATTGAACTTGCCGAGAAGCGCGGCAGCCATAGCCGCGCCAAGGGCGGCGGCAGAGCCGGCACGCCGCGCGCGCATATGCCAGGCAAAGGCCAGGAAAGCCCAGCCGCAACCAGCGGTGCCTGCAACAGAATGCGTGAGGGCGCGCTGGGATTCCCATCCGATTTGCGGAATGAGAAACAGCCCGAGCATGCTGGCTGAAGCGATGATGCGCGTGAAGCCAAGCAACCTCATGGCGCCATAAACGCTCAGGAAAAGGCTCGCTAGAATACTGAATTTCACGATCTGGAGGGTGAGCATCGATGTGCCCAACACTGATGCTGCCAGATTGGTAATCCATGTATAAAGCGGAGGTTGCGATCCGCCATAGCCCCAGTCAAGATAGCCGATATTGGCCAGTTGTTCGGCGTCATCAAGGCCAGCGCCGTTGGAAACGATAGTGACGAGAACGGCTTGGAAGGCGAAATAGCACAGCACGAAAACCACAGCTAAAGGCAGGCCGAAAAGCTTTCTGTCGGCGGTGGAAACAACGGTAGCTGATCGTTGCGCGGTCAAATGCATTGCCTTGAATAAATTGTCTGTGCGGATTCCACTGGAAGCAGCCTGCATTTCACAGGATTATGTCCAGATTTCAATTGGGCCGCTCGAAAAGCCTTGTAACAAAGGCGTGTAAATACGCAACCTCACAAGATAAAGGGTGCAGGCCGTTTCAGGCAATTTATATGCGCAACAATGGCAAAAACCGCGCTGCCAGAGGTGCACGGTTTTGCCAATTACGCATGGCATCTCCGCCGAACGGTACACTGGCGGGATATACAGAGCTCCGGTACGCAGTACCAGATCCGGAGCCGAGAGCGGTTTGATCCGTCTCGTGCTCCTTTTTAGCTCAACATCGTTACCGTACGGTTATCAGAGGCTTAAGCAATTCTAAACAATGCAAGTTTTTTGCATGGAAAATTATTTACTTCGCGGCGGATTTAGAACGAAGGTAATTGATAATGCCAGAGAAATCTTCGCCGCCGTGCCCTTCGCCGTCAAAAAGACTGTACAGGTCCTGCGCATGCGCACCGAGAGGAGTTTCGGCACCGGCGCTTTTGGCTGCTTCCTGTGAAAGTTTAAGGTCTTTCAGCATCAAAGCAGCAGCAAAGCCGGGCTTATAGTCACGATTTGCGGGCGATGTGGGAACCGGACCGGGAACCGGGCAATAGGTTGTCAGCGACCAGCATTGTCCCGAAGAGGTTGAGGCCACGTCGAAAAGTGCCTGATGGGACAGGCCGAGTTTTTCAGCGAGCACGAAGGCTTCGCTCACTCCAATCATCGATATGCCGAGGATCATGTTGTTGCATATCTTCGCCGCTTGTCCCGCGCCGTCGCCGCCGCAATGGACGATTTTCCCGGCCATGGGTTGCAGGATAGGCTCTCCGCGCTTGAAAGCATCGTCACTGCCCCCGGCCATGAAAGTCAATGTGCCCGCAGAAGCACCGCCCGTGCCGCCCGAAACAGGCGCATCGATGGAAAGGTGGCCATGAGCGGCTGCCAGTTCATGCGCCTTGCGAGCCGAATCGACGTCGATTGTCGAACAATCGATAAAAAGCGAACCCTTTCGGGCCTTGGGCGCAATGTCTTCATAAACCGAGATAACATGCTTGCCTGCGGGCAGCATCGTTATGACCGCATCCACGTCGGTGACTGCTTCTGCCGCGCTTGCTGCAATTTCGAGGCCGTTGGCCTTTGCTTCTTCCAGATGCTGCGGCAACAGATCGAAGCCCAGCACCTTATGACCGGCCTTGACCAGATTGGCAGCCATCGGGCCGCCCATATTGCCGAGGCCGATAAATGCGATTGTGGCCATGACAAAACCTCCCTTGCTGATTGTTGCGCTTTAACGACCGATCATGTGACGGGCGATGATAACGCGCATGATTTCGTTGGTGCCTTCAAGAATTTGATGAACGCGCAGGTCTCGCACCAGTTTCTCCACGCCATAATCGTGAAGATAGCCGTAACCACCCAGAAGCTGGAGGGCTTCGTTTGCGACGTTGAAGCCGGTATCGGTCACGAAGCGTTTGGCCATGGCCGACCATTTGCCGGCGTCGTGGGTCTTGCGGTCGAGCTTGCTGGCGGCCGTATAAAGAAGCATGCGCGAAGCGGCCAGTTCCGTTTCCATGTCGGCCAGGCGGAACTGCAACGCCTGAAAGCGATCAAGCGTTTGCCCGAAAGCCTTGCGCTCGGCGCTATATTCCAGCGCCTTGGTGGTTGCGGCTTGCGCGCCGCCTAGCGAACAGGCGGCAATATTGAGGCGCCCGCCGTCGAGGCCGGCCATCGCGATCTTGAAGCCGACGCCTTCCTCGCCGAGGCGATTCTCAACCGGTACACGGCAGTTGTCAAAAATGACCGTGCGGGTCGGCTGGGCGTTCCAGCCCATTTTATGCTCGTTGGCACCGAAAGACAGGCCCGGTGCATCTTTAGGCACAACAAGCGTGGAAATGCCTTTCGGACCGTCCTCGCCGGTACGCACCATCGTGACATAGACATCAGTCGCACCGGCACCGGAAATGAACTGCTTCGCGCCGTTGACAATATAATGGTCGCCATCGCGCACGGCTCGGGTCTTGAGTGCCGCCGCGTCGGAACCGGAGCCGGGTTCCGTGAGGCAGTAGCTCGCCAGCCAGTTCATCGAGGTCAGTTGCGGCAGGAGGCGCTGGCGCTGGTCCTCGTCGCCGAAAGCGTCGATCATCCACGCAGCCATGTTATGAATGGACAGGAAAGCCGAAAATGTCGGGCAAGCCGTGGCAAGAGCCTCGAAGATAAGCACTGCATCAAGCCGTTTCAGCGCCGATCCGCCGACGTCTTCCCGCACATAAATACCGCCCATGCCGAGCGGCCCGGTTTCACGCAGGATGTCCACCGGGAAATGCTTGTCGCGATCCCATTGCAATGCATCAGGGGCGACGCGATCGCTGGCGAAGGCGCGCGCCATATCCTGAATGGCAAGCTGTTCTTCGTTCAGTTCGAACTGGTTCTGGTCGGCAGCATCCATGGTTTCCTCCCTATGAGCACCGCTTTCATGGTCCGACTAGAGCATAAGAGCAAGATGCTGCCAACGTTCCAGTGGAATAATGTTGCTCACATCTGTAATAAACTGATGCGCATTTTTGCATAGACGCGTACCGGTCGGGGTCCCGTTGCCAGCGGGATCAGATTAAGCTACGCAGCAGTCCATGGCACGCGCAATCATGTTTCAGGGAACCGGTTCAGACGTTGGCAAGAGTGTTCTTGTCGCCGGGCTTTGCCGCCTTGCGCGCAATCGTGGACTGAAGGTACGCCCGTTCAAGCCGCAGAACATGTCAAACAATGCCGCTGTCAGCGATGACGGGGGTGAGATCGGTCGTGCTCAATGGCTGCAGGCGCTGGCTTGTGGCGTGCCGTCCTCGGTGCATATGAATCCGGTTCTGCTGAAGCCGCAGACGGATATGGGCAGCCAGGTTATTGTTCAGGGTCAGATGCGGGGCGAAGCGCGTGGGCGTTATTATCAGGAGTTGAAACCGCAGCTCATGGCTGCGGTCATGGAATCATTCGCCCGAGTCAGCGAATGCGCAGATATTGTGCTGGTGGAAGGTGCGGGGTCGCCCGCTGAAATCAACCTTCGCGCGGGCGACATTGCCAATATGGGATTTGCGACACAGGCTGGTGTCCCTGTTGTTCTCGTCGGTGATATAGACAGAGGCGGCGTGATTGCCTCTCTGGTCGGCACCCACACGATTTTGCCGGAAGAAGACCGCGCCATGGTTCGCGGTTTTCTGATCAACAAGTTCCGGGGCGATATTTCGCTTTTCGATGACGGTCTTGAAGCAATCACGCGGTTTACCGGCTGGCGCTCATTTGGAGTGGTTCCGTGGATGAACGCGGTATCGCGGTTGCCCGCCGAGGATTCGGTCGTTCTTGAGCGGGCTGCGCGTGGAGACAAAAAGGCGCTTGTCGTCGCAGTACCGATGTTGCCGCGTATCGCCAATTTCGATGATCTCGATCCGCTAAAGGCAGAACCAGATGTGGAAGTGGTTATGGTGCCGCCAGGTTCCAGTCTGCCTGCGGATGCGGGACTTGTGGTGCTGCCAGGCACAAAATCTACGATAGCCGACATGCAGGCGTTACGGGATAATGGCTGGGATCAGCAATTGTCTGCCCATGTGAAGCGGGGTGGTCATGTGTTGGGCATTTGCGGCGGGTTCCAGATGCTTGGCCGCCACATTAGCGACCCTGCCGGTATTGAGGGGGATACGCGGGGCATCGATGGTCTCGGGTTCCTCGATATTGAAACAGTTATGGAGCCTGAAAAAGTGGTCCGCAATGTGCGGGCGACTTCGCTTCTTCATAATACTCTGCTTGAAGGTTATGAAATTCATATCGGTCGCACGACCGGGCCAGATATGACACGGTCGTTCGCCCGAATTGGCGAGCATGATGATGGAGCCATATCGCCGGACGGACGCATCATGGGGACTTATCTGCATGGCGTGTTCAATGCGGACGAATTTCGTCGGAAATTTCTGCACAGTCTCGGGGTGCATGGCAGTTCAGTGAACTATCGAGCTGGAGTCGAGGCTGCACTGGATGAACTGGCCGAAGGACTGGAAGCGTGTCTCAACATCAATGCGCTGTTTGACTTGAAATAAGGTCTCCAATTGTCGGCTGCGATTGACGCCGATAGGGGGAAAGCCTAGTGTCCAAAGTCATGCAACAGGTCTTTGTCGGGACGAATCCCGGCGATACCAAAAGGGAATGCGACGGACGGACCCATTCCGGGCGTCTTTATCGCAGCCGACCCCGCGACTGTAGAGCGGAGAGGGAAGAAGCAAACCGGGCAACCGGTAACCACTGGAGGCTGAGAGCTTCTGGGAAGGTCGCTTCGATCCCCACGACCCGCGAGCCAGGAGACCTGCCTGTTGCGTGAGGGCATTGAGCCCGAGCCCCATGGGAGGTTTTTCCCTGCTGCCTGCACGGAGGTTGTCATGGCTGCACGAACTCAAGATTCTGTTTCCAACATACTCGCAATGCCGCTCGCTGCCCGACTGAGCACAGCTGTCGCTTCACTGCTCCTCGGCGCGTTCCTGATTTACGGCGTAGGGCTTGCCCATTCCGACACGCTGCACGATTCGGCACATGACACGCGCCATTCCTATGGTTTTCCCTGTCACTGAGCAGTTTGACATCTTTCGGAATTGAAGTTGAACAAGGCTCGATGGCGCACGGCTAGAGCATTTCCCGTTTTGATTGAATCATTGGAAATGTTCTATCTGTTTGGTTTTATGCGTGTCTTGTTCCGAAAACCGTATTGAGGGACAGAAATGTTGATCCGTTATTTGTTGGCGACACTCGCCGCCGGTCTTCTGGCCGGGCTGCTGGTCACGCCTGTTATGTATCTGAAAACAGTGCCTT
Source organism: Ochrobactrum sp. PL_is483 (assembly GCF_055816855.1). Lineage (NCBI taxonomy): Bacteria > Pseudomonadati > Pseudomonadota > Alphaproteobacteria > Hyphomicrobiales > Brucellaceae > Ochrobactrum > Ochrobactrum sp. PL_is483. The sequence goes on from NZ_JBVPGS010000039.1 coordinate 199,267, forward strand.
TGATCCTGCAGGCCGAAACCTACGAAGAGGCTGGTGATGGCCACAGCCATGGCGAGACGGAAGCTGCGCCTCACGATCATGGTGCCGCTCCTGCAGATGCTGAAGAAGAAGGAGCGGAGTTGCCGTTTGGACGGCTGGGCAATACGATTCTTGCCAATCTCGTGGCCGGGGCCGGTTTTGCTCTGCTGCTTGGCGGGCTAGCCCTGCTTGTCGGACGTCGCATCACGGTGCAGAATGGTATCTATTGGGGTGTTGCGGGTTTCTTCACAGTCGCATTTCTGCCTGCGTTGGGACTGTCGCCAGAATTGCCGGCAATGCCTGCGGCGGACCTGGTCGAACGCCAGCTCTGGTGGACTACAACCGTGGTGCTGAGCGGCCTCGGTATCTATCTCATCGCTTTGCGTCAGGAAACCTTGGCGAAGATATCGGGGCTGGTGCTGATCATGGCGCCGCATCTTTATGGTGCTCCGCATCCAGAGGATATTTCGTCGCCTGTTCCCTCGCTGCTTGCTTCGCAATACGCGGTCGCTTCGCTGGCGACGAACCTTTTCATGTGGGCGGTGATTGGTCTCGCGCTTGGCTGGTTCATCCACCACTATGCATCGTCCGAGATTGGAGGCTGACGAAAATGGCTTCGCCCGGAAAACTGGTTTTGGTTCTTGGCGGAGCCCGTTCGGGTAAGTCGTCTTATGCCGAGAAAATGATCGAATCCTCGGGGCTCAAGCCGCTTTATCTGGCAACAGGGCGCGCCTTCGATGAGGAAATGGAAAACCGCATTGCCATTCATCGCGACCGGCGTGGTTCCGAATGGCAGACTGTGGAAGAGCCGCTTGATCTCGTCGGCGCACTCACATCGCATGCTGCCGCCGACCGGTTCGTGCTGGTCGATTGCCTGACCCTGTGGCTGACCAATTTGATGATGGCCGAACGCGATATAGCGACAGAGACGGCAAATCTGGTCGCGATGCTGCCAAACCTCGCCGGGCCTATCGTTTTGGTTTCAAACGAGGTGGGACTTGGCATCGTGCCGGAAAATCGCATGGCACGGGAATTTCGCGATCATGCAGGCTTTCTGCACCAGGCAGTGGCTGCGATCGTGGACGAAGTTTATTTCATGGCGGCAGGGCTGCCGCTCAAGATGAAGGGATAAATCAATGCAGGGACAAAAAATTCCCGCAACCGTTATCACGGGTTTTCTCGGATCGGGCAAAACGACGATGATCCGCAACCTGTTGGAAAACGCCAATGGAAAACGCATTGCATTAATCATCAACGAGTTTGGCGATCTCGGTGTCGATGGCGGTATTCTGAAAGGCTGCGGTATCGAGACATGCCGCGAGGAAGATGTGATCGAGCTCAACAATGGCTGCATCTGCTGCACTGTTGCCGATGATTTCATCCCGACAATGACCAAGCTTCTTGATCGTGCTGATCGCCCTGACCATATCGTGATCGAAACTTCCGGCCTTGCCTTGCCGCAGCCGCTGGTCGCGGCCTTCAACTGGCCGGAAATCAAGACGCAGGTGACGGTCGATGGCGTGGTCACGGTGATCGATGCGGCAGCTGTTGCAGAGGGACGTTTTGCCGATGATCATGACAAGGTTGATGCACAGCGGGCAGCAGATGAATCTCTTGATCATGAAAGCCCCTTGGAGGAACTTTTTGAGGATCAGATTCACGCCGCTGACCTTATTGTTCTCAACAAGGCCGATCTGATCGATGCCTCCAGGCTGGACAGCGTTAAGGCGGATGTGGCCGAACGTTCGTCGCGCCGGGTGAACATGGTTCCTGCAAGCTTTGGCAAGCTTGGAGCCGATGTTCTGCTGGGCCTCGGTGTCGGCACCGAAGACGACATCGCTAACCGCAAGTCGCATCATGAAATCCATCATGCGGATGGACATGAACACGATCATGATGAGTTCGAGAGTTTTGTCGTCGAAACGGGTTCTGTCGCCGATCCCAAACTATTCACGGAAAAGCTAAAAGCGGTCATCGCGGAACATGACATTCTTCGTCTGAAGGGCTTTGTCGATGTGCCTGGAAAGCCGATGCGTCTGGTGGTGCAGGCGGTCGGCCCCCGCATTGAGCATTATTTCGACCGTCCATGGGGCAAGGATGAAACGCGCTCCACGCGACTGGTTGTCATCGGATTGCACGATATTGACGAAGCAGCGATTGCCCAAGCGGTGAAAGACGCCGCCTGATGCATCTCCTGCTTGCCCAGAAAGGAACAATCAGCGACGGCAATGAGGCCGTCGATCTCGGCCAGACACCGGGAGACATATTGTTCCTTTCCGCCGCCGATACAGAACTGGCCAGTCTGGCGCAGGCGCACAAGCTTGCGCCTGCGCTGCCAAGCTTGCGGCTGGTCAATTTCCTGAGCCTCACCCATCCGATGTCCGTTGATGCTTATGTGGAGCGCACCGCGCGGCACGCAAAGCTGATCGTGGTGCGCATCATTGGGGGCGAGACTTACTGGCCTTACGGGCTGGAAGCTCTGCATGCCTGCGCGGTCAATCAGGGTATCAAGATTGCGGTATTGCCGGGAGACGATAAGCCGGATCTTGGGCTGGACCGTTTTTCGACGATCTCCGTCCAAGAACGAAATGAACTCTGGCAGTATCTGATCGAAGGCGGGGCGGCGAATACGGGGGCATTTCTTCACTACTGCGCTGCACTGATTGCGGGTTCCGAGAAGCCGGAGAGTGCCGCACCTCTGCTGAAGGCCGGTCTGTGGTGGCCGGGAGAGCATGTCGCGTCGCTGGACAGCATCCGCACGCAGTGGGGCGATGCAAAGGCACCTGTGGCTGGCATCATTTTTTATCGGGCGCTGGTGCAAAGCGGACAGACGCAACCCGTCGATGCGCTGATCGCTTCGTTGCGGGCCAAGGGCCTCAATCCGCTTCCAATATTCGTTTCGAGCCTCAAGGATCGATTGTCCGCAGCCGTTGTCGACGGTCTGTTCGAGGATTGTCCGCCAGATATCGTTTTGAACGCCACCGGATTTGCGATTTCTTCACCAGGTGCCGAGCGCAAGCCGACCGTGCTCGACAAGCGCGGCAATATGGTCCTGCAAGTCATCTTTTCCGGTACGCCGAAAACCGTCTGGGAATCGTCGCAGCAAGGGCTGCTGGCGCGTGATCTGGCGATGAATGTCGCCTTGCCGGAAGTGGACGGGCGCGTACTTTCGCGCGCGGTGTCCTTCAAGTCTGCAAAGCAGTTTGATGCGGCAGTGGAAGCGAATATCGTTACCCACGAACCGCATGAAAATCGGGTGGATTTTGTGGCGCAGCTTGCCGCAAACTGGGTGCGGTTGAAGCGGAAATCGCCTGAGGAAAGGCGTGTCGCGCTGATCCTTGCCAATTATCCGAACCGCGATGGGCGGCTTGGCAATGGCGTGGGTCTCGATACTCCAGCCGGAACTGTCGAAGTCCTGCATGCGATGGCGAACGACGGCTATTCGGTCGCTGACCTGCCAGCGGATGGTGATGCGCTGATGCGTGTCCTGACGGCAGGCCCGACCAATGCCGCGCGTGACGGGCGCGAGATACGCGAAACGATTTCACTGAATCAATACAAGGCTTTCTTCGAAAGACTTCCCATTGAGATTCAGAAAGACGTTGGAGATCGCTGGGGCCCGCCGGAAAACGATCCTTATTTTGCCGAGGAACTTGTCGCTTTCGCATTGCCGTTGATGCGGCTGGGGGAGACCTTTGTCGGTATTCAGCCTGCACGCGGCTACAATATCGATCCGAAAGAGACTTACCACTCGCCCGATCTGGTGCCACCGCACGGCTATATTGCCTTCTACGCGTTTCTGCGCGAGGTCGCAGGCATTGATGCCATTGTGCATATGGGCAAGCATGGAAATCTGGAGTGGCTGCCGGGAAAGGCGCTTGCGCTGTCGGAAAACTGCTATCCCGAGGCCGTGTTCGGTCCCACACCGCATATCTATCCTTTCATCGTAAATGACCCCGGTGAAGGCACGCAGGCCAAGCGTCGTGCCGGTGCGGTCATCATCGACCATCTGACGCCGCCGCTGACACGCGCCGAAAGTTATGGGCCGCTGAAAGATCTGGAAGCGCTGGTGGATGAATATTACGAAGCCTCCGGTGTCGATCCGCGTCGCCTGCTGAGACTGAAAGGGCAGATACTCGATCTCGTGCGCGACATCGGGTTGGATCGCGATGCAGGCATTCACGACCACGACGATGAAGACATGGCGCTGCAAAAGCTCGACGCTTATCTCTGCGATCTAAAGGAAATGCAGATACGCGACGGGCTGCATATTTTCGGGCTTGCACCTCAAGGCAGGCTGCTGACCGATCTTCTGGTCGCGCTGGCCCGTGTGCCGCGCGGTGTTCCGGTTTCACTTGGCGGTGCGCCGGGCGATCAAAGTCTCCAGCGGGCAATCGCCTCGGATTGCGGGCTTGGCGAAACATTCGATCCGCTCGATTGCAACATGGCCGAGGCATGGACTGGGCCAAAACCGGAACTGCTGCGCGCCGCGAGCCCCGCAACATGGCGCATAGCAGGCGATACGGTGGAACGTATCGAACTGCTGGCTGCAAGTTTTGTTGCGGGCGAAAAGGAATGCCCGGAAGACTGGTCGCAGACGCGGGCGGTGCTGCGATCCATAGAGGAACATCTGCGTCCCATGGTGGTCAATTGCGGCCCTTCGGAAATAGACGGGTTTCTTGCCGCGCTTGGCGGGCGATTTGTGCCGCCCGGACCGTCTGGCGCGCCGACACGGGGCCGTCCCGATGTGCTGCCGACGGGGCGCAATTTCTTCTCTACCGACAGTCGCGCCGTTCCCACCCCGGCCGCATGGGAACTTGGGCGTAAATCGGCGGAACTGCTGATTACCCGCTACACGCAGGACCATGGTGAATGGCCTACATCTTTCGGCCTGACCGCGTGGGGTACGTCGAATATGCGCACCGGCGGAGATGACGTCGCGCAGGCCCTGGCGCTGATCGGCGTGAAGCCGGTCTGGGACATGGCGTCACGCCGGGTAACCGGATACGAAATTGTTCCGATTGCAAAGCTTGGCCGTCCGCGGGTTGATGTGACATTGCGCATTTCCGGCTTCTTCCGCGATGCGTTTCCAGAACAGATTGCGCTGTTCGACAAGGCTGTGCGGGCAGTGGGGGAGCTTGATGAGGATGCCGAGGATAATCCGATTGCGGCGCGCATGCGGATAGAGCAAGCGCGTCTCGTTGCAGACGGGGTAGACGAGAAGACGGCACAGCGCCGTGCAGGCTATCGTGTCTTCGGGTCCAAACCCGGCGCTTATGGTGCAGGCTTGCAGGCGCTGATCGACGAGAATGGCTGGGCCGGGCGCAACGATCTGGCGGAAGCCTGGCTTGTCTGGGGCGGATATGCCTATGGCGCGGGTGAGGAAGGGCAGGCCGAGCGTGGCCTTTTGGAAGAAAGGCTTCGTTCGGTTCAGGCGGTGGTCCAGAATCAGGACAACCGCGAACATGATCTCCTCGACAGCGATGACTATTATCAGTTCGAAGGCGGAATGGCCGCGACCGTGGAAAGCCTGAGCGGCGCAATGCCTGCGGTCTATCACAACGACCATTCCCGCCCGGAAAAGCCGGTGATCAGGGCGCTGGAAGAAGAGCTTTCACGCGTCGTGCGGGGGCGCGCGGCCAATCCGAAATGGATCGCGGGTGTGATGCGCCACGGCTATAAAGGGGCGGCAGAGATAGCGGCTACGGTCGATTATCTGTTCGCCTTTGCAGCGACCACCGGCAAGGTCGGAAATCACCACTTCGAGGCGGTGTATCAGGCTTATATCGCCGACAGGCTGGTGCATGACTTCATGGCCGAGAAAAACCCCGCAGCACTTGCCGAGACGGCAGCGAAGCTGAACGACGCCATCAAGCGGGGCTTCTGGATACCACGGTCCAATTCGGCGCGGTTCGAACTGGAACAACTTGCGACTTTGAATCCGGGAAAGAGAACAAATGGCTGAAAAATCTGCAAAACTTCTGTCCATGACTGAAGAGGAACTGAACGCCCGCCATGCGGACAAGATGCGCAAGAAGAAGGCCGCTCGCGACAAGATCCAGGCTACGAAGACCGAGGAAAAGGGACTGGTGATCGTCCATACCGGCAAGGGCAAGGGCAAATCGACTGCCGGTTTCGGGATGGTTTTCCGTGCGTTGGGTCATGGTATGAAGATCGGCGTCGTGCAGTTCGTCAAGGGTTCGTGGGACACAGGCGAGCGTTGGGTGCTTGAAAAATTTCCCGAGCAGGTGACGATTTCAGCGCTGGGCGAGGGCTTTACTTGGGAGACACAGGATCGCACGCGGGATATCGCCATGGCGCGGGGCGCGTGGGAACAGGCCAAGGCGCTGATAATGGATGAAAGCTACGATATGGTGCTTTGCGACGAGCTGAATATCGTTCTTCGTTATGATTATCTGCCGGTTGAGGAAGTGATCGAGGTTCTTAAAGCCAAGCCGGAGATGAAGCACGTCATCATTACCGGGCGCAATGCCAAGGACGAGCTGATTGAAGCGGCAGACCTTGTGACCGAAATGGAGATGATCAAGCATCCATTCCGCTCCGGCGTGAAGGCGCAGAAGGGCATTGAATTCTGATGATCGATAGCTGGCAGTTCTGGGCGCTGATGTCGGCAGTGTTTGCCGCGCTGACGGCAATCTTCGCCAAGATCGGTATTCAAGGCATCAATTCGGATTTCGCGACGCTTGTGCGCACGCTGGTCATTATTGGCGCGCTGTGCTTGTTCCTGACCGTTACCGGCCAGTGGCAGAAGCCGGGCGAGATTTCCGGGAAATCGTGGCTGTTTCTGGTGCTTTCGGGGCTGGCGACCGGTGCTTCGTGGCTTGCCTATTTCCGGGCCTTGCAGATCGGTGATGCATCCCGCGTCGCGCCGATCGACAAATTGTCGGTCGTGCTGGTGGCGCTGTTCGGTGCGGCATTTCTTGGCGAGCGCATGTCGACCGTCAACTGGTTCGGTATTCTGCTTATCGGCTGCGGCGTGGTGCTGGTAGCACTTCGGGTTTAGAGCGGATCCGCTTAAAACGGAGCCGTCGGAACCGCTCCAACTATTTGTTTCATCGCATTATCCGACGCAAAACCGTTTCACACTTGTGCTGGAAATGCTCTAGAAACCCATCCACTGGCGCAGCGGGTTGGTGCCGTCCATCAGAAGGCGAATTGCCAGCGCCAGGCTGACAACGACCAGAAGCGGTTTGATGATGCGTGAGCCGACCTTCATGGCGAGGCTTGCGCCGATCTGTGCGCCGATGAACTGGGCGATGCCCATGCAGGTGCCGATTTTCCAATTGATGGTGCCAACAAGGGCAAAGGTTACAAAACTGCCGACATTGGAAGCGCAGTTGAGAAGCTTCGTATGCGCGGTGGCCTTCAACACTCCGAAACCGGCAAGCGCCACAAAGGCGAGCATGAAGAACGATCCGGTTCCGGGACCGAAGAGTCCGTCATAAAAACCGATCAGCGGAACGAGCGTCACGCCGAAAAGAAATGGGCCGATGCGGCGTGCGCGGTCGATATCGCCAAGGCTGGGTTTAACGGCAAAATAGACGGCGATGGCGATCAGGAGGATCGGCAAGGCTGCGCGCATGATATCCACGGGCAGAACGGTTGCCAGCAATGCGCCGAATACCGAACCAATGAGCGAGGCGAGCGCTTCGGGCCACTGTTCCCTGATGTTGACGTGCCCTTTGCGTGCATAGGCGATTGTCGCCGACGACGATCCGAACAGACCTTGCAGCTTGTTTGTACCCAATGCTTCAACGGGTGGTATTCCGGCCAGCAACAGGGCGGGAATCGTAATCATTCCGCCGCCGCCAGCTATGGAATCGATGATTCCGGCAATGAATGCCGCAGCCGTGAGGAGCAGGGTAAGCGTGTCAAAAAATTCAAGCATCGGGGGAGCCTAAAGGAGAGGTTGGGGCAACATAGAGCAGCCGCTTCGCGAACGCCAGTCAAACAAAGACGCTCATTGAAGAAAGCTGGGCCTCGGAGCGAGATTGTTTTCCTGCGCATCCGGCGCTATTCATTATATGCAAGCTGAAAATTTAGAGGGGTTCCATGAGCGAAAGCATCTTTGAGCGGATTACTGCTTTTCTGGGCAGGAAGAGCGCCGTGCAACGCGTCGCCGATGATCCGGCGCTCGCTTCTGAATTGCTTTTGCTGTTGCATGTGGTTTTTGCCGATGGCGATCAGCACCCAGCCGAAATAGCCGCCTTCAAGGAAATTGCCGAAAAGAATTTCGGCATTGCACCAGAAGAGCTTCCGGAAGTCGCGGAATATCTCAAGGATTTTGCTTACGAGACGACAACCAAGCAAGCCGCCAATATGCTGGCAGAGATGGCGCCGGAGCGTCGTCTAGCGCTGCTTGGTGACCTCGTGACGATTGCCTGCTCCGATAATCGCCTTGATCGTAGCGAAGCAACAATGATCCAGCGCATTGCCGATACGCTCGGGGTCAAGCCGGAAGAACTGCACAAAGCACGCCAGTCATCTCCCTGCGGATTCTAATGCATGTCTCCCAAAAGTGGGAACCGGTTTTGGGATAAAGACATGCTTAAAAGCAATTTTATCAGAGTTCTTGGCATGGGCGGTTCGTCGGGCGTGACGTTCGATGAGCTTTTGGCCTTGGCCGAGCAGGTGTTGGCTCGGGGGGCGTGTTCGCGGCCTGATGCTATTGCGACCTTGAGCACGAAACGCAGTGAGCCCGCATGGGCTGAGCTTGCTTCATATTTTGCATGTGCGGTTTGTTACTTCGATGCGGAGCGACTGGAGCAGGAAACACTGCGTCTCAAAAACCCGTCGGAAGCCGTTTTTCAGGCAGTCGGTTGTCATGGTGTTGCCGAAGCAGCAGCGCTTGCTGCCTCTGGTCCGAGCGGTATTCTGGCAGTCGAGAAAACCGCGTCAGTCCGGGCAACTGCCGCTCTGGCGATTGCTGGCTCAAGCGGCGCTCCGCAGTTCAGGAAGGGAAAATTGTGACTGTTCATTTCATTGGCGCCGGTCCCGGTGCGGCGGATCTTATCACCGTTCGCGGGCTGCGCCTAATTGAGCAATGCCCCGTCTGCATCTATGCCGGGTCGCTGGTGCCGAAGGAACTTGTTGCCGGAGTGCCCAAGGGTGCGCGTCTGGTCGATAGTTCATCCCTGACTTTGGATGAGATTATCGCTGAAATGGAAGCCGCACACGCTAAGGGTCTCGATGTCGCGCGGGTGCATTCCGGCGATCCGTCGATTTACGGTGCTATGGCCGAACAGATGCGGCGACTGGACAGTCTCGGCATTCCCTATGATGTGACGCCGGGTGTTCCCGCGTTTGCGGCTGCCGCCGCCGCCATGAAGCAGGAATTGACTATTCCCGAGGTCAACCAGACCATCATCCTGACCCGCACATCGATGAAGTCGTCTGCAATGCCCGAAGGCGAGGACCTTGCCACACTTGGACGGTCGGGCGCGACGTTGGTGATTCACCTTTCCATTCGCAACCTCGCGAAGATCGAGGCCGAGCTGACACCTCTTTATGGCGCTGATTGCCCTGTGGTCGTCGCCTATCGCATTGGATGGGCGGATGAGCGGATTCTACGCGGTACGTTGTCGGATATTAGCGAGAAGGTGGCGATGTCAGGCTTGCAGCGCACGGCGATGATTTTTGTCGGGCGCGGTCTGGACCCAAAGAGCTTTCGCGATTCAGCGCTCTATCATGAAGCGCATAGCCACGCGGCGCGTTCAAAAGCTTAAGCTTGTACGGGCGAATGCGATTGCGTCTTCCGGCGAGGTGACAATGGTCTTCGCCGCAACCGGCGGGCGGGAAATCATCATGACCGGAAGCCCTAGCGCGCGGGCTGCTTCGATCTTGGCATAGGAAATGGCGCCGCCCGAATTGCGGCTCACGAGCAGCCCGATATTCCGACCCTTCAGAAATAGCATTTCCGCCGCGAAATCGCCGGGCCTTGCGAGGATAAGTTCGCAATCCGGGGGCGGTGTCACCTCCGGCGGATCGATCATACGCATGACGAAATGAACGTCCGCGCGCTTGGCAAAAGGTGCGATGTGCTGGCGACCGAGCGCGAGAAACACACGCTCTCCAGAAGAAATGGCGCTTGCAGCCTCGGCCTCGTCGGCAATATCGATCCAGCGGTCTCCCGGCTGTTTCTGCCAGGCAGGGCGCTCCAGCCTCACCAGTGGTATGTCGCACTTACTTGCGGCCTGAACCGCATTTTGCGAGATGCGCGCGGCATAAGGATGGGTCGCGTCGATAACGAGGTCGATCCCTTCGCAATCGAGATAGGTGGCAAGACCGTCAATGCCTCCGAAGCCGCCGCTGCGGACCGTTCCGGTCAGTTTGGCTGGATTGCTGGTGCGTCCGGCGAGCGAGGTGATCGCTTTGACGGGCAGTTCCGCAAAGGCCGTTGCAAGCGCTGCTGCCTCGGCCGTTCCGCCCAGAATGAGTATCTTGGGTTCAGACGCGCGCAAGGATATTTCCACTGCGATCAGTCACGATAATCTCAACTTCCACAGGTGCACCGCGAAGGGTTTCCAGTGCGGTTTCCTTCGCTTTGAGCGCAACGGGCATTGCCATGTCGATGCCGATTGATTGAGTCAGTTCAAGCACTTCCAGGGCAGTGTTCGCAAAGAGAATCTGCTCCTTCATGCTTGTCGGTGCGCCTGCCATTTCCGCGATGGTCCAGAGGAAGCCCTTGTCCACCTGCGAGCGCGAAGAATGGAGATCGAGCGCGCCTTGGGCGAGCTTTGTCAATTTGGCGAAACCGCCCGCAATCGTCAGTTTGTCGATAGGATGGTCACGCAGATATTTGAGCACACCGCCCGCGAAATCACCCATGTCGAGAATGGCAAAATCCGGCAGGTCATAGAGCGCCTGCGCCGCGTCTTCGGACGTCGAGCCGGTCGCACCGAGCACGTGTTTTTGCCCGGCTGCACGCGCAACATCGATGCCGCGATGGATCGAGTGAATCCAGGCCGAGCAGGAAAACGGGTGGACCACACCGGTGGTGCCGAGAATGGAGATGCCGCCGATAATACCAAGGCGGGGGTTCCAAGTTTTCCTGGCGATCTCTTCGCCGCCCGGAACCGATATCGTAATGACGAGGTCGGCTGGCAATCCGTATTCGGCGCAAATCTGTTCGCAGATTTCCGTCATCATGCGGCGTGGAACCGGGTTGATGGCGGCTTCGCCCGGAGGAATTTGCAGGCCGGGCCGCGTGACAGTTCCAACCCCTTCACCGGCGCGAAAGATGATGCCGGTTCCCGGCGGCGCCGGGAACACCGTCGAGATGATCGTGGCGCCATGGGTCACATCAGGATCGTCGCCCGCATCCTTGACGATGCCTGCCATCGCATAGCCTTCGCCCAGTCCCTCATAAGCAAGCTGGAAATAGGGCACCTCTCCCTTGGGCAGAATTATGCCGACGGGGTCGGGAAATTCTCCGGTGATGAGCGCCGTCAAAGCCGCCTTGGTGGCAGCGGTCGCGCAGGCGCCAGTGGTCCAGCCGCGGCGAAGCTCGGCCTTTTCCTGACTTTTATTCGTTGGAGCGGTTTCGTCATTCATGGACGCCTTATAATGTATCTGCTAGCTGTGTCGCCAGATAGAATAATGGTTGACGAGAATGAACAAGGCTGAAGAAACGGCGGCATGTGTCATTGCCAAAAGCAAAATGACGTTGCCTGCGATGAGGCCCGGCCATGTGTGGCTCGTGGGGGCAGGGCCGGGCGATCCCGGCCTTTTGACGCTTCATGCCGTCAACGCCCTGCAACAAGCGGATGTCATCGTTTACGATGCGCTGGTGGATGATGCCTGCCTCTCCCTCAAACATGCAGATGCTGTTCTGGAATATGCAGGCAAGCGCGGCGGCAAGCCCTCGCCGAAACAGCGCGATATTTCCCTGCGGCTTATCGAACTTGCGAAACAGGGCAAGAAGGTGCTGCGACTGAAAGGCGGCGATCCGTTCGTGTTCGGGCGAGGGGCAGAGGAGGCGCTGACGCTTGTGGAACACGATGTTCCGTTTCGCATCGTTCCCGGAGTGACCGCCGGAATTGGCGGCCTCGCCTATGCCGGCATTCCCGCAACGCATCGCGACATCAATCAGTCGGTGACGTTTCTGACCGGTCACGATGCCAGCGGTTCGGTGCCGGACGGGGTGGACTGGACCGGCATCGCGAGAACCTCTCCCGTTATCGTCATGTATATGGCGATGAAACATATCGATCTCATTGCCAGGCGCCTGATCGATGCCGGACGCTCGCCGGACGAGCCGGTCGCCTTTGTGTGCAATGCGAGCCTGCCCAACCAGACCGTGCTTGAGACCACACTGGCGCAGGCTGCAAAAGACGTTGAAGCGGCGGGGCTGAACCCGCCTGCAATCGTGGTTGTGGGGCAAGTGGTTCGTTTGCGGGAGGGATTGGACTGGATGGGCGCTTTGAGCGGCAAGATCCTGTCCAGCGATCCGCTTGGCAAAAGGAACCAAAATGAGGGAGCGCAAACCGCATGAAGGGTTTTATGATAGCAGCACCGGCTTCCGGGTCTGGCAAGACAACGGTAACGCTGGGTTTGTTGAGGGTTTTGAAGCGCCGGGGCGTAGCGCTTGCCCCGGTAAAGGCCGGGCCGGACTACATCGATCCCGCCTATCATAAGGCCGCAAGCGGCGCAGACTGCTTCAATCTCGACCCTTGGGCGATGCGCCCTGAACTTATCAGCGCGCTGTCGTCCCGCATGACGGAAAGCGGCGCCAAGCTGCTGGTCGCCGAGGGCATGATGGGATTTTTTGACGGAGCGCTGGACGGCAAGGGTTCTTCTGCCGACCTGGCCCGGCTTCTCGATCTGCCGGTGGTACTGGTGGTGGATTGCGCCCGTCAGTCGCATTCCATCGCCGCGCTTGTCTGGGGTTTCAGCCAGTTTCGCAAGGACGTGCTGATTGCGGGAATTATCCTCAATCGCGTCGGCAGTGCCCGACACGAGGCGATGCTGCGTGGCGCCTTGGAGCCGCTCGGCATTCCTGTTCTCGGTGTCCTGCCTCGCGATGCTGCTCTTTCGCTGCCTGAAAGGCATCTGGGGCTGGTGCAGGCGGGCGAACATTCCGATCTCGAAACTTTCCTCGACCATGCCGCCGATGTGATGGAAACGCACATCGATATAGGCGCACTTCAAGCCATATGGTCGCGACCGAAGCGCTTTGACGCAATGGCTAATGTGCCGCGCCTGAAGCCGCTTGGCAGCCACATTGCGGTTGCCCGCGACGACGCATTCGCTTTTGCCTATGCGCATTTGTTCGAAGGCTGGCGCAGGCGCGGGGCTGAGATTTCATTTTTCTCGCCGCTTGCCGACGAGACACCGAGACAGGACGCAGACGCCATCTATCTGCCCGGCGGTTATCCGGAGCTTTACGCGGGACGTCTTGCACAGGCCGGACGGTTTCAAACGGGCATACGCGAAGCTGCAACCCGTGGCGCGACGATCTATGGCGAATGCGGCGGCTACATGGTTCTTGGCGAGACGTTGCACGATGCGGAAGGTGTTGCGCATCCGATGCTGGGCCTTCTGCCGCTCGAAACGAGCTTCGCGAAAAGAAAGCTGCATCTTGGCTATCGCCTGCTGGAGCCGCTTGAGGGCTCCCCATGGGCTGAGCCGTTGAAAGCGCACGAGTTTCACTATGCCAGTATCGTGCGGGAGGGGAAGGCGGACCGCCTGTTCCGGGCTCGCGATGCGGCAGGTGACGATCTTGGCGAAGCAGGGCTGAGGGTCGGTTCCGTTTCCGGCTCGTTCATGCATGTCATCGATTTTTGCGGAGAGAAAGCTTGAGTGCAGAAATCGAGCATGGCGGTGCGCTGGACAAGGCCATCGCACGCTTCGGCGGACAGCCGCAAGACTGGCTCGATCTTTCAACGGGCATCAATCCGGAGCATTTTCCACTTCCCCTGCTGACACAGGAAATCTGGAACCGTTTGCCGGACGAGGGGCTGTTGCGCAAAACGCTGCGGCTCGCCCGCGGCTATTATGGGCTAGGCGAGAATGCGGCTATCACTGCCGCCCCCGGCACACAGGCTTTGATCCAGTTCGTTCCCACACTGGTTGCTCCGTCCAAGGCTGCGGTTCTCGGGCCGACCTATCAGGAACATGCGGCCTCGTTCTCCGCTTCCGGCTGGAAGGTCGTGCAATGCACGACGATTGGTGAAATTCCAGACGATGCGACGGCGGCGGTTATCGTCAATCCCAACAATCCCGACGGGCGCGTGGTTTCAAAAGGCGATCTGCTGCATCTGGCGCGAAAGCTGGGTGCGCGGGGTGGCTTGCTGGTCGTGGATGAGGCTTTCGCCGATGCGCATGAGGATGTCAGCGTTGCAGCAGATGCGGAAGACGCGCCGATGATCGTGCTGAAATCCTTCGGCAAGTTTTTCGGGCTGGCTGGCGTTCGTCTGGGCTTTGCAATCGGCGGAATGCGTTTTGTCGAGGCTTTGCAGCAGCGGCTTGGGCCATGGGCGGTTTCCGGTCCGGCACTCGCAATTGCTAGCCATGCTTTCAACGATGCCGAGGCGCTTTCCAACTATCGCGCGCGTATCGATCTGAGGCGGCTGGAACTGTCTGCCGTTCTCGAGAAATGCGGTCTCAAGGAAATCGGCGGCACGGCGCTGTTTTCGCTCGTTGAACACCCGGATGCGCACGAACTCTATGCCAGACTGTGCCAGAGACATATTCTTGTCCGGAAATTCGATTACGCCTCGCGCTGGTTGCGCATTGGTCTGCCGTTGGATGACGTGGCGCTTGCGCGCTTGGAAAAGGCGTTGAAACTTTGATTCAGTTTTTCTGGTCAAGCTCATGGAAATAAAGCTCATTATTCTTTCGCTGGCGCTGCTTCTCGATCGCTTTGTCGGTGATCCGCCGCAGCTATGGCAAAGGATGCCGCATCCGGTCGTCCTGTTCGGGAAAGCAATAGCCTGGGGGGAAAAGCGCTGGAACAACCGGAATTTTTCCGCCGCGCTGCTTCGCCGAAATGGCATGTGGCTGACGGTTGGGCTGGTGGCGGTTTGCGTGGCTCTCGGGCTTGTTATTGAGGTTTTGTTGCCCCTTGCCGGGACAGCAGGTGCTGTTGCCGAAATCCTGATCGTGACGGTGCTGCTTGCGCAGAAAAGCCTTGCCGATCATGTACAGGCGGTTGCGCTGGCGCTGCGCGAGGAGGGCCTTGAGGGTGGCCGCCGGGCCGTGTCGATGATCGTCGGGCGCAATCCCGAGCATCTGGATGAAGGCGGCGTTAGCCGAGCAGCGATAGAAAGTCTCGCCGAAAACGCATCGGACGGTATCGTTGCGCCCGCGTTCTGGTTCCTGGTGGGCGGGTTGCCGGGCCTGTTTGCCTACAAGATGATCAATACTGCTGACTCGATGATCGGTCATCTCAATGATCGCTATCGCGATTTCGGCCGTTTTGCCGCGAAGCTGGATGATGTTGCAAACTACATTCCCGCTCGGTTGACAGGGCTGCTGGCTTCACTTGCCACTGCGGTCACGAAAGACAAGCTGTCAGGAAGGGAAGCCTTCTCGGTCATGCGTCGTGACGCGCGACTGCATCGCTCACCCAATGCCGGCTGGCCGGAATCGGCATTTGCGGGCGGGCTGGGACTGGCCTTGGCCGGTCCGCGCCAATACGGAACGGAAAAAGTTGAGGGTCCGATGCTCAATGCATCCGGCAAACGCGATGCCAATGCCGATGATATCGATGCCGCGCTTCACTTGTTCTGGTCAACAATGAGCCTGATGACCGGGCTTGTGATCGCGGCGAGCCTGCTTGGGCTATTTGTCGGCTAGTACGAACCGTTTGCCGTCGAAGCGCTGGAGGCGGTTGGGATTGTCCGTTCGAATGCCATTGTTATCGAATTTGATCGTGCCAAGCACTGTTTCGAAGGAGCCGCTGCGCAGCGTATCCAACACCGGCTGCTTTTTCTCCTCGGCGCGCCGGATCGCATCCGCCGCAATCTCCGCACTGGCATAGCCGATGACGGCATAAGCATCGGCAAGTTTCCCGGCCTGATGTAGCGCGTCGATTGCAGGCTTTGCGGTCGAAAGGTCCTGCGGACGGAGCGGGGCAATCATCAAAGTGCCCTGACTTAAAGACTGTGCGCCGGGCGCAGCATCCAGCAGGCTACCGCCTGCTATCGTCAGCGGATGATTGAGGGCTGCAGCGCTTGCACCGATGGCGGCGATATCGTCTCGCTCGCCGCCGACATAGACATGGGTAGCGCCTGCGCGCCGCAGCCGGGCGACCAGCGCATTCTGATTGTCGAGGCCGGGCCGGTATGTATCGGTGAAAACCGGCTGCAATTGCTGCTCTTTGAGGCTCGCCAGAACACGTGCCGCACGTTCGCGTCCCTCAATGGTGCCATCATCGATGACGGCAAAAGCCTGGGCGCGCCACAGGCTGCCAAGAAAGCTGCCAGTCGCCTGCGTTTCCTTGTCGAGACCGGTTGCGAGACGGAATATCGCCATTGGCGCGGGTGCGCGCCTTTCCGTGAGTGTTGGTTCACCGACGTCGGATGCCACGATAGGTATGTTGCCGGCTGCGAGAACCGGAAGCGCTGCCTCAAGGGCGTCGGAACACAGGAAACCGGTCGCGATCCGGACGTTTTCTTTCACGAAACGTTCTGCCGCTTCCCTGCCGCCTTCGGCATCGCAACGGTCATCGGATATGACGAGTTCAGCGCCTTTCGCCGTGGCCGCGATGCGCGCACCTTCGGCCAGCTGGTTGCCCAACGGAGCGAAGGTGCCGGACAGGGGCGCTGCAAGTCCGATGCGCACCTCCTCTGCCTGCGCCAGTGCCGAACTGGCCAGCAGTGTGAGGATAATGCTTGTCAGCGCTGCGGCAGGACGTTTCCCTAGCTCGATCACGTGATCCGTCTTCATTAAACAATTCGTGGCATTTTCAACGAAAAGTGGGTAGCTGTTTCCTCGCCTTTGTGCAATGCCCGTTTCTGGGGGCCGATATTGCGGGCTTCTGAACAAGATAGCTGGCTTCAGGTAACATACCCATAGGGCGAGATGGATTCTGTTGGACGTGCAAACGATTAAGAACATCATTTCCAGTGCAGCTTCGGTGGAATCCAAGTCCTACCGGGATGCCATGAGCCATTATGCCGGTGCCGTACAGATCGTCACGACCGCCGGCAATGCGGGAAGGCGCGGTCTTACGCTGACAGCAGCCTGTTCGGTGTCCGATAATCCGCCGACGATCCTCATCTGCCTGCAGAAAATCCACGAAGAAAATCGGCTGTTCATCGAAAATGGTGTGTTCGCGGTCAATACGCTTGCAGGTTCGCATCAACAGCTCGCAGATGCGTTTTCCGGCCGTATTGGTCTGACGCAGGACGAGCGGTTCGAACTGGCGCGGTGGGAGGTGCAGGTTACCGGAGCGCCCATATTGCAGGGAGCGCTTGCCTCTTTCGATTGCCGGGTGATCAGCGTTCAGGATCATTCCACCCATCACGTGCTTTTCGGCGAAGTGGTAGGCCTGCGGTCAAAGGCCGAAGAGGAAGCGCTGGTCTATCTCAACAGGCGCTATCATACGCTGGAGTTGTAATGCGATGAGACGACGTGGAGCGAGCGGTCTTTTGGGCGCTTTATTTCTGTTTTCAGCGTCTTCCGCATTTGGTGCAGGTCCGTTGCCTGCGTTCAAGGACGATTATTTCGCCTATCCCGCCATTATCAGCAGCGCTGACAATGGCGATTACAAGGTCGTCGATTACAATGAGATGCGCGATATCAACGGGCGCGATGCGGTGCCTGAAAAGCGTGTGAAAGACGCCTATGTCTCGCTGAAAGCCCGCGCCTACCAGAAGGACGTCACGTTCCAAACCGTTGCCGGACCCGTCAAGGCCATGACTGCGGGCAAGCGGGAGGGCGCGTCTTTCATCGTCATTTATCTGCATGGGCGGGGCGGCAATCGCCTGCAAGGCATGAACGACTTCACGTTCGGCGGCAATTTCAACCGTGTGAAGAATCTCGCGGCATTGAACGGCGGCCTTTATGTCACGCCGGACTTCAAGGATTTCGCCGATATGGGCGAGGTGCAGATTGCCGCGCTGATCGAAGCTGTTAAGGCGTCGTCGCCAAATGCTCCGTTGATCCTTTCCTGCGGCTCGCAAGGCGGAACGCTGTGCTGGCGCATAGCGGGCAACGAAAAGGCCGGAAATCAGCTTGCAGGCCTCATCCTGCTCGGCTCGCTTTGGGATGAGGGATTTTTCAAGTCTCCCGCATTCCGGAAGCGCGTTCCTGTTTTCTTCGGCCATGGAAGCCGCGACCCGGTTTTTGCGATTGACAGGCAGGAAGCCTTCTATCGCGAGATACGCAAGCGCGCGCCGGGTTATCCGGTTCAGTTCCGCCGTTTCGAGAGCGGCAATCACGGCACGCCGATCCGCATGGCCGACTGGCGCGAGATGCTGAACTGGATTCTGGCAAAACCGTGATGACAGGTTGTGGATGCGAATCGAAATTCCGGCAATGTGACCTTCCTGCCACTCGACAATCGGGCAAAACCGAATAGTTATCGAACTTAAAATTTTACCTACTCAGCAGATCCTATGAGGTAGATCATGTACGGACGCGCCCGCACCGGAGCCCGTTTTCTAGCCCTTGCCATGCTGGCCCCGCTTGCCGCTGCCTGCACGACTACTGTACCGACAACGACTGCGGCTCCCGGCAAGACCGATGCTCCGGTTAGCGCGCCGACGATTTCGATGCCAAGCTTCACGCCGACTGCTTATGTCGATCCAGCGCTGGCGCAGCCTTGCATCACCGCTGCCGCCAACAAGTATTTCCTGCCGGAGCGCGTTATCTCCGCTGTCAATTCCCGTCCGGGTGCAGCAGGTGGAACCGACGTCGACCTTAAGGTCGACCTGCGCACTGCTGTCTGCCAGGTGAGCGCCAAGGGCGGTGTGCGTGCCGTTATCGACACATCGCCGAAAAGCGCCGATCAGGTCGCAGCTGAAGCTGCCGCCGCCAAGGCCGATGCAGCAGCGGCTGCCCAGCCGAAGAAGGTCAAGGCGAAGAAAAACTGATTCAATAATCAGCGATAACATACGAAAAAGGCAGGGTTTTCCCTGCCTTTTTGGTTGTCATTTTTCTGGTTTTTCGCCGTACCAGCGCGGTGTGTAAACCCATTGCCTGCCATCGGGCTTCGTGAAGCTTTGCGTGTGGGACGAACCGACAATCACAACGGTTCGCATATCGACGTCATCCGGCGTCAGCCTGCCGAGCGTGGTTGTGCGGGTCGTTTCCGCTGGCCTGCCAATGTCCCGTCCAAGGACAACCGGCGTTTCCGGGGATCGATACTGGCGCAGGATTTCCAGTGCACGGCCAAGCTGGTGCGGGCGCGCCCTGGAAATGGGATTGTAGAACGCCATGGCTAGATCAGCTTCGGCGGCAAGCGCCAGACGCTTTTCGATGATTTCCCAGGGCTTCAGATTGTCCGACAGCGAAATAATGCAGAAGTCGTGCCCCAGCGGCGCGCCGATCCGCGATGCGGCAGCCATTGCCGCTGAAATTCCGGGCTGGATGACAAGCTCCACGCCGTGCCAGGCGGGACTGTCCGTTTCGTGCAGCGCCTCGACCACCGCCGCCGCCATGGCAAAGATACCGGGATCGCCCGAGGAGACCATGACGACATGCCGACCGGAGGCTGCGAGTTCGAATGCGTGACGGGCGCGCTGCATTTCCTCGCGATTGTCGGTCATGTGCACAGTTTGATCGGAGCGGAAAGGCCGGAGGTTTTCTTCCGCCATTCGCACATAGGTCTCATAGCCGAGAACGTCTTCGGCCTGTTCCAGTTCGCGCTGTACGGCTGGCGTCATCAGATCGCTTGATCCAGGTCCAAGACCGATCACGACCAGCTTGCCACGCTTTCGACCGACAAGCAGTACATCTGCCGGCGTAGCGGCTATGGCGACGGCAAGCCCGTCGCTATCTATCAGTTCGACCGGCTGTTCCACCGAACGAAGGACAAGCGCGCGCGCATCCGTCGCATCTGCCACATAGCGCAGCGGAATATCGAGATTAGCCGCCGCCTGATGAAGTACGGAAGACGCACAATCCTTCTCATGGGCGAGAAGCAATGCCAGAGACGGCCGGGCTATCCCGGCTTCGGCAAGCGCCGTCTCAATATCCTTCCCGATGTTATCGCCGATCGTCTCGACAGCAATGGCGACCGTGCGCGGGTGATAAATCAGTTCGTCCGGACGCGGTGCACGGTTGCGGGGCGTTATGCTGACCGTCAACGCGCCATCGTCGGCGAAAGGCAGTTTCGATTGCACAAGCCAGCGGGATTGTCCGTTAAGCCGCAGCTTCTGGCCCGCGAGCAGGTTCGACATGAAGTTTTTCGCGTCGTCTGGATTGGCAAGTGTCAGTTCGGCAGGCGGGTGCAACAGATTGATCCCGAACCGCAGTTCGCCGGATGTGGTTATGGCAGGCGCGACCTCAAAAGCCGCCGCAATCTGTCGGGCCATATCATTAACACCGGAAAGGCCACCCAAAAGCGGGACAACCGCGCTTCCATCTTCGGCAACGGCCAGAACCGGCGGTTCGATACGCTTGTTCTCAAGCAGCGGGGCGAGCGCCCGGATGACGATACCGGCGGCGCAAAGCGCAATGATGGGACGGCCTTCCTCGTAAAGCGACCTTATCGCATCGCCGAAATGCATGAAGGTGCTGTCAACCGATGCAACACGGCTCTGAAGGCCGAGTATTTCGGCGCGTTCCAGTGCCATTGCGATCCGCTGCGCGGCGGGCACAGCAGCTTCTCCAAGCACTAGGATCGCGGGGATCATATACCGTTCCATTTTTGCCCCGGAACGAGAATGATTGAAAAGTAGGGGCAATCGCCGCCATCGACTTCGGCAAGCGGCACAATACGCTGGTTGGACATGGTGGCGCGCTCGACATAGAGCGCCCGGTCCATGAGACCAAGATCGCCAAGCACGGCGCGAACCTTGTCGAGGTTCTTGCCAAGCTTCATGATTGCAGCCGCGCCCGTATCCGCGAGCCGCTGTTTCAGCTCTTCGGCGCTCATGACGCCGGAAAGGACGGAGAGCGTCTGGTTGCGATAGACGAGCGGCGCACCCAGCACCGCGGAGGCACCGAGAACGGAACAGACACCGGGGACGACTTGCGTTTCATACTGGTCTGCAAGCCGGTCGTGGATATACATGAACGAACCATAGAAAAAGGGATCGCCTTCCGCGATCACGGCTACATCCTGTCCGCGATCGAGATGACTTGCTATCGTGTTCGTTATCTCGCCATAGAAATCGCTGACAATCTGTTCGTAATCCATGTGCGCCGGAAGCTTTTCCGTCGTCACGGGATAGATCAGCGGCACCAGAATCTGTTCCGGCGAAAGATATTCCTCGACAATTGTGAGGGCATTACCCTTCTTTCCCTTCGCAGCATGATAGGCAACGACCGGCGCGCTTTTGAGCAGGCGAAGGGCTTTCAGCGTTATCAGTTCGGGATCGCCGGGACCGACGCCCAGGCCAAACAGTCTGCCTTTTGCCGCCATTATTCGCGCTCCGAGGCGAGCGCGTTGACCGCCGCTGCCGTCATGGCGCTGCCGCCGCGTCTTCCGCGCACGATAACATAAGGCACGCCACGGCTGTTGGCGGCGAGTTCTTCCTTCGATTCTGCCGCGCCGACGAAGCCGACCGGCATGCCGATGATCAGCGCCGGTTTCGGCGCGCCAGCATCCAGCAGTTCGAACAGGCGGAAGAGGGCGGTCGGTGCATTGCCGATTGCAACGATGCTGTTGGCAAGATGCGGCAGCCAGAGGTCGAGTGCCGCCGCCGAGCGGGTATTACCGATCTTCGCGGCAAGCTCGGGAACCGACGGATCGCCAAGAGTGCAGATGACTTCATTGTTTGCAGGCAGGCGAGAGCGGGTAATGCCTTCGGCCACCATGCGCGCATCGCAGAGAATGGGCGCACCTGCGAGCAGGGCGTCGCGCCCGGCTTTGCCTGCTCCTTCGGAGAAGACGAGGTCATTGACGACATCCACCATGCCGCAGGCGTGAATGACACGCACTGCAAGCTTTTCCAGATCGGCGGGTATTCGGCTCAGATCGGCCTCGGCACGAATGATGGCGAAAGACCGGTCATAAATCGCCTGCCCGTCGCGAATGTAGTCTGTCATGGTGTGCCACTCTAATCAGTGTCGGGCGTTCAGAAGGCGCGCCGCTTCGTCAATGGTGATATCAATCGCCAATAGCTGTCCGAAGCGCGATGGTCCAGTCCTGTCTTGTGCATAAAGATCGTAGCGGCCTGCCGAGCGCGCCAGTAGCGTGTGCGGCAATGGAGCAAGTGCGGCGCATGATTTGGCACACCCCGTGATGTGCACGGATGACGTTCCCGGAGTTAACTGTGTCGCCAGCTTTCCGCCATCGGCTTGAGTGTCGGCGAGTGCAGAGATGCATCCGCTGGAACCTGAACAGGCACGAAGCCGCGCCTGTGGAGCTTTCGCTGTGGTTTCGAGGTCAAGCGAACGAAGTTCTTCGATTATTTTTCCAATCTGCATTCCATCCAAATAAGGAAGGATGATGCCTTGCCATGGCGTTAGCCGTAGCTCGCTTTTTCCGCTGTTGGAAAGGTCCGCCAGTGCCCTGAGTTGATGTGGCGTCAGCCGCCCCATAAGCGGCATGGCGCCGATAGAAGTCGATCCATCACGCTGCCGGTTCTGACCGAGATGCGAAAAAGGCGTCGGTGCCTTGCGTTTCCAGCCTGTGGCCGACTGGATGGGAAAAGACAATTCCCGGTTCAGTCCCGCCAGAAACTGTGATGGCGAAACGACCTCGAACAGATGTTTCATCCGCGCAAAACGGCCTTGGCGTAAAAAACCGTGCAGCAACGCTTCGATGAGGGGCAGGGCGTGTCGCGCTTCTACGGCTCCCAGCGCCGGTTTATCGGGAGACGAGGCCAGACCGAACGCATAGGTTTCAGCGTCGATGGCCGACAGCCAGATATCCCCCGGATGGGCAATCATTGCGCAGTCCTCGCCGCCGTCGATCTGCAAGGAGAATTTTGGCGAGAGGGCATAGAAAGCCTTATTCGTTTGCAGCATGGCGAGCACGGACGATGCCAGTCCGGTGACGTCGCATATCTGGCCACGGTCAATGCCGGCCGTGGGGCTGACCATCACGTTGCGAATATCGTCGGCGTCGGGATTTTCTGCCCCAAGCCCGGCGTCGTGCAGCGCAGCGACAACATTGTTCCAATGTCTGGGCGCGATGCCGCGCAACTGGATATTGGAGCGAATCGACAGCTCTATCGCGCCGGCATCGAAACGTTCGGCTATTGCCGCAATCGAACGCGCCTGATCGGCTGACAACCGGCCCAGCTTCAGTTTTATGCGGGCAATCGCCCCGTCTTTCGCCATCACCATGCGCGAGAGGCCGGGGCAGGCGTTGCGCCTGTCGGGTTGGACTTGCAGCGAATGGGTGGTCTGGTTGCCGGGCATTTCAGCCTTATACGCTTTGCCGCTTGCACTTGCTACTGCCCGCGATAGAGCGAAATGCCTCACATTCGTTCGCGTTTCCGCTCTATCCGTTTGTTTTGCCGCATTTATGCGGCGTCAGGTGATTTCACCTGACTGCAAAATGCTCTACGAACTGGGAAAAGGAGCATTGCGCATGACACGCTGGCTGACAGTGATCGGGATCGGTGAGGACGGGTTTGACGGGCTTGGAAAAACCGCGCTTGCGGCTATCGCCTCGGCCAAGGTCATTTTCGGCGGCAGACGCCATCTGGATTTTCTGGACGACAGTATCAAGGCCGTGCGCGTGGCGTGGCCGTCTCCATTCGACGAAGCTATCGCGATGATCGACGCGTATCGCGGCCAGCCGGTCGTCATGCTGGCAAGCGGCGACCCGATGTTTTTTGGCGTGGGGGCCACTTTGGCCCGGCATTTTTCGGCGGACGAAACGCTTGTTCTGCCGCATCCGTCCTCGCTTTCACTGGCAGCGGCGCGGATGGGTTGGCCGCTTCAGGACGTCCGCACGGTCAGCGTGCACGGTCGTCCGTTTGAACTGCTGCTTCCGCATATCCTGCCGGGCGAGAAACTTCTTGTCCTTAGCAATGATGGCTCGACGCCAGCAAAGGCGGCGGCAATGCTCAAGGGCAGGGGCTTTGGCCAGAGCCGTATGACCGTGCTTGAGCATATTGGCGGTCCCAAGGAGCACCGGGTTCAGGATGCCGCCGAAAGCTGGTCGCATGAGCGATGTGCCGATCTGAATGTGCTGGCGATTGAGTGCATCGCTGCGCCAGAAGCCAACGTGTTTTCGCCGGTCGCCGGGCTTCCCGATGAAGCCTTCGAGAATGATGGCCAGCTGACCAAGCGCGACATTCGTGCCGTCACGCTGTCGCGGTTGCAGCCCTTGCCGCGTCAATTGCTATGGGATGTTGGTGCGGGTTGCGGATCGATCGGCATTGAGTGGATGCGCGTTCATCCTTCCTGTCGCGCGATTGCCATCGAGGCCAACGAACAACGGCAGGCGATGATCGAGCGCAATCGCGCCGCATTGGGCGTTCCCGCATTGCAACTGGTCAGGGGCGAAGCGCCCTTGGCACTTGCTGGGTTGGAGGCGCCGGATGCCATCTTCATCGGCGGCGGCGTGACCGACAAGGGCGTGCTGGAAGTCTGCTGGGACGCCCTGAAGCCGGGCGGCAGGCTCGTCGCCAATGCCGTGACCCTGCAAAGCGAAATGCTGCTTTTCAACTGGCGCGAAAAGTGCGGCGGAGAATTGACGCGGCTGTCGGTGGCGCAGGCTGGGGCGCTCGGTTCCTTCGATGTCTGGCGGCAGGCACTGCCCGTCACAATTTATTGCGGGTACAAGCCTAAATCATGACTTGAATAGTCATGTTATATTCGGGTAAGGCTGTGAAAACTGTTTCCCAAAGGAGGACGGGACATGTCCGAACTCAACGCCAATACCCGCTTTGCGCTTACCAATGCCGGTCACGTGGTCAATCAGCTTCTCGATCATTTTGTCGAACATGCCGATGTGCACCGTCAAGGCAGCACGGCCAAGCTGGTGCTGAGCTTCGGTCAAGCGGATGTGCAGTGGGACGATGAAACGGTCAGCGTCGACGTCACCAGCGAGGACGAAACCGGGCTTGCCTATATAAAATATTCCATCGCTGAACACGTGCTGGAATTTCTCGACAAGGGCAGCGCCAAACCGAAGATTATCTGGGAAGGGGACGGGGCTGCCGGACTGCCATTGCCCTATTTCCGGGAGATGCAGGTTGTTTCGGTATCGAATGTAACGCCGCATATGCGCCGTGTTCGGCTGAAAGGCGAGAACCTGACGCGCTTTTCGCAGCTAGGTCTCCATATCCGCCTTCTGTTTCCTCCAAAGGGTCTGGCCAAGCCGCAATGGCCTGTGACGGGGGAAGACGGTCGTCCTGTCTGGCCGGATGGAGAAGTCAAGCTCGCGACACGGGTTTATACGATCCGCAACATCGATACGGTCGCCGGTTGGGTGGATATCGATATGGTCGTTCATGGCGATGATTGCGATGCTCCGGGTTCCGGTTGGGCCCTCAGCGCCAAGCCGGGCGATATTGTCGGCATGACTGGTCCGGGCGGCGGCGATGCGGGCGATGCGAAATGGTATCTGCTTGCAGGCGACGAAACAGCTCTGCCTGCCATCGGGCGCATTCTCGAACGGTTGCCCGAAGGAACCAGGGCGGTGGTGCGCGTCGAGATCGGCAACGCCGAGGAGGAGCAGGAACTTTTCTCTCGGGCCGATGTCGATTTGCAATGGCTGAACCGCAATGGCGCGGAGGCCGGAACGACGACGTTGTTGCAGGATGCCGTGCGGGCGGTCGAATTTCCGGAAGATGAAGACGATATTTACGTCTGGGTCGGTTGCGAATTCAACGCATTCCGGTCGATCCGCACCTATATGCGCAAGGAACGCAATATTCCAAAGGGCCGTCAGCTGATTGTCGCCTATTGGCGGCGCGGGCAGGATGGCGACGCGCCGCGCAAGTCCGACGATTGATGCAAAAAGGGGCCGCGCGGCCCCTTTTTCGCGTATCCTGAAACGGACCGCTTCGGCTTTACCTGCGGAAGCCCTCGCTCGCCCGCATCAGATTTTTCGTGTAGTCGGCATGGATATTGCCGCTGACAAGATCGTTTGCCTGCAACTGTTCCACGACCTCTCCATTGCGCATGACGGCAAGCCGGTCGCACATATGGGTGACAACGCCAAGGTCGTGGCTGACCATGACGAAGGTCAGGTTGCGGTCGCGCCGAACCTGTTCGAGCAGGTTCAGCACTTCCGCCTGAACTGATGCATCGAGCGCCGAAGTCGGCTCGTCGAGCAGCAATATGCTGGGTTCGACGATGAGCGCGCGGGCAATGGCGATGCGCTGGCGCTGGCCGCCCGAGAGCTGGTGCGGATAGCGGAAGCGAAAGCCGGAGCCGAGGCCGACTTCATCGAGCGCCTTCACGATGCGCTGTTCCGTATCGCCGACCCCATGGATGGCGAGCGGTTCCAGCAACAGGCGGTCCACCGTCTGCCTTGGATGCAGCGAACCGTAGGGGTCCTGAAACACCATCTGGACATTGCGATAGAACGCCTTGTCTCGCGGTGTCTTCAGCAATTGCCCGTCGATACGGATTTCGCCGTCCTCCACGGGCGCCAGCCCGGCAACGGCGCGCAGCAGGGTGGACTTGCCCGAACCGGATTCGCCCACGAGGCCGTAGGATTCGCCGCGCGCTACTTCGATGCTGACCGATTTCAGCGCATGGAAGTGGTCGAAATAGACGTCGATATTGTCGACGCTGAGTGCAGATGCCGTGCTCATAGTCTCGCCCGTCATAGCTTCCATGCCTCCTCACGCTGCAAGGTTGGCAGGGGATGGCGATCGGCTCCGATTTTCGGCATGCAGTTCAGCAGTCCTTGCGTATAGGGGTGTTTCGCGTTGGCGAGGTCTTTCGCCGCGATTTCCTCTACGATCTTGCCCGCATACATCACGATGACGCGGTCGCAGAAAGAGGAAACGAGGCGCAGGTCGTGGCTGACGAAGATCAGTCCCATGCCGCGCTCGGCGACCAGCTTGTCGAGAATGCCGAGCACTTCGAGCTGGACCGTCACGTCGAGGGCCGAGGTCGGCTCGTCGGCGATCAGCATTTCCGGCTCCGCCACCAGCATCATGGCGATCATGACGCGCTGACCCATGCCGCCCGAAACTTCATGCGGATAGAGGCTCATGACACGCTCAGGATCGCGGATCTGCACGGCTTCCAGCATGGCGATGGAGCGCTTGCGGATTTCCTCACCGCTGAACTTGCCATGGGCCTTCAGCGTTTCGGCGATCTGCTTGCCGATGGTCATCACAGGGTTGAGCGAATATTTCGGGTCCTGCAACACCATGGCGATGCGACCGCCGCGCAAGGCGCGGCGTTGGCGCGCCGGGGCGTTCAGAAGATCGATGCCGTCAAATTCCAGTTTTCGGGCCGTGATCTTCGCATGCAGCGGGGTCAGTCCCATGATGGCGCGGCCGGTCTGCGACTTGCCCGAACCGGATTCGCCCACGATGCCGAGGCGTTCCCGGCCCAGTTCGAAGCTGACGCCGCGCACGGCCTCGATTGCGCCCGTGCGGGTCGGGAAGGTGACGCGCAGGTCTTCAACAGTCAGAAGAGGCTTCATTGGTTGTTACCCCGCGGATCGAGCGCGTCGCGCAGGCCATCGCCCAGAAGATTGAAGCCGAGGCTGACGATGAGAATCGCAATACCCGGCATGGCGGCAAACCACCACTGGTCGAGGATGAAGCGGCGACCGGACGCGATCATCGCGCCCCATTCAGGCAATGGCGGCTGAGCGCCGAGGCCAAGGAAACCAAGACCGGCGGCGGTGAGGATGATGCCTGCCATGTCGAGCGTCACACGCACGATCAGCGACGAGGTGCAGAGCGGCATGATGTGGCGCACGACAATGCGGATCGGCGAAGCACCCATCAAGCGAACCGCGGAAATATAGTCCGAGTTGCGCACGGTCAGCGTTTCCGCACGCGCAATGCGCGCATAGGGCGGCCATGAGGTGATGGCGATGGCGATGATGGCATTTTCGATGCCCGGTCCGAGAGCAGCAACGAAGGCGAGCGCCAGAATGAGCTTCGGGAAGGCAAGGAAGATATCGGTGATGCGCATCAGCACCGCATCGACCCAGCCACCGGCATAACCTGCAACCGTGCCGACCAGAAGGCCGATAGGCGCTGCGATGATGGCGACCAGCAGCACCACATAAAGGGTGAGGCGGGAGCCATGGATCAAACGCGAAAGAATATCGCGTCCCTGATCGTCGGTGCCGAGCAGATAGCCCGGTGATCCCGGCGGCAGGAGACGTGCATTGGCTAGATCGCCGACAACCGGCGAATGCGGGGCCAGCACATCGGCCAGAGCCGCCACGACAAGAAGCCCAATGATGATCAGGAGGCCGAGAACGGCCAGCTTGTTGGCGGTGAAGCGCCGCCAGACCATGTAGGCGCGACCGAGACGGGCTTGCGTGCGCGATTGCGGCCGCTCGGTCAGCAGCCATTCACGCCATGAGAGGTTGGAAGTATCTGTCATTTGGCTCATCGTGTGCGCGTCCTTGGATCGAGAAGCCGATAGAGAAGATCGGACACGAGGTTGAGCGCGATAAAGACCGATCCGATGACGATGGTGCCACCGAGAACGGCATTCATATCAGCGTTTTGCAGTGAATTGGTGATGTAGAGTCCAAGGCCGGGCCAGGAGAAGATGGTCTCGGTCAGCACCGAACCTTCCAAAAGCCCAGCATAGGAAAGCGCAATCACGGTCACCAGCGGCACGGCAGCATTGCGCAGTGCGTGGCCCCAGATGATGCGGGTCTCCGAAATGCCCTTGGCGCGCGCGGCGATGATATATTCCTGTTCCAGCTCGTTCAGCATGAAGGAACGCGTCATGCGGCTGATATAGGCAAGCGAGAAATAGCCAAGCAGCGTCGATGGCAGGATAAGGTGGGAGACAATATCCTTCAGCGCTGGCCAGTCGCGCTGGAGAATCGCGTCGATCACATAGAAACCGGTGATCGGCGTGAAAGTGTATTCGAACGTGATGTCGATGCGTCCGGGACCGGAGGTCCAGCCGAGCCGCGCATAGAAGATCAAAAGCGCAAGCATTCCGAGCCAGAAGATAGGCACCGAATAGCCGACAAGCCCAATCACGCGCACGATCTGGTCAACGATGCTGCCGCGCTTGACCGCGGCGAGGACGCCGAGAGGAATGCCGAACACGGCGCCGATGATTGTGCCGACGGTGGCAAGTTCCATGGTTGCGGGAAAGACGCGACGAATGTCGGTCATGACCGGATTGGTCGTGAGGACCGAAGTGCCGAAATCGCCCTGCAGCACGCCCTTCACATAAAGGAAAAACTGCTGGTAATAGGGCAGGTTGAAGCCCATTTCCTCCCGAACGCGCGCGACGACATGCGCGGGAGCGCGATCGCCGACGATGGCAAGTACGGGATCAATCGGCACAACACGGCCGATGAAAAAGGTTACGGCCAGAAGGCCGAGATAAGTCGTGATGACGATACCCAGAAAACTGGCTATCGACGTGGCAAGAGCCGCCCCGCGCCGCGGTGCCCGCCTTACCTTTTTGGTGGTTCCAGTGTTACTCAATGTTTTGACCGCTTCCGACGATGAGAGCGTTTCAGGACAACTGTCGCTCCGGAAAGCCGGATCGGCAGTGCTGAAAATTTCGTGGAGCGGCTTCCTTTTTGATTCAGAAAACCGCTCCATCTCGTTGATTTAAAGCCGTTTCAGCGCGTGATGATTTTCACGCGCCGACGCATGGCTGACTATTCCTTGCTGACAGGAGCCAGGAAGTTGGAGTCGAATGTCGGGCCGAGCTTGTAGTCTTTCACGTTGCCGCCAATGCCTGCAACCTCAACCTGCTGGAAGAGCATGACGAACGGGCTCTGGTCGAGAGCTTCCTGCTGCAGCTTCTTGTACTGTTCGGCACGCTTGTCGCTGTCGCGTTCCAGAAGTGCGGCCTGCGTCTGCTTGGTCAGCTCCGGGATATCCCAGGCGTTGCGCCAGGCAAGCGTCTTGGTCGATGCATCGTCGGCGTTGTTCGGGTTGCTGGTGAAAGCTTCGGCATTGGAATTCGGGTCCCAATAGTCCATGCCCCACTGGCCGATATACATATCGTGGTTACGGGCACGATACTTGGTCAGCGTCTGCTTGCCGTCGCCGGGGATGATCTCGATCTTCACACCAGCCTGGGCGGCTGTCTGCTGGAAGGATTCGGCAATGCCGGTGACAGGCTGGCCGTTGCGCACATCGAACGTGACCGACAGACCGTCCTTGAGGCCAGCCTTGGCGAGAAGTTCCTTCGCCTTGGCGACGTCGAGCTTGTACGGAGCAGCATCGAGAGAACCGAGAACACCCTTGGCCTGATAGGTCTGGCGGATTTCACCGATGCCCTTGATGAGAGTCGATCCGATCGCATCATAATCGACCAGATATTTGAATGCTTCGCGAACTTCCGGCTTGGCCAGGTTCTCGTTCTTCTGGTTGAGGCTGATGTAATAGACCGTGCCCTTGGCGGCGCTTGTCGTGGTAAGCTTGTCGTTCTTCTGAACGGCTTCGTAGTCACCCGGTTCCAGATTGCGCGCCACATCGACGTCGCCGGATTCAAGCATCAGGCGCTGCGTCGCGCTTTCCTTGACGTGACGATAGAAGACGCGCTTGAGCTTGGCCTTTTCGCCATAATAATTGTCGTTGCGCTCCAGAATGACAACTTCATTGGCGCGCCATTCGCGGATCACGAACGGGCCGGAGCCTGCCGACTTGGTCTTCAGCCATGCATTGGCATAGTCGGTGTCGTATTTGTACTCGTCGGTCGGCGCAACCTTTTCGGCATGTTCTTCAAGAAGCTTCTTGTCGACGACGGCGGCGACGGTCGCGGTCAGACAGTTCAGCACGAAGCTTGGCGCATAAGGCTTGTCGACGGTGAAGACAAAGGTGTTGTCGTCTACGGCTTTTGCCTTTTCGTTGACGTTGTCCTTGGTCAGGCCGAACTGGGTCAGGATGAAGGCCGGGCTCTTGTCGAGACGCACGGCGCGTTCAAAGGAGTAAGCCACGTCGGCAGACGTGATCGGGTTGCCCGAAGCGAACTTGATGTCCTTCTTCAGCTTGAACGTATAGGTGAGGCCGTCGTCGGACACGGTCCAGCTTTCGGCAACGCCCGGTACGACCTTCGACGTGTCGTTGATGTCGAGGCGGACGAGCATGTCATAGGCGTTGCCGATGAACTCAGCCGGGCTCAATTCGAATGACTCAGCCGGGTCGAGCGTGATGGTATCGTCGATGGCCCATGCCTGAACCAGTGTATCGGCAGGTGTGGCCGACAAGGCCGGATTTGCGGCCAGAACAGCGGCAAGTGCCGCGCCTGCGGCCAGAATACGAAAACGTCCGAAATGCATCATGATAGAGTTCCCTTTCTGTATTTTTGTTGGGATTTTGTTGGATTGCATCTGCATGTCAGGCTTCGTGCCATGCCTGTTTCAGAACCCTGAGCCAGTTGCCCCGGCAAAGCTTTGCCAGTTCCTCATCGTTATATCCGGCCTTTTGCAAGGCTATGACAAGGTTCTGCGTGCCTGCTGCATCGCCGATTTCGGCCGGGATTGTTGCGCCGTCATAGTCCGAACCAAGTGCCACACAATCGATGCCCATGCGTTCAACCATGTAATCCACGTGGCGCACCACATCGGAAAGCGGCGTGTTGGCATCTTCCTTGCCATCGGCCCGCAGCATCGTCGTTGCGTAGTTCAGTCCGGCAAGGCCCTTGCTCTCGCGGATCGCATCAAGCTGACGATCGGTCAGGTTGCGTGCCACGGGGGTGAGGGCGTGTGCATTGGAGTGGCTGGCGACCAGCGGCTGATCACTCAGTTTCGCCACATCCCAGAAGCCTTTTTCGGTGATATGCGCGAGGTCGATCAAAATGCCCTTGGCATTGCATGCCTTGACGAGGCGCCTGCCAGTCTCAGTCAGGCCGGGGCCGGTATCCGGGCTCATCGGATAGGCGAACGGAACACCGTGTGCGAAAATACTGTTGCGGCTCCAGACGGGTCCAAGCGAGCGCAGGCCTGCGGCGTAAAAGACTTCAAGTGCTGCCAGATCTTCATCGATGGCTTCGCAGCCTTCCATGTGCAGCACGGCGGCAAATGTGTCGCTGTTCAGCGTCTCGTCGAGGTCGCGCCCATTGCGGCAGAGCTTCCAGCCGCCAGCCGCTTCCAGCTTGAGGGCAATGGCGGCCATATCGAGAGCGATGTCGAGGGAGGGGCTGCGTTCCAGCGGTGGTGAAAGCGGCGTTTCGTAATGGCCATTGGCGTCTGGCTTGCCCAGTTCGATATGCTCGCCGGAGGGCACATAGATAGCGCAAATACCGCCGGCCAAGCCGCCCTTGCGCGAACGGGGGGCATCGATATGGCCGACATCCGTTCCGCCGATGAATTCCTTGATGGGGTCTTCGCCTTTGCGGGCATTTTCCCAAAGCCGCAGAAGGACATCGTTATGTCCGTCAAAAACGCGCTGCATTCTCTCATTCCTGCCTGCATGGCCTGCCGGAGCAGAGCCACATATTCATGTGTTCAGGCGCAAAGGGACAACACGGCAAGGTAAGATGACCTCCCGATATGGTGGTTGAGCTTTCCACTCATTGTTCCCCGCATTTCCACTACCAATTTATAAGCGGTGAGTGCGTGTCGGAGTCAAGCCACCGAATGACGTAGTCAGGCTGCGAAATGAAGATAAATTTATGCAAAACGAAAGGGCTGCGCCATAAAACGCAGCCCTTTGTGCAAAAGAAGAATTGCTTGATGCTAAAACAGAATGAAGTTTCGCATCGGATGGCAGGAACTAGAACTTGTAGTTCAGACCTGCCTTGATCGAATGGTTCTTCAGGTTGTTGCGCTGCTCCACGCCGTTGACGCGGGACTTCACGTCGCCGAAACGCTGAAAGTCATATTCAGCCTTGACCGAGAGCGGGCCGCTCAGCGCCTGTTCGACACCGGCGCCGATCAGTGCGCCGCCTTCCCAGCCCGGAGCCGAGGTGGTGTTGTCCTTGGCCTTGAAACGGGTCACGCCATAACCGGCGGTGCCGTAAATGAGCGTCTTGTCGAAGGCGTAGCCGATCTTGCCCTTGGCGTTGCCGTTCCACGATTGCTGAAGGCTGCCGCCATGACCGATGCGATGCTCCGCTTCGGCAAAGTTGCCTTCGAGTTCCGCGCCGAACACGACATTGCCGCTCTGCATGTTTTTGCCCACGACAACGCCGCCAAGCGCGCCGGTGCGGTTGGTGAAGGGGCCGGGAATCTTGGAAGATGAAGCGCCGATCTGTGCGCCGATATAGTTGCCGGACCAGTCATGCGGGCCGCTGGCAACCGGATCGTTGTACGAATAGTCGGTTGCTCCCATCATGTCGGCAGCGAAAGCCGAACCTGCAAAAGCAACGATTGCGGCGCCAAGCGCCACTGCGGTGATAGAACGCTTCAACATTTTTTACTCCGATTTTCCCGTCCGAAAACGCTGGCGGGAAACATGCCTGAATTCATTATTGCCATCGAAAGGCCTTGCCTTCGGTCTGGCTTTCGTCTCACCTCTGATTGTGTCCAAATTTAAGAAAATTCGAGCGATTTCCATGCATTGCGTAACCATTCTTCGCGCTATGCTTAACAATCGGTAACTGCTCGATGCCTGGTTTTGTTAGATGAATCCCAATCCACGAAAGCTGGCATGGCCGTGCTTCCCGATGATGACGTGATCGTGCACCGTGATGTTGAGCGCCTTGGCAGCATTGACGAGCTGCTTGGTCATGTCGATGTCGGCGCGCGAAGGCGTCGGGTCGCCCGATGGGTGGTTGTGGACCAAAATAATGGCCGTTGCAGAAAGTTCCAGCGCGCGTTTGACCACCTCGCGCGGATAGACCGGCGTGTGATCGACCGTGCCGGTCTGTTGGACTTCATCGGCAATAAGCTTGTTCTTCTTGTCGAGGAACAGGATACGGAACTGCTCGCGGGTCTCGTATGCCATGGCGGTGGTGCAATATTCGATCACCTGGTTCCATGAACCCAGCACTTCGCGCTCCATGACCGTGCTGCGCGCGCTTCTCTTGGCGACAGCTTCCACAAGCTTGAGTTCATGCGCGACGGTGGGACCGGCACCGGGCACTTCGGCAATCAGCTTTTCGGGGGCGGCCAGCACTTCGGCAATCGAGCCGAACCGGGTCAGAAGCGCCTTGGCGATCGGTTTGGTGTCGGCGCGGCGAATGGCGCGAAACAGCAGCATTTCGAGCAATTCATAATCCGCCAACGCATCGGGAGTTTCCCTGAAACGCTGTTTGAGACGATCGCGATGCCCGGCGTAATGCGGCTTGTCGATTTTGGGCGTCAATTGCAGCGTATCGCTAAAGCCGGGCAAGTGCGCATTACCCGGCTCATTCTTGTTCTTTGCCATCCTGTTTAAACCCCCGCAAAAACAGACCAGACAATTATCGGGATAACATCACTTCGACATTATCTCATGGAAGGCGGTCCGAAGACATTGGCTGGAGAGAGTGTGAATATCTCGCAGCCGTCTTTCGTGACGCCAACCGTGTGTTCATATTGGGCCGTCAGCGACCGATCTCGTGTAACCGCTGTCCAGCCGTCGGCAAGAACCTTCACATGAGGCTTGCCGAGATTGATCATCGGCTCGATGGTGAAGATCATGCCTTCCTTGATTTCCACTCCTTCATTCGGCGTGCCGTAATGAAGGATATTCGGTGCATCGTGAAACAGCTGCCCGACACCATGGCCGCAGAAATCGCGCACGACAGAGCAGCGTTCGCCTTCGGCATAGGTCTGGATCGCCGCACCGATTGCGCCGGTCTTGGCGCCCGGCTTGACGGCCGCGATCCCGCGCAAAAGGCTTTCATAGGTGACTTCCAGCAGCCGTTCGGCGGCGCGCTTGATTTCGCCCACCGCATACATGCGGCTGGAATCGCCGTGCCAGCCATCGAGCAGATAGGTGACGTCAATATTGACGATATCGCCCTCGCGCAGCGGCTTGTCGTTTGGAATGCCGTGGCAGACGACGTGATTGATCGAGGTGCAGGTCGATTTCGTATAGCCGCGATAGTTCAGCGTTGCCGGAAACGCGCCGTGATCCATGCCGAACTCGAACACGAAACGGTCGATCTCGTTGGTTGTCACACCCGGCTTGACGATATCGTTGAGGGCATCGAGGCAGCGAGCCGTCAGATTGCAGACCGTGCGCATCCCCTCGAAAGCCTCGGGGCCATAGAGCCTGATCTGGCCCGTATATTTCATGGGTGCGCTTGTCGCTTCGATATAGGTTACCATCACTCGATCCGTCTCATTTACTCAATTGGCACCAGCTCGGTGGCGTCAATGCTGTTATCCGTTATGTGGCACCGAACGGCCCAGGCCTCAACCCCGTTTGCACGCGCATGTTCAAAAGCGCGTGCGTAAGTGGGATCAAGATCGCCGGAAATGCTGAATCTGCTGCAGTCGTTTCGCTGGATAATAAACAGCATCACGCCTCGATGACCAGCGGCAACCATGTCGACCAGTTCGTCGAGGTGTTTCGCGCCGCGCGCCGTCACCGTATCGGGAAACTCCGCCAGTCCGAGCGTGCGGATGAAATGCACATTCTTGACCTCGACATAGGCCCGCTGGCGCGGACCGTCATCCAGCAGAAGATCGATGCGCGAATTGCGGCCATATTTCTGCTCGCGCTTGAGGCTGGCATATCCCGCGAGGTCGGGAATGAGACCTTTCAGGATCGCTTCCTCGGCGATTCTGTTGGGCAAGCCGGTGTTCACGCCGACCAGCGTATTATCCGCTTCAACGATCTGCAACGTATGGGCATATTTGCGGTGAGGGGCGTCCGAAACGCTCAGCCAGACGCGGGAACCCGGCGCGGTCAGTCCGAGCATCGAACCGGTATTGGGCACGGACGCTGTGATGAACCGCCCGTCGTCAAGCGTGACGTCGGCAAGAAATCTTTTGTAACGGCGTTCCAGCCTGCCGGTAATCAGAGGTGTTTGAAAAATCATGCGCCGATGTAGAGCAGTTCGGCGCGTATGCGAAAGGGTTTTCTGACAGCTTCGCGGAAATAGCCAGGAAACGGGCAGGGGTCAGAATAAGACCTTGATGACATCCGCCCAGCTCATATCCGCACTGAGCGCCATTGCCGCAGCAACCAGACCGGCGCCGAGAAAGGTGAGGGTGGTTCTTGTTTCGCTTGTCATTATTCTTCCCCATCAAATCAGTCGTTCGAAGTTGGGAAGAATTTCGCGGGTGATTGAGCCCGGATTGTGATGCGATAATGGCTATTCCGGGCAATTTGCAGGCATTTTACGGATAGGGTAAACGCCGCCGCCCTCCGCTATTGCCTTACCCATTCGAAGACGAGCTCCTCGCGGAATGCGAAGCGGACGACATGGCTTGCCACGACTTCTTCAAGACGGCCGAGGTTTTCTTCCGAGGTTTCGACAGTCACGATCAGTTTTTCCGCATCGGCATCGAGAATCACGAGGCGATTCTCGCCAAGATCGATAGTGCCATGTTCAGGGGTGAATTCGACGGCGAACTTGTGTGCCCAGTGCTTGCAGAGCTGCTGCAGATAGCGGCTGGCATGGGCAGTGGGAACGATTGCTGTTGCTTTCGGCATCATGCTGTCCTTCCAAAAAGGTTGCAGACAGGCGCGTAGCAACATCCTGGCAGATCAGCCAGTAATATTTGCGTCAATTATAAGGGAAAAGAAAAACCAGCAATGGTACGCCCAAGGGGAATCGAACCCCTGTTTCCGCCGTGAAAGGGCGGCGTCCTAACCGCTAGACGATGGGCGCCCGTTGCTGGTGTGGGGCGCTTATAGTCAGGAAATTTCCGACATGCAAGCCCCTTTTTCACTTGTCCGTGAATAATTTCGAACAGAACAAAACTATGCGCAAAAAGCGCCAAGTGATTGAATTGTAAGGGGAAAAGAAAAAAACCAGCAATGGTACGCCCAAGGGGAATCGAACCCCTGTTTCCGCCGTGAAAGGGCGGCGTCCTAACCGCTAGACGATGGGCGCCCGTTGCTGGTGTGAGTGGGCTTATATTGAGGAAGGTTCTGACTCGCAAGCCCCAAAAAACACTTTTCTGAAAAAAATCGAATGTACTGCAAAAATGGGGAAAATTTCTGCGGTCGTCCTTGGTACGGCCTTGAAAAATAAGGACAAAAGAAAAAGCCGGATCTTGCGACCCGGCTTCCGGTGTTCGGTGAGGGTGTTTTTCTCAGCCTTTGCAGCGCCAGTTCCAGTCACGCTCCGGCCCGACATCGACGTGAACCGAAGTCGTGTGGCAATAGGTGCCGACGCCGCCACGTCCCGGCATGGAGCGGGCAAAACGGGCAATCTCCCATTTGGAAACGCCGTCGATCTGGATGTCGGCTGCGGCGCAGATCATATGAAGCGATTTGCGGGCACCGTTGACCTTGCGATTATAGGATGGGCTGCGATAGCCCGAAGTCACCATAACTGGACGACGGAAATGACGCTCCATGGTTTTCAGCATGGAAACGAGCTGCGGTTTGAGGCAGGCGACATCCACGGTTTCGCGTTGCACCTTCAAGCCGTTCGGCGTAAGGCGGGCAAGGCCCGGAGCTGACGCAAGCGTCACGCTTGCAAATTCATCGTCTTCATTCGCATCAATATCGCTATCGTCATAGAGACTGTTGCGATGCTTGATTTCGATGCCGCCATTCGGGCGCACACCCGGTAGCGAATAATTGTAATCGTGCTTGGCGGAAGGCGAAACCGGCTTCACGACGGCAAGTTTCTTGCTTTCCGTTCTGTCAGAGCGTGCGCCGGTCGATTCGTCGGAGAAAAGCCGGGCAATACTGCCTTGCGAGGCCGTTGGGCTCTGCGGTGAGGCGTAGGCGCTCTTGGTGGAACCAAACAGGGAAGCGACCTGAACCGGCTTTTCAGCCTCGACAGGCTTTGCGGTTGGGGTCTGCTGTGGTTCGGCTGCCTCAGCCGTCTTTTCTTCCTTGGCCGGTTCCTGCGGCTTCTTCGCGGTGTCGGCGGAAGCCGCTTCCGCTGGTTGTTCGGAGGCTTGAGCAGTTGATTCCGGTGTTGCCGACTTGCTGCCGCCGAACATGCCGAAAAGCGACGTGCTCTTCGGCTGCTGCGGGGCGAGGGCGGCGACCTCGGTCGGCTGCTGCTCGGTGGCCGCCGCGGTTGTTGCCGGCTTCGCCTGCTCTTTATTATTGGCGTTTGTCGCCCCTGCCACGGTGGCAGGCTTTGTTTCACCGGGCTTGGCTTCCGGCTTTTTCGCTTCCGCGGAAGTGGGCGTCGTTGCCCCTGCGACGGTTGTCTGGTCAGCGGCGCTTTGCAACGTTTCCGCAATGACGGAGCCGTCAGTGGCGGAGGTCATCTGAAGCGGCTTGCCGTCAAGACCCGTCCCGGTTGACGTGCAGGACGTGACAAGAAGCGCGAGCAAAGCCACGCTGCCTGATAGAAACCTGCCGGAGGTCCGGTGTGTAGAATGTGCAAATTTCAACAGTCTGCTCCAGCTCGATTTCCCTGACCAGTTTGGCGTCCCGAATTCATCCGGGCCCACCTGGTTTCGGGAGATCGGCTCTCCCGTGCGAGGCTGACGTCATGCTTGATGGCTTGCCGTCCCCACCGCTCCCGACTGTTTGTGCCGGGAAGAAATTCAGAAATATCAGCGTGTTATGATAGTCACTTCAGAGCGATGACAGTCATTTCGCTGTAACGGGCAAATCACCTGTCGGGCAATTCGCTACCAATTTTTAAGTTTTTTAATCGCCGAGTGCAACTATTGATGCGCATGTGGTGTTAAATGACTTGGCGTTTAGCCCGGAATATTCGCATGTAACAAAATATTACTTCGTGTAACTCTTGGTTAGGTTTTTCCTTCCTGATAGCCCGTTGGTGTGGCGTTCCGTCCTTCTGGACAAGGCGAATTTCCGATTTGCATCACTCACTTGTTGACAGGACGCCTCGACTTGGTGCTATCCCTTGCCAATTGCTTTATCTTTGTCTGGCGCTGTGACCAACAGCGCCTAATGCGGCATTAACCGGGAACAGAAACATGACCAAGCGCACGCGGCAGATCGCCAATCTTTTGCTGGCAGCAACAGCGGCGGCGATGCTCACGGCGTGCGCGGGCGGAAAAGAGTTTCAGGGCGTGCCGCAGGAAGGTGCCTCCCGCACCGGCGTTTTCCCGACATTCGGCCATATGCCGAAGGCTGCGACCACGCAGATCACCGCAGAAGAAAAGCAACAGCTTACGACCAAGCTTGATGCCGACCGCACGCGTCTGGCGGCATCCAGAACCGGCGGCGCGGGTTTCACGCCCGCCGAAGCTGCTGCACTGCGCAAGCAGGCGCAGCTAGATACGGACGCTACCCTGAAACAGATCGAAAGCGGGGAAGAGTAACCCTCTTCCTTGGTTGTTGGCGCGCATCTTATCCGAAAACCGTTTCACACTTTTCGGGATGTGCTCTAAAGACGAAAGCCGGGTTCTTTGACCCGGCAACATGTCTCGACCCGATTCGAGAACAGGTGTATAGCTCCTCTGCGGCGCATGCGCGCCATTACGTTCAACCCTCCACTGGAACAGGATCATGTCGGAAGAATTCCATAAAGTCCGCCGTCTGCCCCCTTATGTCTTTGAACAGGTCAACCGTCTGAAGGCATCGGCGCGAGCGGCGGGTGCCGACATCATCGATCTAGGCATGGGCAACCCCGATCTTCCGACCCCGCAGAACATCGTCGACAAGCTTTGCGAGGCCGTGCAGGACCCGCGCGCCCATCGTTATTCGGCTTCCAAGGGCATTCCGGGCTTGCGTCGCGCGCAGGCACAATATTATGCGCGCCGCTTTGGCGTGAAGCTCAATCCGGACACTCAGGTCGTCGCCACGCTCGGCTCCAAGGAAGGTTTCGCCAATATGGCGCAGGCCATCACCGCGCCGGGCGATGTGGTGCTTTGCCCGGATCCAACCTATCCGATCCACTCCTTCGGCTTCATCATGTCGGGCGGCGTGATCCGTTCGGTACAGGCAAAGCCTGACGAGAACTTCATCCCGACGCTGGAGCGCGGCGTGAAGCACTCCATCCCGAAGCCGATCGCGCTGATCCTCAATTTCCCGTCCAATCCGACGGCCTATGTGGCGACGCTCGATTTCTACAAGGATGTCGTCGCGTTTGCCCGCAAGCATGACATCGTCATCCTGTCGGATCTCGCCTATTCGGAAATCTATTTCGATGGCAACCCGCCGCCATCGGTGCTGGAAGTGCCGGGCGCCATGGACGTGACCGTAGAGTTCACTTCCATGTCGAAGACATTCTCCATGCCGGGCTGGCGCATGGGCTTTGCGGTCGGCAATGAACGCCTGATTGCAGCGCTGACGCGCGTAAAATCCTATCTCGATTATGGCGCGTTCACGCCGATCCAGGTTGCCGCGACGGCGGCGCTCAATGGCGACGGCTCGGATATCGCCTATGTGCGCAATGTCTATAAGCAGCGCCGTGACGTGCTGGTCGAAAGCTTCGGTCGGGCAGGCTGGGATGTTCCACCGCCAGCCGCAACCATGTTTGCCTGGGTTCCGATCCCGGAACGCTTCCGTTCGCTGGGTTCGCTTGAATTCTCCAAGCTTCTGGTCGAACAGGCCGATGTGGCCGTCGCGCCGGGCATCGGTTTCGGCGAGCATGGCGACGATTATGTGCGCATCGCGCTGGTTGAGAACGAGCATCGCATCCGTCAGGCCGCGCGCAACATCAAGCGTTTTCTCTCTGCCAAGCATGAGAACCTGCAAAATGTGATTCCGCTCGACGGTCGTCGCGGATAGTCTTTAAAAATCGCTACGGGCGGCAACTCGCCGCCTGTGGTTCCCACCCGATAAGCCACTCCATACAGAAGGTCGAAATAATGAGTGATGCATTACGGATCGGCGTTGCCGGCCTCGGCACCGTTGGTGCTTCGGTGTTGCGTATCCTGCGTGACAAGTCCGAAATGCTCACGCGCCAATGCGGCAAGCCTGTTACGGTTACAGCGGTCAGTGCGCGTGACCGCAACCGGGATCGCGGTATCGATCTTTCCGGCATCGCATGGTTCGACGACCCGGTGGAGCTTGCGAAATCCGCCGATATCGATGTTTTTGTGGAATTGATCGGCGGCGAGGATGGCCCGGCCAAAGCTTCCGTGGAAGCGGCTCTGCGCGCGGGTCGCCATGTCGTAACCGCAAACAAGGCCCTGCTTGCGCGCCACGGCGTTGCGCTCGCCAGAATTTCCGAAGACAAGGGCGTTCTGCTCAATTTCGAAGCGGCTGTCGCAGGCGGTATCCCGGTTATCAAGGCCATGCGTGAATCGCTGACCGGTAATACGGTGTCGCGTGTCTATGGCATCATGAACGGCACCTGCAACTACATCCTGACCCGGATGTGGGAAGAAGGCATTTCGTTCGAGGATTGTCTCAAGGATGCGCAGCGTCTGGGCTATGCCGAAGCAGATCCGACCTTCGATATCGAGGGCAACGACACGGCGCACAAGCTGGCGCTGCTGACCAGCCTTGCCTTCGGCACGCAGATCGCAGCCGACGATATTTATCTGGAAGGCATCAGCAATATTTCGCTGGCCGATATTCGCGCCGCCGATGAACTGGGCTATCGCATCAAGCTTCTGGGCGTTGCGCAGAAGACCGATACGGGCATTGAACAGCGCGTGCATCCGACCATGGTGCCAACCTCGTCGGTGATCGCGCAGGTTCATGGCGTGACCAATGCCGTGGCAATCGAAACCGACCTGTTGGGCGAGCTTCTGCTTTCCGGCCCCGGTGCGGGCGGCAATGCGACGGCATCCGCTGTGATCGGCGATGTTGCCGATATTGCGAAAAGTCGTCCCGGTTTCCAGCACGGGCCGGTTTTCGGCACGCCCGCCAAGGCGTTGCAGCCCTATAAGCGCGCCAAGATGCGCAAGCATGCGGGCGGCTACTTCATCCGCCTGACCGTGCTTGACCGTATCGGTGCTTTTGCGGCCATCGCCAAGCGTATGGCCGAAAACGACATCTCGCTGGAGTCGATCGTGCAGCGTCCGCCGATGGACGATGCGCAGCGCGAAGGCATCAAGACGGTCATCCTCGTCACGCATGAAACGACCGAATCGGCCGTCAAGAAGGCGCTGGAAGCGATCCTCAAGGACGACCATCTGGTCGACAAGCCGCAGATGATCCGTATCGAACGGGCAGGCTGATTGGGGATATTCTGCTCTCTTGCAGGTTCGATTCACCTTTGTTATGAAGGCCAGGTTATTCGGTTCAAGAAATAAACAGGAAAGGAGGGCTGTGCGATGTATGTGAAGCGTCATGATCATCACCGTCAGTATGGCCCCGGTTTTGCCCTGCATAAGTAATTTGTGCAGGGCGGAAAAGACACTCAACCACTGTCTTATTCTGCCTTTTCCTGAAGGCGCGGTCATCGACCGTTGCCGGACATTCGCCAGCACATTGATGCATATCGCGGTTTGGAAACCGAGCGTCTGTGCGTGGCAGAATTGGGCTGATTGCCATGTCTCTTGTTTCTATCCAGAATCTTTCGCTGACCCTTCATGAGCCACTTTTTGCCAATCTCGATCTCGTCATAGGCGAGGGCGAGCGCCTTGGTCTCGTTGCTGCCAACGGGCGCGGCAAGACCAGTCTTCTGCGCCTCCTTGTCGGCGAGGGCGAACCAACGCTCGGCGCGATCACGCGGTCGCGTGGATTGAAGATCGGGTATGTCAGCCAATACGTTCCAGAAAGCCTATTAAACCGCAGTTTCTACGAGGTTGTGCTGGATGGGCTCGATGAAGAAGCGCGGGATTATGAAAGCTGGCGCGCCGATATCGTTCTGGATGATCTGCGCGTGGCCGATGAATTGCGCCAGCTTCCCGTGCGCCAACTCAGCGGCGGCTGGCAGCGGCTAGCGCTTCTGGCCCGCGCATGGGTGTCGGAACCCGATGTTCTCCTGCTCGATGAGCCTACCAACCATCTGGACCTCGAAAAGGTGCGGTTGCTGGAAGACTGGCTGAATGCGCTACCGCGTTCGGTGGCGGTGATTGTCAGCAGTCACGACCGCGCCTTCCTTGATGCGGTGACGAAGCGCACCCTGTTCCTGAGGGCGGAAAAGTCGCCCGTTTTCGCCTTGCCCTATAGCCAGGCACGGGTTGCGCTTGATGAAATCGACGCGGCGGATGCCCGGCAGTTCGAAAAGGACATGAAGACAGTCCAGCAATTGCGCAGGCAGGCGGCGAAGCTCAACAATATCGGCATCAATTCCGGCAGCGACCTGCTCGTTATCAAGACCAAGCAGTTGAAAGCGCGGGCCGACAAGATCGAGGAAACTGCCAAAGCAGCCCATGTGGAGCGCTCTGCCGGCAAGATCATATTGAACAGCCGCGGTAGCCACGCCAAGGCACTGGTTGTTCTCGATCACGCCGATATTGCCACGCCAGACAGCAGGCTTCTCTTCAAGACGGGGCAGTTTTGGATCAATCCGGGCGACCGCATTGTCCTGCTTGGCGCCAACGGCATGGGCAAGACGCGGCTGCTGACGCTGGTGCGCGAGGCCATTCTTGCTCCGGAACGGGCGCAGACCGGGATCAAGGCGACGCCATCGCTGGTGCTTGGATATAGCGATCAGGCCTTGTCGGAACTTCGCCCGGAGTGGACCCCGTTCGAGACGATTGCGAAACGTTTCGACATTGGCGACCAGCGGACGCGATCCCTGCTGGCCGGTGCCGGGATGACGCTTGAAATGCAGGCGAAGCCGCTGGAACGCCTGTCTGGCGGGCAGAAGGCGCGGCTGGCCATGCTGGTTCTGCGGCTGACCAATCCGAACTTCTATATTCTCGATGAACCGACCAACCATCTCGATATCGAGGGGCAGGAAGCGCTGGAAGTGGAACTGCTGCGCAATGAGGCGGCAAGCCTGATCGTCTCGCACGACCGGAGTTTTGTTCGCAATGTCGGCAACCGTTTCTGGATGATCGAAAGAAAAAAGCTGATCGAGCTGGAAAGTCCGGAGTTTTTCTTCGATGCT
Organism: Ochrobactrum sp. PL_is483; assembly: GCF_055816855.1. Taxonomy (NCBI): domain Bacteria; kingdom Pseudomonadati; phylum Pseudomonadota; class Alphaproteobacteria; order Hyphomicrobiales; family Brucellaceae; genus Ochrobactrum; species Ochrobactrum sp. PL_is483. Next base: position 243,448 of record NZ_JBVPGS010000039.1, read on the forward strand.
ATCGGAAGCTGAATAGGCGCAACATCTTTCGGTTGTTTAATAACTTCTGGTCGGGTGTGAGTGTTCACATCCGGTCGGGACATGAAACGAAGCGTGTATTGCTTAAATCGATTAAGAGTTTGAGCGTACAATGTTTTTAGCCCTCGCGCCCTTGCAGGGTGCGGGGGACTTTGACAAAAGGTTTGCACAGTGTCGCTATAAGAGGCGGCAGTCGCGGGCGTCATGCGCCGCATCCACGCAATTCGAATTCAGGACTTTGTTCAAATGGCCAAGACCGCAGAGCAGCAACCCCATGGACTCGACCGCATTCTCACACTCGAACTGGTCCGCGTGGCCGAGCGTGCAGCAGTGGCGGCGGCGAGGCTGCGTGGCCGTGGCGACGAGATGGCCGCCGATCAGGCTGCCGTCGATGCCATGCGTCAGGAACTGAACCGCCTTCCGATTACCGGAACGGTTGTCATCGGTGAAGGTGAGCGCGACGAAGCGCCGATGCTCTATATCGGCGAAGAGGTTGGCACCAGGCAGGGGCCGGACGTTGATATCGCGCTCGACCCGCTGGAAGGCACCACGATCTGCGCCAAGAACCTGCCGAACTCGCTTGCTGTCATCGCGATTGCCGAGAAGGGCAACCTGCTTTACGCGCCTGATGTCTACATGGAAAAGATCGCAGTCGGTCCGGGCTATGCGAAGGGCGTCGTCGATCTCGACGCCAGCCCGACGGACAACATCATGTCAGTTGCCAAGGCGAAGGGTGTGAAGCCGAATGAAATCACTGCCTGCATCATGGACCGTCCGCGTCATGCGCGGCTGATCGAGGAAGTGCGGGCGACCGGCGCTGCGATCCGCCTGATCGGCGACGGTGACGTGGCCGGTGTCATGCACACGACCAACCCGGATGAAACCGGCATCGACATCTATATCGGTATCGGTGGCGCGCCTGAGGGCGTTCTGGCTGCGGCAGCGCTGCGTTGCATCGGCGGCCAGATGCAGGGCCGTCTCCAGCTCAATACCGATGAAAAGATTGCCCGCGCTGCCAAGATGGGCATTGCCGATCCCAAAAAGGTCTACACGATGGAAGAAATGGCCAAGGGCGACGTGCTTTTTGCCGCGACCGGCGTGACGGACGGCAACATGCTTTCCGGCGTCAAGTTCGCCCGCGACTATATCCAGACGCATACCATCGTCATGCGTTCAAGCTCGCAGACGGTGCGCGAGATCAAGGCAAGGCATCAGGACCTGTCCAAGTTCTAGGTCTTATAGGTCCTTCGACTTTATCAAAGGCGGCATTGCAAAATGCCGCCTTTGACATGTTCGCGTTTTGATTCAGGCTTTCGGCTTAGGTTGCAACGCCTTCAACACCAGTCTTGTGATATCTGCATGGATGTCGGCACGCGGGCGACCGGCATCATCGCAAACAGGATCTATCTCTCCTCCGGCTTTAAGGAGGTCTGCGGCGCCTTTCTTGCATTCGGGCATGAAGCTGAAATGGTTAGCGCCAGCGACGGCGGCATAAGTTCCTTTGGGCGTGATTGATGCCAGCTTCTCAGCCGCAATTCCTGGAGGGACCGCGTCGCCTTCACCAAGATTGATGAAGCTCATCGGGATTGAAATCGATGCCAGGCTCTCTTCGTCGTAAGCCCGCACAAGATCGGGATCAATAAGTACGGCTGACGTAATGCGGCGGTCGAGATTGGATTGCTCGAAGCGGTTTCTGTCGACCGAGCGCAAATCGACCTTGTCGACTTTGATCTGCTTGTTATTTCGATAGCCAACGCCACCGGCATACCATGCGCAATCCCATTTGTCGTAGACATCACAATAGAGGGCATAGGCGTCGAGATTGGCCCTTGCGCCTGCGATTTCCATTGCTGCGGTACCGCCGAGCGAAAATCCGAGGACGCTGATCTTGTTTTTGTCGACTATGTCGTTCCATGCAGGATCAGTCGTCATCGTGTCGATCACTGCCGACAGATCTCCGGTGCGCTGCCAGATTTTCGGTGTGTCCTGCGGTGTGGAATCGCCACTGGTGGTACCGGGATGGTTTGGCGCTGCAACGATGTAGCCCGCTCTGGCCAGCTCGGTTGCGAGCCACGCCATACCCTGAAAGCGTCCGCCGGAACCATGCGACATGACGATGAGCGGGAAGCTGCCTTTTTCGGGCCGGGCGTTGATTGCGGCCGGAGCCCCTTTGAACACTTCATTGTCTCCGACAAGAGAAGTCGTGCCCCCGGTTGCGGCTGGATACCATATACCCACTTCGAGATTGCGCCCCGTTTGCGCATTGTTGAACTTGACTTCCCGCTGGCCGACCTCATGGGCCTGACTGGGGGCGGCGGTTAAAAAGGTGAAGAGGATAGTGACGATGTAGTAGAGAAACATGGCGGTCTCCGCTGATTGATGGAACAGGGCGAACGTCATCCGATTTTGCGCGAACTGCGTCCTCGATCATGATTCAGGTCGTCTCGGATCGCGATTTGGGCCATGATGGCTGCCTGTTTGTCACTCGTGTGTGCTTTATGATTTTCATTCCTCTGCCGTTCGTCTCCGCACTTCTGCTTCTTTTTCTGATGGCAATTCTGTTGCACCGTTTCGGCTGGAACGGAGCGAACCGTCCCTTCCTGCTCGTGTTGGGGTTGTGCGCGTCGCAGTCTTTCATTGTCGGTCTGCGCTGGGGCTACGGCATTACGGAATTGCGCCATGTTTTGCCTGTTCTGGCCAGTTGCCTGCCGGGGCTTACGCTGATGAGTTTCAGAAGCCTCATCCATCAGGCGAAAGCAGACGATAACGTTCTGACCTGGTTTCACGCGCTGCCACCCTTCGTCATTGCCGCACTGGTTTATTTCGCGCCGGGTTTGATCGACGTAGCGCTGATTGGGCTTTACGTCGGCTATGCGGTCGCCTTGGTGCTGCTTGGGCGCTCTGGTCCTGACGCCTTGGATGCGGCGCGTCTCGACAGTGCGGTGGCAGCGCATCGGGCGCTTGTCATCGCAGCCGCCTCGCTGTGCTTTTCTGCCTTGTTCGATCTTATAGTGGTCCTGGATTTCGAATGGTGGAAAGGCGATTACACGGCTGCGATCATTGGCAATGCCAATCTGCTGGGCCTGTTTCTTATCGGCCTGACCGCGCTGGCGGCGGCTCGCGCCAAAGCTGTACCAGAACCGGAATTTGAAACGACGCCATCGGCGCCAAATGTCGAAGTAGATCGCAATGTTCTGGACAAGGTCGAAGCGCTTTTGAATGAGCAAAAGCTCTTTCTCGATGAGAATCTGACGCTGTCGCGGCTGGCTCGGCGCGCCTCCCTTCCGGCGCGCCAGATATCGGGCGCCATCAACCGGCTGACGGGCCAGAATGTTTCCCGTTTCATCAACGATTACCGAATTGCGGAAGCTTGTCGGCGGCTTGAGAAGGACGACATCTCGATAACCACTGTGATGTTTGAATCCGGGTTCCAGACCAAATCAAACTTCAATAGGGAGTTCCGGCGGGTAACGTCGCTTAGTCCTGCCGACTGGCGAGATAGAAATCGTCCATCTTGACCGTCTGCCGCCTTTTGTGTCTTTAGAATCTCATGACCATAGAGCGCTTTTTCCTCGGAATAAAACAATCCGCAACCGGGCAGAAATGGGTGGACCGGCTTGGCCTTCGTGAGGCCAATACGGCACTAGCCATCGCGCAGCATCACGGCATTTCCGATCTGGTTGCCCGCGTGCTGGCAGGGCGGGGCGTCTCGGTGGAAGGCGCGCCTGAATTTGTCGATCCGACATTGCGCAATCTCATGCCCGATCCGGCGACGCTCACCGATATGGAAAATGCGGCAGGGCGCATTGCCGATGCCATTCTGCGCCGCGAGACCGTGGCCATTTTCGGCGACTACGATGTGGATGGGGCCTGTTCCTCCGCCTTGATGGCGCGTTTTTTCAAACATTACGGCATTCAGCACTCCATCTACATTCCCGACCGGATTTTTGAAGGTTATGGCCCAAACCCCGATGCCATGCGCGATCTGGTTGCCAAGGGCGCGACCCTGATCGTCACCGTCGATTGCGGCACCAACAGCGCACCTTCCATCACGGCGGCGAAGCAGGCCGGGGCGGATGTCGTGGTGCTCGATCACCATCAGGTTGGCGGCGACCTGCCGGAAGATGCGGTGGCGATCGTCAACCCGAACCGTGAAGACGATATTTCCCTGCAAGGGCATCTCTGCGCGGCGGGCGTGGTCTTTCTGACGCTGGTGCAGGTCACAAAAATCTTGCGCGAGCGTGGCAAAGGGCCAGGTCCCGATCTTCTTTCCCTGCTAGATCTGGTGGCGCTCGCCACGGTCTGCGACGTGGTGCCCCTAACCGGCGTCAATCGCGCTTTCGTCGTCAAGGGGCTGCTCGTTGCCCGCTCGCAGAGCAATGTTGGCCTCGCGGCGCTTGCCCGCGTGGCGCGCATCGGCGAGCCACTCAATGTCTTCCATCTGGGATACCTGATCGGGCCGCGCATCAATGCAGGCGGGCGCATCGGTGATGCCGGGCTTGGCGCTCGGCTGCTGACGCTGGATGATCCTGCAACGGCGGACCGTATCGCTGTTGAACTCGACCGGCTCAATCAGGAGCGTCAGGCCATGGAGGCCGAGATGCTCATGGAGGCGGAAGCGGAGGCCTCGCTGGAAATCTCCGGCGGCGCGGGCGCATCGGTGATCGTGACGGCAAGCGACCGCTGGCATCCGGGCATTGTCGGGCTGCTCGCTTCACGGTTGAAAGAAAAGGCCCGGCGACCGGCCTTTGCCATCGCGTTCAATGCCAATGGCGTTGGTTCGGGCTCCGGGCGCTCGATCATGGGGCTTGATCTCGGCAAGCTGGTTCGCGGCGCGATGGAGCGTGGGCTGCTCGTCAAGGGCGGCGGCCACGCCATGGCTGCGGGTATCACCATCGAGCGCGGCAATCTTGGCGCGCTGCGTGCCTATCTTGAAGAGGAATCGGCGCATATCATTTCGCGCCTGCGGGAAAACCAGAGCCTTTCCATCGATGGCGCGCTGGCCGCGTCAGGTGCCACCGTGTCGCTCTATGAAGCCTTGCAAAAGGCAGGGCCCTATGGTTCAGCGCATCCGCAGCCCATATTGGCGCTGCCGCATCACATACTGGCCGATGTGCGGGGCGTCGGGCGCGATCATGTGCGCGTCACATTGCGCGGCGCGGATGGAAAGCGCGTCAACGCCATCGCCTTCCGGGCGGCGGAAGGCGATCTCGGGCGCTTCCTGTTCAACAATATCGGCCAGAGCGTGCATGTGGCGGGCAATCTGTCGCTAAACCACTGGAATGGCTCGGTCACTCCTCAGATACAGATTCTGGACGCAGCTTTGCCAGTTTGAAATTTCAGGATTTTTTTGTCTTCACGCTCTTGTGAGGGGCGGGGGCCAATTCCCATATGAGCACTGATTTAAACATTCAGACATGACTCTAAATGGGAGAAACCGATGCCGGGTTCCGGAAACCGCCTGACCAAACTGACAGCTGCAATGGTGCTAGGGCTGATTGCCTCCTTTGCTGCGGTCGATTTCGCCGAGGCTCGCCGCGCGGGCGGTGGCGGTTTCGGCAGCCGCGGTGCGCGCACCTATTCCGCGCCAGCGCCGACGCGCACGGCACCCAACAACGCCGCTCCCATCGAACGTTCGATGACGCCGAACACGGGCGCGACACAGACCAGCCGTCCGGCGGCAGGCGCAACGCAGAATGCGGCGCAGGCGCAGCGTTCCGGCGGCATGTTCGGCAATTTCGGCCGTTCCATGCTGGGCGGTCTTCTGGTCGGCGGACTGATCGGCATGCTGCTCGGTAACGGCCTTGGCGGTCTTGCGGGCATGTTCGGCCTGATCCTGCAGGTTGCTGTGATCGCGCTCATTGCCATGTTCGTTATGCGCATGTTCGCGAACCGTCGCCAGCCAGCGGCGGCAGGTGCCGGTAACGCAGGCGCGCAGCCCTTCGGCGCGGCAAAGGCTGCCGCCCCACAGGCTGGTCCTCTGGCCGGTTTTGGCGGTCGCACGCCATCGGTGAACCCGTTCGAGACAAAGCAGGAAGCTGCACCCGCTGCCCCGGCCCCCGCTTCCCCTGCCGTTGAAGACGAACCGATGGATGTCGGTCAGGAAGATCTGGACCGTTTTGAGCAGATGCTGTCCGAAATCCAGACCGCTTATGGCCGCGAGGATTATGCGGCGCTGCGCAAGCTTGCCACGCCGGAAGCCATGTCCTATCTGGCTGAAGAGTTGGGCGAGATCGCTTCCAGCGGCATGCGCAACGAAGTGAAGGACGTGAAGCTTCTGCAGGGCGATGTGTCGGAAGCCTGGCGCGAAGGCAATGCCGAATATGCAACCGTTGCTATCCGCTATTCGGCAATCGATGTGATGCTGGATCGCAATACCGGCGCTGTTGTCGAGGGCAATCCCGACGAGCCGGTGGAAAGCGTCGAGCTCTGGACGTTCACCCGCAAGGACGGCGGCGAATGGCAGCTTGCTGCCATTCAGGGAACGGAATAACCGTTCAGGATTGAAAAACCCGGTCTCGCGACCGGGTTTTTTGTTACCAGCTACCGATGTTTTCGGCGGAAGCCCATGGTTCTTGCAGGGCGAGCCGTTCGCCCTTCTGGATCAGTTCGATGGAAATGCCGTCGGGCGACTTGATGAAGGCCATGTGGCCGTCACGCGGCGGACGGTTGATGGTGACGCCTGCGTCCTGCAACCTCTGGCAGGTCGCATAGATGTCATCGACCATATAGGCTAGATGGCCGAAATTGCGCCCGCCCGTATAGGTTTCCGGGTCCCAGTTGTAGGTCAGCTCCAGTTCCGGTGCGCGTTCCGCCTTCGCCCGGTCCGTATCGGAAGGCGCTGCGAGAAAGATCAGCGTGAAGCGGCCCTTTTCATTTTCTGTGCGGCGGATTTCTTCAAGGCCGAGCTTGTTTACATAAAAATCGAGAGATTCATCGATGTCGCGAATTCGGACCATCGTGTGCAGATAGCGCATAGTCTTTTCCTCGGCTGTTGTGATGCAGAAGGCTGAAGTATGGAAAACGTATGGAAGACCGATTGGTTCGCCCGGAATATCGAATCCGACGCCTGAGGCCGAAGGTCAAGCCATGGCGGACGCAATGCGCCCAAAAATTTGAGGCGGCATATGTGAGCGGAATGTCCCGAAAACAACATTGCCAAATCGATGGCCGGCCATATTTGAGAGCGTGGCGCGGTTTCAGGCGCCGCCGCGCCGGAAAAGTAACCATGAAGTTGTGAAGTGTGTGGTCTTCATGGGGACGGACACAAGTTTGGACTTGCCGCCTCCGGTTAAGGAAGTGTTATTCTTTGGACAAGAATCAGGTCGGAATCACAACGGAAGAACAGAGGAGGGGCGAACGCATGGCGGACAAGTCTGTGTCAAATGACCAGTTTCACAGCCAGCACGCCTCGGAAGAGCTGGGCGAAATCATCGAAGTTTCGGGCCATATCAAATGGTTCGACGTAGCCAAGGGCTATGGCTTCATCGTTCCGGACCAGCCGGGCCTCAATGACATTCTTCTTCATGTGACTTCACTGCGTCGCGATGGCTTCCAGACCGCTCTGGAAGGGGCGCGCATCGTCTGTGAAGTCCGGCAGGGCGAGCGCGGCCTGCAATGTTTCCGCGTGCTGTCGATGGATACCTCGACCGCCGTTCATCCGGCGCAGATGCCGCCGCAGCGCACCCATGTCACCGTTACGCCGTCGAGCGGACTTGAGCGCGTGATCGTCAAGTGGTTCAACCGCACCAAGGGTTTCGGCTTTCTGACGCGCGGTGAAGGCACCGAAGATATTTTCATCCACATGGAAACGCTGCGTCGTTTCGGCATGATGGAACTGCGCCCCGGTCAGGTGGTGCTCATCCGCTTCGGTGAGGGCGACAAGGGCCTGATGGCTGCTGAAATTCATCCGGATATTGGAACGGCAATTCCCGTTTCTCATTAGGGTCTGGTCCGACCGGAGTGAAACGAGGGCGATCAAGATTATGCTACCTGGAGCGCCGATCCGATCCAATCGGATCAAAACGCGATCGACCGCGCGCCAATTCAAAGCGTGCCGGATTTACCCGATTGTTGTAACAAGCAGGTGAGGGCGCGGTGCTGGTCCTCACGCGGTCTTGTGGTCATCCCGTCCCGTTGATAGGTTCCGGCTTGGTCTTTTTGTTTGAACAGGCAGGTTATGGGCCGTATTTTTCTTGCTTTTGCATTTGTTTTCCTTGCATTCACCGCTCACGCTGATGAAGCACAGCCGATGAGGTTGCCAGTCGACAAGGAGCCGCTGACATTCGTCACCGCCAATGGCAACAAGGTGAATTTTGCGCTTGAAGTCGCAGACACTGACGAAGCTCGCGTTCGCGGCCTGATGTGGCGCACGGATTTTCCGCAGGACCGGGCGATGATCTTCGTATTTGGCGAGATGCGCCGCATCATGATGTGGATGCAGAATACGCCGTCGCCGCTCGATATGGTCTTCCTCGATGACAAGGGGCGCGTATCGGCCATTCACGAAAATGCGGTGCCTTTCTCCGAAAATATCATTTCCTCGGAAGGTCCGGCGGCGTATGTCGTGGAACTTCTGGCCGGCACGGCTAAACGGACCGGCATAAAGATTGGCGACAAGGCCACCCATCGCGTGATCTGCGGCGCTTGCCGATCCTGATCGCAATCAAGAGGAATTTCAGGTGAGTGTCTTCGACATGGAATATTTTGAGCATGACGGCTTGCGTCTGGCATATCGTCAGGATGGAGAAGGAGATCCCATCCTGCTCATTCACGGCTTTGCTTCGTCAAGTCTGGTCAACTGGGTTTCGCCCGGCTGGTTCCGAACGCTGACGGAAGCCGGATATCGTGTCATTGCCATCGATAATCGCGGGCATGGGCTTTCCGCCAAGCCGCATGATGCGGATGAATACACGCCGACCAAGATGGCGGCGGATGCGGCGGCTCTGCTCGATCACCTCGGCATCGAAAAGGCGCATGTCATGGGCTATTCCATGGGCGCCCGCATTACCGCCTTCATGGCTCTCGAACATGCCGGGCGCGTTCATAGCGCCGTTTTCGGCGGGCTTGGCATCGGCATGGTCACGGGCGCGGGCGATTGGGAACCGATTGGCGAGGCGCTGCTTGCCGAAGACCCGACGACGATCACGCATCCACGCGGGCAGATGTTCCGCAAATTTGCCGACCAGACCAGGAGCGACCGCATCGCCCTTGCGGCCTGCGTGATTACCTCGAAGGAACTTGTTCCCGCCGCCGCGATAGCGCGCATCATGCAGCCTGTTCTGGTTGCCGTCGGCACGACCGACGATATTGCGGGCAGCGCGCAGGAACTGGCCGATCTTCTGCCCAATGGACAGGCGGTCGACATTCCGGGCCGCGACCATATGCTGGCCGTTGGCGACAAGGTCTACAAGCAGGCAGTGCTGGAGTTTTTGAAAGAAAACCCGCTCTGACGGAAGTTTGATCTTTTGCAAAGTGCGCGCGTCGCAGCCGCGTCAAATTCGGCTGTGTCAAGGCAAGTCTTTTTAAGGTATGCTGCGCGCCGAACTCGTATTGCGGCGCGGGGACTGAGTGAAAGCACGGCTGTCTCTCCCCTCGCGCGGTGCAAAACTGGAGTATGCATATGTCCGTTCGCACATCAGCGAAAGCAGCCCCCGGTCTGGGGCAGGTCGATCCCATCTGGCATTCCATCCGCGCCGAAGCGGAGGAAGCCGCCAAGAACGATCCCGTTCTGGGCACGTTTCTTTATGCGACGATTCTCAATCAACCAAGTCTGGAAGATGCAGTCACGCATCGCATTTCCGAGCGCCTCGGCCATGCCGATCTGAGCGCCGATATTCTGCGCCAGACTTTTGATGCGATGCTGGATGCCAATCCGGAATGGTCGCAAACCGTGCGCGTCGATATTCAGGCGGTTTATGATCGCGACCCGGCCTATAGCCGCTTCATGGACCCTATCCTTTATCTGAAGGGCTTCCATGCGATCCAGACCCACCGTCTGGCGCATTGGCTTTACCATCAAGGCCGCAAGGATTTCGCCTATTACCTGCAAAGCCGTTCCTCATCGATCTTCCAGACCGATATTCATCCAGCGGCGCGGCTTGGCAGCGGCCTGTTCCTCGATCATGCGACCGGCCTTGTCGTTGGCGAGACGGCCCTGATCGAAGACAATGTTTCGATCCTCCATGGCGTCACGCTTGGCGGCACGGGCAAATCGAGCGGCGATCGTCATCCGAAAATCCGTCATGGCGTGCTGATCGGCGCGGGTGCGAAAATTCTCGGCAATATCGAAGTTGGCCATTGCTCGAAGATTGCCGCCGGTTCGGTGGTTCTGAAGCCTGTGCCGAACAATGTCACGGTCGCCGGTGTGCCTGCCCGGATCATGGGCGATACGGGCTGCGCAGAGCCTTCCCGCGTCATGGACCAGATGCTGGGCGAAGGAATCTAGCCCATTTTCCACCATTGATATCGGTTGAGCCGAAGAAACAGGGCCGCTTGCTGGTTTTCTCCCGCGGGCGGCCTATATGATGACGCAAGCGGCAATTCGCTGGCTACGCCCTTGGGATAGTCGATGTCAGGGGTTTACATAAGAAAATGCCGGGTGCAATAAACCGGCTCAATTCAATTTCAGGAGAAGCCGGTTGAAACCCGAAGAACTCAAAAAACTGGACGCCTATTTCAAACGGACCTTCAATAATCCCGGCCTGCAGGTGAAGGCGCGCCCGCGCAAGAACGACTCCGCCGAGCTTTATCTCGAGGACGAGTTTCTGGGCCTGATCTACAAGGATGAGGACGAGGGCGAACTCTCCTACAATTTCTCGATGGCCATTCTCGACGTCGATCTTTGATCGATCACGGCAATCGCGTCGCTGACGACGCCGATGCCCATGCAGGAATGTTCTTGACGCCCTTTCCCATGGAGAGGGCGTTTTGTTGTTGAAACGTGCTTGCGAGAATTCACGAAGACCATGCTGCCGCTATGGTGTGCAATCGGAACTGAGCGGTTATGAAGTCTGCGACTATCCCTGATTCCGGTGCAAGTTCATGAAATTCCGCTTTTCACTGACCGTTCTCATGGTCGCCCTGTCGTTTCCGGGGCGGGCAGCAGTTCTAGGCACCATCGAAACCGAGCAGGACGATGGCTCCCGGTCGGTGGTTGAAATTCTGGATGAACCTCAAAGCGTCGGCAAATGCGACGGCGCTTATGCCGCCGCAGCCTATGTCACGGAGGGCGATTTTTCCCTGCCTGCCGGAAAAGGATGCTGGAAGGTGCTCGGATCGGCGGACATGCTGAAGCTGGAAATCGTGTTGAGCGCCACGGAGGAACGTGTCGTGAGCGGCGTTCCGCTGAACAAGGTCAAGTTCCGGGAAGATGGTCGAAAAGCTTTTGAGGAACTAACGGGCAATCCGGGGCACTCAGGACCGCCGATGCCGCTCCAATCCATCGATTAATGCCAGCAAGCCAAAATCGAACAGGTTCTCCGGGCCGTCGGCATCCAGCACGGCGATAGCTTCGGCGATTTTTGGCGTCGCGGCTATGTTCGCCGCATCGGAAGCCGTGCTTTCGTGCATGTCAGCTTGTTGTTCCAGCGCCGAACCGACAACGTAATGGCTGATGGCGATCAGCGCGCGCGCTGCATCTGCGGGCGTGAATCCCGCCTGAACCAGAAACCCGATCTGGGCTTCCGCCTGTCCCATCTGATTGTTGGTCGGGCGCGTTCCGGCATGGATGCGCGCACCGTCGCGGTAGGTCAGCAAGGCTCGCCGGAAACTGCGCGCATTTTCAATCAGGAACTGACGCCAGTTCTCCCCGGCGCGCGGCAGGGCGCGGTCGTGATGTTCGGCCAGAATCGTTTCGGCAAGAGCATCGAGCAAGACACGCTTATTCTTGAAATGCCAGTAGAGCGCGGGCTGCTGTACGCCCAGCCGTTCCGCGAGACGGCGTGTCGTCAGGCCCTCTTCTCCAACTTCATTCAGTAATTCCAGTGCCGTGCGTATCACGGCGTCGCGATGCAGTTTTGCCAATGTGGTTCATCCAATCCGTTGCCTCTTGACAATTTATCATCGATAAATTTTAAGTCCAGCGACTTATCAGTGATAAATTATGAGGCTGGCATGAACCGCACATTGATGATTGTTCTGGCTGTTGCGGCGCTGGATGCGGCTGGCATCGGTCTGGTGATGCCTGTTCTCCCGAGCTTGCTGCGCGATGTGGCCCATACGGACGATGTGGCGGGGCACTACGGAATATTGTTGTCGCTCTATGCGCTGATGCAGGTTTTCTTCGCGCCTGTACTCGGGCGAATGGCTGATCGTTTTGGCCGCAAGCCCGTTTTGCTTGGGTCGCTGATCGGGGCAACCATCGATTATGCGATCATGTCTGCCGCGCCCCATCTCTGGGTTCTCTATATCGGCCGTATCCTGTCGGGCGTGATGGGGGCAACGATGGCGGTGGGCGGTGCCTGCATCGCCGACACGATGGAGGAGGGAACGCGCGCCCGAGCTTTCGGCTGGCTGGGCGCGTGTTATGGCGGCGGCATGATTCTCGGGCCGGTTATCGGCGGCGCATTGGGCAATGTGTCGCCGACAGCACCCTTCGCGGCGGCGGCCTTTGTCAGTGGCTGCATGGCTTTGGCGGTTTACCTGCTTATGCCTCGGCTCCGCCCGGAGACCGAACAGGAGCCGCAGACAGAAGGATTGCTGAAAGCCTTTTTGCCGTCCGGTGTGCAAAAGGGGCTGAAGCCGTTGCTATGGGTGTTTTTCATTCTGCAACTGGTGGGGCAGGTGCCTGCTGCATTGTGGGTGATCTTCACCGAAGATCGATTCCATTGGGACACGACCTATGTCGGCCTGTCGCTTGCGGCCTTCGGTCTGCTGCATGCCCTGTTCCAATGGTTGGGCACGGGCCGTCTTGTCGCGGCGATTGGAGCCGGATGCACGATAATGATAGGGATCATCGCTGACGGGGTGGGCATGGCATCCCTCGCCATCGCTACGCAAGACTGGATGGTCCCGCCGATTCTCATCCTGCTGGCCTTTGGCGGGATAGCGATGCCTGCCTTGCAATCAATACTGTCGGACCGGACCAGCCATGACCGGCAAGGTGCGCTTCAGGGAACTCTCGCGAGCCTTACCAATATCAGTGCCGTTGTCGGGCCGGTCGTTTTCACGGCCCTTTATTCAATGACAGCCGCCAGTTGGAATGGATGGGTATGGCTGGTGGGGCCAGCCGTCTATCTGCTGGCTGTTCCGTCTATGATGCTCGTCCGGAATCAGCCGGTGCGTTTGCCGTCAAGAAGATGAGTGTTCGCGAAATCGACGATCGCCTTGTCCAGTGACTTCCAGTCGCCCAGCATGGAGCGGGGGAAACGATAGAGTATCTGCAAGTCGCGTCCGAACTGGACGTCGCGTTCGCATGAATTGAAGCTTTCCGCCGCGCTGTCGGCGAGGCATCGCGCGACAAATTCCGGCTTGCCGCTGCTCGTGTCGGACAGGAGCAGTTCCTCGCCCTTGTAGCCGCTGTTTTCCAGAAACCGGTGTGCCGTCAGGTTTCCGGGGGCGGCTTCCCCATCGGGATCTATCAGTTCGGCGTAGATCGGCAGGTAACGCCCGCTCATGTCGCGGGACATGGTGCGCTGTTCGATCGACATGAAAATCAGGTGCCGCTTCGGGGTCAGAAGGTTGAAGATGGCGCGGTCGCGTTCCGTATAGCCGGTAAGCCCCGGCCAGCGGGCATAAAGATCAAGGCGACCCGTCACCCCGCCGCGCCGTTGATTCGAGAAGCGGATCATATTGGCGGGAATCGAGAGGACATTGTTGCCGATGATGATCTCATAGGCTTGCGTACTGGCGGAATGTCCGCCGCGGGCAATCAGCGGGCCGAGCAGGCGCCCGCCTATATTGATGGCGACCGAAAGGAGAACCAGCGCGACAACGGCCAGCAGCAGCCAGCCGAAGAGCCGGTTGCTCGTTTTCGAGGCGGTGTAGTCGCGTGCTGTTTCCATTTGGCCAGAATATCTGTCTTCTATGGTTAACAGAGCGTGAAACCGCGCTTGTCTGGCCGCCTGAAACGGCTTAGCGATTCAATATCGAGTTTGCAGATGGAGGAAGAACTATGCCGATCTATGCTTATAACGGTCACAAGCCGCAATTCACGGACCGCAGCAGCAACTGGATCGCGCCTGATGCGACCCTGATCGGCAAGATCGTCGTGGGTGAAAATGCCGGGTTCTGGTTCGGCGCTGTCTTGCGAGGCGATAATGAGCCGATCACCATTGGCGACGACACCAATGTTCAGGAACACACTATCATGCATACCGATATCGGCTTTCCGCTCACGGTGGGGAAGGGCTGCACCATCGGTCATCGGGCGATTCTTCATGGCTGCACGGTTGGCGACAATACGCTGATCGGCATGGGCGCGATCGTTCTCAATGGAGCGAAGATCGGAAAGAACTGCCTGATCGGGGCAGGGGCTCTTGTGACCGAGGGCAAGGACATACCGGATAATTCGCTCGTCGTCGGTTCTCCAGCAAGGGTTCTCCGGGAGCTGGACGAGGCAGCGGTGGAAAAACTCAAACTATCGGCAGAGCATTATGTGGAGAAGGCGCGGTCCTTCATGCGCGGCCTGGAACCTGCCTGAAATGGAAAGGACGGGGCCAGAGGGAGGCTGGCTTCCCGTCCTTTTCGATTTGGCCTTTTGATCAGTTCTTGATGCTGCCGACGAGAAGTTCGCGGTCGCTCTTGATCGAGACCCAGCTGCCGGTGTTGGTGGCCGACTGGCGCTTGAGATAGGTATAGTCGGTCTTGTTCCAGGCGAGGACGCGGCTATCGAGATTGTCGAGAATGAAGTCGCCGCGGTCGGTGCGGACGGTCAAAACCGCGTGGCCTTCGCCATTCGGCTGGCGGACAACCGTGAAAAGCAGCGTATTGGCCGGGATGCCGAGCGCCATCAGCTCGCGACGCTTTAAAAGCATATAGTCGTCGCAATCGCCGACCGTCGTCGGATATTCCCAATATTCCTCGCGGCCCCAGGCTTCCATGTCGGTCATCGGCGCGATCTTTTCGTTGACGCTCGCATTGACCGTGATGATCTGCTTCCAGATTTCCGGCGTCAGCTTCAGCATGTTGCTGTTGCGGCTGGTGATATTGCATTCGGACTTGTAGCGGTCGCAGAATTCATAATGGCCGATTGGCTGCGACGTGCGTTCGCCGGTGGTCATCCACGGTGAGTTGGAGGCGGGGCTTGCGGCTTCTGCCAGTCCGATTCCCAGCAGCATCAAAATGGCTGCGATGATGGTCTGCTTCGTCATTCTTTTGTCTCCCTGTTGGGGACCAAGATGACTTAGACAATTTGAAGGCACGCAAATTTACGCGCGAAAATGCGAGTCAAATTCGATTAAAAGTGCAATTAACGCTGAAACTTTTTGTCAACGAACGGACAAATTCAGGGCAAACTGGGCTGTTTTTGTGGCTTTTCTGTGATTCCGGCCTTTTTGGGGTTTGCCATTCCGTAACCTTGACGCGAATTCATCTTTGGACCAGCGGCTTTCAGCCAAAAAGATTGTCCAGTGTCGTGCTGGTCTGGATGGTAGCGAATTCGATTGCGAAACCACCTTGAAAATGGCGGACGACAGTGCCCCGGATCGGCCCGAGCATGACGCCGCTCTTGATCGGGGGCTTGAACTCGCTTTCGATAGCCGCACCGGAAAGCGAAAGGTCGGCGATGCGGCACAGTCTTTGCGTACCGTCGCCGAAAGTGATGTTGTGCCGGGTCTTGCGCGGGGCAACGCGTTCGTGGCGGCGGTCCTCAGGAAGAGCAAGTTCGTGCTTGTTGGCAAGCCAGGTCAGCTGGGCGGAAAGCTTGTCTTTCTTCTGTTCGGAGGTCGACAGGAGAATGTGAAAGCCTTCAGAGGTAACCTCATTGGCAATTCCTTCAATCCGCCCCACATGGTCGACATAGGCGATGATCCGCTCGCCGTTTCGCGGTGTCGCTATGCCGCTCAACAGGGCCGTGCCGGGCGACATACGCTTGATAATGCATGGAAATTCGCTGCGATCTTCCAACATGTAACGACCGTTGAGATCGACATTCACGGCGTTGAAGTTTTCCTGCCGCACAGTGGTCGCAGAAGATGCCGCAGCAAATCTGTTCATCAAAGTCGATCCATTCCGAATTTCCGCACTCTCATTACCCGTGACAATATAGTAGCCGTCGATAAAGAGAAATCGCGATTTCAACCGGGTTTCAGGCTTTGCCGCCCTTGATGACGCGAAGTTTGGGCGCCGCATGCGGCTCCGTCAGGCGAATATTCGTCCACTCCCGGCCTGTTCGAGGGGCGTTGACCCTGATGGCTGCCGATTTCCGGATGTCGTCGGCCAGAATCAGATCGGGCGCCACCGGCTCGATAGAGTTCAAATGGCCGAGCACGATTGGGTCGGCGCCGACCCATGTGACGGAATCAAGCACGGCGATGCTGCCGAGAAGACTTGTCCGCACGCCGGGCGTTTCGAGCGGGGCGAGGAACATTTCAAGCCTGAGGCTTCGTCCGGACATGCTGATTCCGGCATGCGAAACGAGGGCAGGGATCTCAAGGGAAGTCACGTTTTGCGTCAGTTCGCGGAGAGCTGTTCGATCACGCTCCGACCAGAGCGAGAGGAACCGGGTGTTCTTCAGTTCCCGCCCGAAAAGGGTGCAGATGCGTGTTCCCGCCAGACGAAACGACAAATCGCCGTGTTTGTCAGCTTCAAGGAAGAAGAGATCGGATAGATGGCGTCCGAGCTTGCGCGGCTCGATCCGTTCGCGTGTCGGTGCGCGAAAGGTGCCGCGTTCCGTGCGGGCCAAGCGCTGCCATTCGCTGAAAATCGCGATCGTACTGCGGTGTTTCATCTTGCGCCGTTGGTTTGTTCGTGAAAGGCGGAAGCTGGCTCCGCTGCTGAACGCATTAAAATAGTATTAACGGCGAGTATGCCAGTTTAACCCTTTCTTCATCCACCGGGCTCGTTCGTTAAGGTTAATAATAAGTAATGGTTGCGCAATTTTAAAAGACGCGCTTTGATGAGACTTCAGACGAAGCCTTTGACTTGCTTGGCGTTTTTCTGAGCTCCAGATTTGAATTTCGCGAAAGATTTCTGTTCGCGTCAAGGCCGGTCGGGAACCTCCGTCGGCCTTTATTTTTAACAAATTGTGCCCTATCAACGTTCAACCCCATGCAAACGGCTGCTTCAAGCTGGTTGCGGGTGTTTCGCATAAAGTAAAGGGCAGCAGTTCATGAGCGTTCCCCAGCCGGAAATGAACGGCACCAACCGACAGTCGGACGGCAGCGAGCCGATATTCAATATTCCGGGCGTGGTGGTAGCTTTGATCGGCCTGTGCGCCGCAGTCTATATCTATCAGAACTACCTCATCAGCGAGCAGCAGAACTATGAGTTCATGCTGAATTTCGCGCTTATTCCAGCACGATTCTCTCTTGCGGATGGCTTTACCGATCCGGCGGCGCTTTTCACGCTGATCAGCTATTCCTTCATGCATGGCGGCATCGCTCATATTGCCGTCAACATGATCTGGCTGGCAGCCTTTGGCTCCCCGCTCGCGGGCCGCATCGGCACCGGGCGGATGATTATTTTCTGGATATTCACTTCGGTGATTGCCGGCCTGACCCATTATGCGATCTATCCAGACAGCGTTTCGCCGATGGTGGGCGCATCGGGCGCCATTTCAGGCATGATGGGTGCCGCCGCACGCTATGGTTTCCGTCGTATAGGCCACGGGCGCAGATCGGAGTTCGCAGGCCCTGTTCTTCCGGTAGGGCTGACCCTGACGCTGAAGCCTGTGCTGACTTTTGTCGGGGTCTGGTTCGTGATCAACATCATCACCGGTCTTTATTCGACGGGCGGCGCGGATTTTTCCGGCATTGCCTGGGAAGCGCATATAGGCGGCTTCATTGCCGGGTTCTTCGGCATTTCGCTGATGGATCGCCCACGCAGTTATGATGCCGTGCTGAGGCGATAGATTCCCGTCTCCCCATTCGATGCCACTTGCCAATCTGACGTTCGAAGCGCACCATCATGGAACGTGGTGGGAGGAACTGCGTTCTGCTTCATACGGCGCTGGAGCGTCCGAAGCAGCAAGTGCTAAATCTTGGAGGGACTTTGGCATGACCGTAAGATCGATTCTCGAAACAAAGGGCAGGGATGTGGTGATAATCGCGCCTGCCGATACGCTATCCCACGCTGTCGCGATGTTGAACAAACACAAGATCGGTGCGCTGGTGGTGTGCGACGAGGCCGGTCGAATCAAGGGCATTCTGTCTGAGCGCGATGTCGTGCGTGCTGTCGCCGCACAGGAAACCAAAGCTATGAGCATGCCGGTTGCCGAAGTCATGACCGCGAAAGTGCAGGTCTGCCGGGAACACCATACAATCAATCAGGTGATGGAGATCATGACGCGAAGCCGTTTCCGCCATATGCCGGTGGAAGAAGGCGGCAAGCTCGTGGGAATTGTTTCAATCGGCGACGTAGTGAAGCGGCGCATCGAGGATGTCGAGCGCGAGGCGGAAGATATCCGTACCTATATCGCAACCGCTTGAGAGCCTGTTCTAAAAATCGCGCTCGTGTGACCGCAATATGCCGCTTTTGATTCAGGCTCCGATTGGCTTGTCCCATATCTCCCGGCAGGAAACCGGCCGGGAGGCATTTATCGGAAAATAAAATCGAATCAACGCGCGCGGAGATATCGCTCGGCGGCATAAAGGGAAATCGCTGCGGCATTCGACACATTGAGCGACTTGATTTCACCCGGCATGTCGAGACGGGCGAGCGCGGTGACGGTTTCGCGCGTCTTTTGGCGCAGGCCTTTGCCTTCTGCACCGAGGACCAGAGCGATTCGTCCGCCGGACAAGGTGGCTTCCATCTCCAGTGGACCTTCCGAATCAAGGCCGATTGTCTGGAAGCCAAGGCTATGCAACTCTTCGATCGCTTCGGCGAGATTGCGCACTTCGATATGCGAGATCATTTCAAGCGCGCCGGAGGCGGCTTTCGCCAGAACGCCGGTTTCCTGGGGGCTGTGGCGGCTTGTGGTAATCAGCGCGCCAGCACCAAACGCGACGGCTGAACGCATGATCGCGCCGACATTGTGCGGGTCTGTCACCTGATCGAGAACGAGAAGCAGGGGGCTGTCCTTGAGTTCCGACAGTTTTCTGGCGCGAAGCGGTTCTGCTTCGATCATGACGCCTTGATGGACAGCCTCGGACCCCGTTTCCTTGTCTATATCGCGCGGATCGACGATCTCGACCGGGAAGGGAAGAGATTCGGCTTCTCCGATTTCCAGCCGGGCGAAGCCGTTTCGCGTGGCGCGCATGCGCAATATGTTGCGTTCCGGGTTTTCCACGGCGGCGCGAACTGTATGAAGGCCATAAAGGCGAACGGTTCCCTCCGTCACGGCGCTCGCCGAAATGGTTGGGCGTTGCGGCTTGCGCGGTGATTTGCCTTCGGTCACGGCCTTCTGGTCGCGATGCTGGCGGCGCAGGCGCGCATAATGAGAATCTTTTGGTGTGCGGGGCGGGTTTTGATCGGTCATGGCGTGCTTATAGCTCTTTAGAAGGGCGGAAGATAGCGGCTTGCCCCGCAAATGCTATCAGGCTGTTATGATTGCAAAATAATTCGCAAAGCCCGGTTTAGCGGGCTTTCTTGCCCTATGGACGGCCAGAGGCGGGCGATGTTTCCACGGCGTTGTGGGTGAACATGCATTCTTTTCGCTTTTACCCTGTTGACAGCGGATAAGCTTATCGTCATAAGGCCCCTCGCGGATCGACGGCTGGCCCAACAGTCAGCCAGAAGCCCCGCGGAAATGCCTAGTCGCTCGACTCTGCTGATAGTGATATCTGGAGGGATGCCCGAGTGGTTAAAGGGGACGGACTGTAAATCCGTTGGCTATGCCTACGTTGGTTCAAATCCAACTCCCTCCACCACTGTCGGATCAGAGTTAAGAGTGCGCGGGTATAGCTCAATGGTAGAGCAGCAGCCTTCCAAGCTGAATACGCGGGTTCGATTCCCGCTACCCGCTCCAAAAATTTCAGGGCGGTTTGGCGTGTAAGGAATCATCGACGGGCGGTTCGCCGTTCCGTTTTGGCATAAATGCTGGTCCGGAAGCCAAAAGGCTTTTGTGCTGGCGCTTGAGCGGTTCTAGAACAAAGAGAACAACGGCGATGGCAAAGAGCAAATTCGAACGTACGAAACCCCACGTTAACATCGGCACGATTGGTCACGTTGACCATGGCAAGACGTCGCTGACTGCAGCGATCACGAAGTACTTTGGTGACTTCAAGGCCTATGACCAGATCGACGCAGCGCCGGAAGAAAAGGCGCGCGGCATCACG